>JAKBCR010000027.1 GCA_021807675.1 Pseudomonadota bacterium
TCCGGCATGCGGCGCGGGCCGCCGCCCCGCGCCGTGCCGGGGCGGCGCCATGAGGCTGCTGGCGCTCGATACCGCCACGGAGTGCTGCTCGGCGGCGCTGCTTGCGCAAGACCGGCTGCTCACCCGCGAGGCGGAGCTCGCGCGTGGCCATGCCGAGCGAATCCTGCCCATGATCGATGAGGTTCTCGGCGAGGCGGGCATGAGCTTGCGGGATCTTGACGCCATCGCATTCGGCCGCGGCCCGGGCTCTTTCACCGGCGTGCGTCTCGCGGCCAGCGTGGCTCAGGGTCTTGCCTTTGGTGCCGACCTCGGGGTGGTGGCGATCTCCGACTTGCGCGCCCTCGCGCAGCAGGTCTTCGATGAAGACGGCGGCGTGACCCATGCCCTGGTGTGCAATGATGCGCGCATGAAGGAGGTCTACTGGGCGTGCTTCGAGCGGGGCGATGACGGCCTGGCCCTTGCCTGCGGCCCCGAGCGGGTGAGTCCACCGGGGCGAGTCGAGTTGCCGCCGGCATGGTCGGGTGTGGCCGGTGTGGCGGGGGTCGGGCGCGGCTTCTCCGTTTATCCCACCCTCCAAGCGCTGCCCGGTGTGGCGGGAGTCTGGGAGCGGCTGCTCCCCAGAGCGGCCGAAGTAGTCCGTCTCGCCGTGCCGGAGCTCGTCGCCGGGCGGTTGCTCGGCCCTGAAGCCGCCGTGCCGGTCTATCTTCGTGACGATGTCGCGCGGCCGCAGCCGTAACATATCGGAGGTGCTGTCATCACTCTGCAACATTCTCCCGCTGTAATACTGGAGTCGCCGAAATCGTGAAGCGGCACGACTTCGCGTCCAGGCACAGGGACGGACCCCGCCGCCGCAGGGGGAGGCGGTGCTTTCAGCGAAGCACTGTTTCGCTCCGCCGAGCGAGCCTCGAGCAAAAGCCACGCGTTTTACTCGAGGCGCGCTGGGCCGGGCAGGATGCTCGGATCCAGCGCGTCATAGTAGAGATCTGCGACCATGCACGGGAAACTCATTCTGGTGGTGGAGGACGAGCGGGCGATCCGCGACATGATCGCCTTCGGCCTGAAGCGCGCGGGGTATGCCGTACGCGAGGCGGACGACTGCCGGACGGCGCGCGAGGCGCTGGCGGACCGCCTTCCGGACCTGATGTTGGTCGACTGGATGCTGCCCGACATGAGCGGCCTCGAGCTCACTCGCGCGGTCAAGCGCGACCGCCTCACGCGCGAGCTGCCCGTCATCATGCTGACGGCCCGGGCCGAAGAGGGAGACAAGGTCACGGGCCTGGAGAATGGCGCGGACGATTACATCACCAAGCCCTTCTCACCCCGGGAGCTGGTGGCGCGGATCGGTGCCGTGCTGCGCCGGGCCGGCACCGTCGGCCTCAATCAGGTCCTCGAGTTCGAGGGACTGAAGCTCGACCAGCAGGGCCAGAGAATCACCGTCAATGACGAGGTCCTGCCGCTCGCGCGGACCGAGTTCCGCATGCTGGAGTTCTTCATGAGCCGCCCGGAGCGCGTGTTCAGCCGCGAGCAGCTCATCGCCCGGCTGTGGGGCGGCGACACGAGCGTCGAAGACCGGACGATCGATGTCTGCATCAGGCGGTTGCGGATGGCTCTCGAGCCGTATGGTCTGGATCGCTACATCCAGACGGTACGCAGCGCCGGATACCGGTTCTCCAACAAGACGCAGTGAGGACACAGCTGCAACCGGCAACTCAGGCATGGTGGTTCGCAGCCGGCCGGTTGCTCGGGACGATCGCCGCCGGCCTGATCATCGGCGCTTTGATCGGCAGCGTCTGGGGCGGACTGGCGTGCGCGCTGGCCGTCCACCTGGCTTGGCAACTCGTCGTGCTCTTCCGGGTGGAATGGTGGGTGCGGCACCGCAGCTTTGCCGATCCGCCGGACATCGGAGGTGTCTGGGGGCAGATCATCTCCCAGATCGTGCGCCTGCACCGGCGTAAACGCTTCCACAAGCAGCGCTTCGTGCAGCTCGTTCGGCAACTGCAGAGCTCGACCGCCGCGCTGCCGAACGGCGTCGTCATTCTCAATCCCCAGCGCGAGATCGTCTGGTTCAACCGCATGGCGGGCAGGCTCCTCGACTTGCGCCGCGCGGTCGACCTGGGCCTGCGGATCGAGAATCTGCTGCGGGAGCCGGAGTTCACCCGCTACTTGAGGCTTCAGGACTACTCGAACCCCGTCATCGTTCGGCGCGCCAGCCGTGAGGATTGCTATCTCTCGCTGCAGATCGTGCCCTATGGCGACGGCCAGCAGCTGCTCCTCGCCGACGATGTGTCGCGGCAAATGCGCCTCGAGGCGGTGCGCCGGGATTTCGTCGCCAACGCCTCGCACGAGCTGCGCTCACCCCTCACCGTGATCTGCGGCTACCTGGAGACACTGAGCCAGGACCCGGCCCTCGATCGGGATCTTGCGGGTCCGGTCGCCGAGATGCGCCGCCAGGCGGAGCGCATGACGGGCATCATTCACGACCTGCTCGAGCTCTCCCGGCTGGAGCAGCCGGGGGATCCCGTTGGAGGAGAGCCCGTGGACGTTGCGGCGCTGCTGGCACTGCTGCGCAAGGATGTGCTCGCCCGTCCGGTACACCCGCGGGAGCTGCGGGTGCGGATCGATTCCGACGCCGCGCTGATCGGCGAAGAGTCGGAGATCCACTCCGCCTTCTCCAACCTGGTCGACAACGCCGCCAAATACACGCCCGCGGAAGGCTCCATCGAGATGCGCTGGTGGGTGGATGAGGACGGGGGACATTTCTCCGTGACCGACACCGGCATCGGCATCCCCTCCGAGCACATTCCGCGGCTCACCGAGCGCTTCTATCGTGTCGACCCGGGCCGTTCCCGCGCGACCGGAGGCTCGGGCCTCGGCCTCGCCATCGTCAAGCACGTCCTGCAGCGGCACGGCGCGGAGCTCGAAGTGCGCAGCGCGATCGGCAAGGGAAGTACCTTCTCGTGCCACTTCCCTCCCCAGCGCGTGCAAGCCATCCGTACGGCAACCGCGGTGTAAATGTCACGGATCTGACATCTGTACGGGTGAGGATTGCGGGCATGAGAATCGCGATCGTCACCGATGCCTGGGCGCCCCAGACCAATGGTGTCGTTACCACTCTCGTCGCCACGGCACGTGAGCTGTCGCGCCTCGGACACTCCACGGGCATCCTCTCGCCGGAAGGGCTGGCGTGCCTGCCGTGTCCGAGCTATCCGGAGATCCGGCTCGCGCTTTGGCCCGGACCTTTCATCGCGGGACGTCTGATGGCGCTGCGCCCGCATGCGGTTCACATCGCCACCGAGGGGCCGCTCGGAGCGGCCGCCCGGGGCCATTGCCGCAGTCGAGGCGTGCCGTTCACCACCTCCTACCACACGCGCTATCCCGAATACCTGGCCGAGCGCTGGCCGATTCCCCGCGCCGTGAGTTATGCCTGGCTCCGCCGCTTCCACGGAGCCGCGGCGCGGACTTTCGTCAGCAGCGAGAGCTTGCGGGAAGAGCTCGCCCGCGAAGGCTTCGGCACCTTGCATCTGTGGCGGCGCGGGGTCGATTCGTGGCGCTTCCATCCCCGGCACCCGCCGCATCCGAGCCTGCGAGACTTGCCGCGGCCCATCATGGTGTACGCGGGCCGCCTCGCGGTCGAGAAGAACCTCACGGCCTTTCTGGATCTGAAGATGCCCGGCACGGCGCTGCTGATCGGCGACGGCCCGCAGCGCGCCACGCTGGCCGCGCGCTATCCGCGGGCGGTCTTCACCGGCTACCGTTTCGGGGAGGAGCTCGCGGCGCTGCTCGCCGGGAGCGATGTCTTCGTGTTCCCGAGCCTCACCGACACTTTCGGCATCGCCATGATCGAGGCGCTGGCCTGTGGCTTGCCGGTCGCGGCCTTCCCGGTGCCGGGGCCGCGCGATGTGCTTCGGCCCGGCGTGACGGGGGTGATGAGCCTCGATCTCGCCGAAGCCATACGCGGGGCTTTGCGGCTCGATCACGCTCGGTGTGCCGCGGCTGCCGCCGACTTCACCTGGGCGGCGGCGACCGGCCAGTTCCTTGCCGGCCTCGAGCCGATTCCGCTGCGCGCGCGCGCACGGCTGGCCACCGGCGTTTCAGCTATCATCGGCAGCCGAGCCGGAGAACGATCCTGATGGAAACCGCCGACCTCAGCCACCACATCTCCCGACGCTTCAACGAGGACCTCGAGCGCGTGCGCAGCAAGGTGCTCGCGATGGGCGGCTTCGTGGAGCAACAGTTGCAGAAGGCCATCACGGCGCTCACCGAGGGCGACAGCACCCTTGGCGAGTCGGTGGCGCTCGGCGACTACCAGGTGAACAACATGGAGGTCTCGATCGACGAGGAGTGCAGCCGGATCCTGGCGACCCGGGCACCCGCGGCCGGTGACCTGCGCGTCATCGTCGCCATCATCAAGACCATCACCGACCTCGAGCGCATCGGCGATGAGGGCGAGAAGATCGGCTACATCGCCTCTCGGCTCGCCACCATGGAGCGCCCCGCGGACAAGTACCGCGAGATCAAGCATCTCGGCCGCATCGTCTCCGAGATGGTCCATGACGCCCTCGACGCGTTCGCGCGTATGGATGCGGAGTCGGCCCTGCGCGTCGCGCGCCAGGATCGGCTGGTCGACGAGGAGTACGAGGCCATCCAGCGCCAGAGCATCACCTTCATGATGGAAGATCCGCGGACCATACGGCGTGCGCTGGATGTCATGTGGGTCGTCCGCTCTCTGGAGCGAATTGGTGACCACGCGAAGAACATCAGCGAATACGTGATTTACATGGTCTACGGCAAGGACGTTCGGCATACGTCGCTGGATGACGTCGAGCGGGAGTTGAGAGAGCGAGCAGCTCCCGCTGGTGTGCCCAGGTCCACGGGACCATGAGGGAGACGCCGCTGATGGTGGCGGGCCGGCCCGCAAGCGGGCTTCCGCGCCGGACGATCAACTTCGCAGGCTTCCTGATCTGCGCCGGGCTCATCGCGTACGCCGTGTATGCGCAGTTCCATCTCGGACTCGACCCCTGTCCGCTCTGCATCTTCCAACGTATCGGCATCGCCACGCTAGGGGTGTTCTTCCTCATCGCCGCGCTGCACAACCCGCGCCGCTGGGGTGCACGGGTCTACGCGGTACTGATCGCCACCGCCGCCCTCGCCACCGCTGCAATCGCCGCGCGCCAGATCTATCTGCAGCACTTGCCGCCCGGCGCCATTCCCTCCTGCGGCGCACCGTTGTCCATGATGCTGAAGTTCATGCCGCTCACGGCAGTGATCCGCAAGGTCCTCACGGGTAGCGGCGAGTGCGGCATCATCGATTGGACTTTCCTCGGCCTCGCCATGTCTGAGTGGGTGCTCATATGGGCCGCATTCCTGGGCACCGCGGGCGTCATCGCGAACGCCAGACGCTCGTGATCCGGACGCCGCTAGGCCAGCAGATTTCGCAGCACGTTGAAATACATGCGATGGAGCGCCTCGATGTCCGTGAGGCGCACACACTCATTCACCTTGTGAATCGAGGCGTTCACCACGCCAAGCTCCACCACTTGCGCTCCTAACGGCGCGATGAAGCGGCCGTCGGATGTGCCGCCTCCCGTGGATATCTTCGGCTTTCTGCCCGTTACGCCCTCGACCGCTGCTCCGACGGCCTCCGATAGCCTGCCTGGCGGGGTATAAAACGGCTCCCCGGACAAGTACCACTCCAGCGTGTAGCGCACGCCATGCTTGCGCAGTATCCCTTCGACCGTATCCTTCAGCCCTTCGAGGGTCTGCACCGGCGAGTAGCGCAGATTGAAGCGCGCCTTGAGCTCCCCCGGAATGACGTTCGGTGCTCCCGTCCCGGCATTGAGATTCGAGATCTGGAAGCTCGTCGGCTCGAAATGCTCCGTGCCCTGATCCCAGACACGGCTCGTGAGCTCCGCGAGCGCTGGCGCGAGCTTGTGGACCGGGTTGTCCGCCAGATGAGGGTAGGCGATGTGTCCCTGCACACCATGCACCGTAAGCCGGCCGCTGAATGAGCCGCGCCGCCCGATCTTGATCGTATCCCCGACCGATACCTCGCTCGAGGGCTCCCCCACGAGGCACCAGTCGATGAGCTCGCGCCGGGCGGCGAGCATCTCGACGACCCGCTTGGTGCCATCGACCGAGGGACCTTCCTCGTCGCTGGTGATGAGAAAGGCGATGCGGCCCTGGTGCGCGGGATGCGCGGCCACGAATTCCTCCGTGGCGGTGATCATCGCGGCGAGGGCGCTCTTCATGTCTGCAGCGCCTCGCCCGTAGAGCAGCCCGTCGCGGATGGTCGGCACGAACGGGTCGCTGCGCCACTCTTCGAGCGGTCCGGTGGGCACCACGTCCGTATGACCCGCGAAGCAGAACAACGGTTCCTGCGCGCTGCCGCGGCGCGCCCAGAGGTTCTCGACGCCGCCGAAGCGCAGCGGCTCGACCTCGAAGCCGAGCGCCTGCAGGCGCCGCCGCATCACTTCCTGGCAGCCCTCGTCGGCGGGCGTCACGGAGCGGCGGGTCATGAGATCACGGGTGAGCTCGAGGGTGGCGGACATGTCTCCATCCGGGTGCGCCGGGGGCAGCAGCGGCTGCGCATTGTCCATGCCACGCGCGCAGGGTTCAACGGTTTCAGCGTGGCCCGTCACGCGCCTGCAACGTTTTGCGGCAAGACTGGATCCATACGATAAGTTACCCGCGGAGCCACTCATGCTTGGAAGAGATCTCGTCCTCTGCGGTACGGTCGCCGCCGTTCTCAGCCCGCCGAGCCGGACAGACGCGCCGGCGGGCATGGCGATGCCCGCCGCCGGCGGCGAACGGTAATCCGGCATGCGGATGCGGGCAGATTCCGAAGCCCGTGACGAGCAGTTATCGTATCCTCCCGGCGGCGGCCCTGACCCCGAGCCGCAGCGCCTGCCGCCCCAACTTGACGAGCATGCACAGAACAGTCCGCCACGCGGCCGGATCGCGGCCATGAATGCGCCGGTCCCGCGCCAAGGCCCCGAGGCTAAGCCGGCGGCTGCCGCCAAGCTGGAAGTGCGGCACCTCGATTTTTATTACGGACACCATCAGGCGCTCAAGGACATCGGCCTGACGCTGGCCGACCGCTGCATCACGGCGTTCATCGGGCCCTCGGGCTGCGGCAAATCGACGTTGCTGCGTGTCTTCAACCGGATGTACACGCTCTATCGCGGGCATCGGGCGACCGGGGAGGTGCGGCTCGACGGCGAGGACATCCTCGCGCCGGGACTCGATGCGGTGAGCCTGCGCTTTCGAGTGGGCATGGTATTCCAGAAGCCGACTCCCTTCCCGATGTCCATCTTCGAGAACGTGGCCTTCGGCCTGCGTCTCGAGCGGCGCTGCTCGCGCTCCGAGCTGGCCGAGCGCGTCCAGGCGGCGCTTACCTCGGCGGCCATGTGGGAGGAGGTCAAGAACAAGCTGCACGAGGACGGACGCAGCCTCTCCGGGGGGCAGCAGCAAAGATTGTGCATTGCGCGTACCATTGCGCTCGAGCCGGAAGTGATCCTGTTCGACGAGCCTACCGCGGCGCTCGACCCCATCTCGACTCTGAAGGTCGAGGAGACCCTGCAGGCCCTGCGGGAGAAGTACTGCATCGGCATCGTGACGCACAACCTGCAGCAGGCTGCTCGCGTCTCGAACGTCACGGCGTTCATGTACATGGGCGAGCTCGTCGAGATCGGCCCCACCGAGCAGATCTTCACCGCGCCGCGCAACCGCAGGACCGACGACTACGTGACCGGGCGATTTGGGTGAGGGCGGTGCCTTCATCGACGACACGTGACGTGTCGTCGATCCGCCCGAACGCCCGGCCCACGGATGGCCGGGCCGGATGCCCCGCCGCCAGGGAGGGCCGGTGGCACGGCCTCGATCGCTGTCGTCGATCCGCCCGAACGCCCGGCCCACGGGGCCGGGCTGGGTGCCCCGCCGCCAGGGAGGGTCAGTGGCGCGGCCGCGATCGCGCATTGGGATGAACAATATGTCGGAATCTCTCGGAGGTGACCTCGTGCCGGAGCCCAGGCGTGCCGACGTTTCCGCAGCCGGCGGCTCCACGTCCGGCAAGCACGCGTCCGAGAGCGGCTTGGACCTCAAGCCGAGCGGCCGAGTGCACGTTCCGAGCTCCCTCGAGGAGGCATTGCCCACCGAAGGGTCGGTGGGCAATGCCTTCGTCGATGATCCGGTTTTCTCCTGCCGAGATGTGAGTGTCTTCTACGGCGAGAAGGAAGCAGTCAGGAAGGTGACACTCGATATCGGGCGGCGGCAGGTGCTGGCCGCGATTGGACCGTCGGGCTGCGGCAAGTCGACCTTCCTGCGCTGCCTGAACCGCATGAACGATACGATCCCCGGCGCCAGGGTGACGGGCACCGTCACGCTGGACGGGCAGGATATCTACGAGAAGCGGCGCGATGTCGCGCAGCTTCGCGCGCGCATCGGCATGGTCTTCCAGAAGCCGAATCCGTTTCCGAAGTCGATCTACGAGAACGTGGCATACGGGCCGCGCATCCACAGGCTCACTCGCAGCCGGGCTGATCTCGATGAGCTCGTCTGCACCAGCCTGCAGCGCGCGGGACTCTGGAACGAGGTCAAGGATCGGCTCCATACGTTGGCGACGGGAATGTCCGGCGGCCAGCAGCAGAGGCTCTGCATCGCGCGCACTCTGGCGGTGCAGCCTGAGGTCATCCTTATGGACGAGCCGTGCTCGGCCCTGGACCCGATCGCCACCGCGCACATTGAGGACCTGATCGACGATCTGCGCGCATCGCTCGCGATAGTGATCGTGACGCACTCCATGCAGCAGGCTGCCCGCGTCTCGCAAAGGACCGCCTATTTTCACATGGGCCGCCTCATCGAGGTGGGGGACACCGACGATGTGTTCACCAACCCGCAGCACAGGCTGACCGAGGATTACATCACCGGACGATTTGGATAAGGGGGGTGCCCTTATTCGAGGACGCTTAACGTGTCCTCGATCCGCCCGAGCGCCCGCGCGCGGATGCGCGGGCCGGCGGCCCTGCCGCAATGGATGGCCAGTGGCACGGCCTTAACGGTTCCCGACTTCAGTCTATGGTGGAAGGCCACACAGCCCGATCCTTCGATGGCGCGCTCTCCTCCCTGCACGTGCACGTGATCGAAATCGGAGGCCTGGTCCTCGACCAGGTACGCGAGGCCTCCAGAGCCTACACCGAATGGGATGCGCAGTGCGCCGAGGGGGTCATCGAGCGCGAGCCCGCCGTGAACGCATATGACGCGAGGCTGGGCGAGGAGCAGCTTACCCTCATTGCGCGCCGCCAGCCGGTGGCGAGCGATCTGAAGGCGGTCATCGCCATGTCGCGAGCCGTCGCCGAGCTCGAGCGCATCGGCGACCACGCCCGCAATCTCGCCCGCCACCTGCTGTCGATCCGGACCGCGGGAACACACCCTGCGGCGGGCTAATCCGCCTCCGCCGCGCGGCGGCCGTCATGATCCATGTGGTTGAAGCAGAAGCTATTTCCTCTTCCGCGCCTTGCCTGTAACCGAATCGTCACATCCTCCCGCTACAGTTCGCGGGCACGGGCGCTGGACCCGGCGCCACCCTGTAACGCCCTCTTTATCATTCAGAAAAAGGTAATGACATGACTTCAAGAACTGGCGTTTCCCGCCGGAAAGCGACCTCGCTTGTCCTGGCAGCCACCCTCGCAATGGGGACGATGATGGCGAGCCATGCGGCAACCGCGCAGGTGCGCCTGCTCGAGACCGGATCGACGCTGCTCTATCCCCTCTTCAACCTCTGGGTCCCGGTCTACAGCAAGACGCATCCCGGCGTCCAGATCACGACTCAAGGGACCGGCAGCGGCACGGGTATCTCGGAGGCCATCTCGGGGATCGCGCAGATCGGCGCCTCGGATGCCTACATGAGCAATCCCCAGGTGAAGATGCACCCGACGATGCTGAACATCCCGGTCTCCATCTCCTCGCAGATGGTCAACTACAACATTCCGGGACTGAACGGCAAGCACCTCAAGCTGAGCGGACCGGCTCTCGCAGCCATCTATTCCGGCAGCGCCCGCTACTGGGACGCTCCCATCATCGCCAAGCTCAATCCTGGCGTGAAGCTCCCCCACAAGCTGATCGTTCCCGTCCATCGCACCGACGGCAGCGGCGATACGTTCATCTTTACCCAGTACCTATCCTTCAGCACCCCCTCCTGGAACAATTCCGTCGCCTACGGCACCACCGTGAGCTGGCCGGCGGTCGAAGGTGGAGTAGGCGCGGAAGGCAATCCCGGCATGGTCAATGCGTGCAAGGGCACGCCCTATTCGATCGCGTACATCGGCGTCAGCTTCAGGAGCGCCACTGAGGGCGCTGGCCTCGGCGAGGCGCTCCTGGAGAACCGGGCCGGCCGGTTCGTTCTGCCGAGCCCGCGCACGGTGCACGCGGCGGTATCCGCGATGTCGGCCAAGACGCCGAAGGACGAGAGGATCAGCCTGATCTTCGCGCCCGGAGCGGACTCCTATCCGATCATCAATTACGAGTACGCCATCGTGAACGAGCGCCAGCCGGATGCCGCGACCGCGGCGGCGATCAGGGAGTTCCTCCTCTGGGGCATGAGCCCGGAGCATGGCAACTCGCCGCACTTCATGAAGCAGGTAGGCTTCGTTCCCCTGCCGGCCCCGATCCAGGCGCTGAGCCGGGCGCAGATCGAGAAGATCCACGGGTAAGCACGAGCACGCAACCCAGAGGCACAGGGAAGTGCCCCGCCGCCGCAGGGCGAGGCGGTACTTTCAGCGAAGCACTACTTCGCTCCGCCGAGCGGGCTTTGGGCAAAAACCACGCTTATCGCGCAAAGCTGCGCTGGCCCGGGCAGGGGCCCGGATCCAGCGCTTCATACCAGGGTGCCAGCTCCTTGCTTGGTGGAGCCAAAAAAGCCATTCTGTAGCGGCATGAAGTTCAAGGTCTGGCTCGGCGTCGTCGCAGGGGTTCTGCCTGCCGCACTGGTGGCGATCCTCCTTTTCCTGGCGGTGTACTCGTGGCCCGCGATGCATTTCAACGGCCCGGGCTTCGTGGTCAGGGACGTCTGGAATCTCGGCAACCTCTATGCCGATCCGGTCACCGTCCACGGCACCCAGATTCAGCCGGGTGCGAGCTACGGTATTCTGTTCCTGATCGTCGGGACACTGCTGTCCACCCTCATCGCGCTGCTGCTTGCGGTACCGGTGGGAGTCGGCGCGGCGATCTTCCTCGCGGAGGCGGTGCCCGATCACCTGCGCATGTGGATCTCCTTCTTCGTCGAGCTCCTCATGGCCATTCCGAGCGTGGTGTTCGGCCTCTGGGGCTATGTCGTGGTGATCCCGTTCCTCGGGCGGCACCTGTTTCCGTTCCTCGCCCATACGGTCGGCAAAGCCATTCCCTTCTTTGCCGGTCCGACCGGCAGCGGATACGGGTTGCTCACCGCCGGAGTGGTCCTTGCCCTGATGATCGTGCCGATCATCGTGGCAACGCTGCGGGATGCGCTCGTCAACCAGCCGACCTCGATGCGGGAGGCGGCGCTGGCGCTCGGCGCGACCCGGCTCGAGGCGATGTGGCGCGTCACACTGCCCGGGGCCCGCAAGACGCTCATCGGCGCTACTTTCCTCGCGCTCGGGCGCGCGCTCGGTGAGACGATGGCCGTGCTGATGGTAAGCGGGAACGCTCTGAACTACCTGCCCCATAATATCTACGATCCGATCTCGACCATGGCCGCCTTCATCGTCTCGCAGCTCGACAGTGCCCTGCAGGACCCCACGGGGCTCGCGGTCCGCTCGCTCGCCGAGATCGCGCTCGTCCTCTCGATCATATCGATCCTCGTCAATGCGGCCGCACGGCTCATTCTGGTCGTCTGGGGCAACGTGCAGCGCACCATGGCGGCCTGAAGCAATGGCAATCGCGATCCAACAGGCTCCGGCGCCCGTCCCGCGGCGGATCAGGCTCTCGCGGCGCATCATCAGCGCCGCAGGCTGGGCCATCGCGGGAACGTGCCTCGTCGTGCTCTCCGTGATGATGGTCTGGATCCTCGGGGTCGTGTTCGTCCGCGGCGTGGGTGCGCTCAACCTCCCGCTCTTCACGACCATCACCCAGGGGACCGGCGGCGGCCTGCTCAACGCCATCGAAGGCACCTTCGTGCTGTCGGCAGGGGCTCTGTTGCTGTCCGTGCCCCTTGGCGTGGCCTCGGGCATCTATGTCTCCGAATACCGCTTCAGCCAGTGGGCCACCGTCATCCGCTTTCTCGCCGACGTGCTGGTCGGCGTGCCTTCCATCGTCGTGGGATATTTCGGCTACGTGGCGCTGGTCGAGTGGGGCGGCTGGAACTTCTCGGTGGCCGCGGGCTCGATCGCGCTGGCGATCATCTGTCTGCCCTACATCTGCCGGACGACGGAGCTCGCGCTGCGCCAGGTCTCCAATGACCTGAGGGACGCGGCTTATTCGCTGGGCGCGACCGATCGGCGGGTGATTCTCGGGGTCTGCCTGCCAGCGGCCGTGCCCGCGATCCTCACGGGAGTTCTCCTCGCGCTCGCCGTCTCGGTGGGCGAGACGGCGCCTCTTCTCTACACGGCGGGCTGGTCCAACTACATGTGGGACGGGCACCTCACGCACTCGCCGATCGGATATCTGACCTACGCCATATGGACGTTCATCAACGAGCCGTTCGCCTCGGCGAATGCGCTGGCCTATGCGGCCGCGTTCCTGGTGACGGCGTTCGTGCTGGTGATCAACATCATGGCGCGCTTCGTGCTCGACCGGCGCGCACGGCGTTAGGCGGCGATGGAAGAGCGGGTCGCGTAAGGCTTCGCCGTTCACATGCGCCTCCTGATCGTCGAAGACGAGCCGAAGAGCGCCGCATTTCTGCGCGAAGGATTGGGCGAAGCGGGCTTCAATGTCGATGTCGCCGAGGATGGCGTCGAAGGCAGGTTCAAGGCGCTGCACATGGACTACGACCTGATCATCCTCGATGCGATGCTGCCGGGGCTCGACGGCTGGTCGTTGCTCCGTGAGCTGCGCTCCAACGGCAAGTCGGTCCCGGTGCTGTTCCTCACCGCGAGGGGAGAGGTCACGGACCGCGTGAAGGGGCTCGAGCTCGGCGCCGACGATTACCTGGTGAAGCCGTATGCCTTCACCGAGCTTCTCGCGCGGGTCCGTGCGCTGATGCGCAGGCGCGGCGCACGGCAGCCCGACGTGCTGCAGATCGCGGACTTGACCGTCGATCTCCTCGGCCGCAGGGCCTCACGCGGCGAGGCGAGGCTGGATCTGGCGCCACAGGAGTTCGCGCTGCTGTCGCTGCTGGCCCGGCGCCAGGGCGAGGTGCTCTCGAGACTCGTGATCGCCGAGCAGGTCTGGGACATGAATTTCGACAGCGACAGCAACGTCGTCGACGTGGCGGTGCGCCGTCTGCGCCGCAAGGTCGACGATCCTTTCCCGGTGAAGCTCATCCACACCGTTCGTGGGATGGGATATGTCCTGGAAGCACGCTGACCGCATGAGCCGGCTCGGCTGGAGGCGCGGAGCGATATCCACCTGGCTCACCCTCTACTACACCATCGCCTCCCTCGTGCTGCTTGCGGGGGCCTCGACGGTCTTTTATTTCGGGCTCGAGCGAAACATGGAAGAGACTCACTGGGACTACCTGCAGCAGAAGGTGCAGGTGATTCCGGCGCTGCTGCGCCGCGGCGGCACCGGCGACTCCGGTCTCGATCCGGCAGTGTTGGACGAGGCGGAGACCTCCGGCAGGTTCCCGACGCGCTTCTATCTCCGTGTCCTCGACAGTCGCGGGCGAGTCCTGGTCCAGACACCCGACATGGGCCGAGATCTGCCGCGCGACGCGTTTCCGCAGCCCGGTCACGATGGGGCCGCCGCCCGCGCGCGGCAATGCTTCCGAGGCCGATGCTTCCTGATGACATCGGAAGCGGTCGCGCGCGCAGGGTCGGGAAAGGCGCCGTGGGGGATTCAGGCCGCGCTCGATGTATCCTCGGAAGGGGAGCTGCTCGCCGGCTATCTGGATCAGACGGCCGGCGTGCTTGCCGTCGGGGTTCTGTTGGCATCTCTCATCGGCGCGTGGATCGCGCATCGGGGCCTGCGGCCGGTCGCCGACATCGCGCGCGCGACCGAGCGCATCCAGGTCGAGCGGCTGCACGAGCGGATTCAGACGGGCGAGTGGCCGCGCGAGCTGGTCGCGCTCGCCGATGCGTTCGACAGGATGCTCGAGCGGCTGCAGGATGCCTTCGAGCGCCTGTCGCAATTCTCGGCCGATCTTGCGCACGAGCTGCGCACTCCCATCAATAACCTCATGGGGGAGGCGCAGGTCGCGCTGTCGCGCACTCGCACACCCCGGGAGTACGTCGAGGTTCTGGGCTCGGCGCTGGAGGAGTACGAGCGTCTCTCGCGCATGATCGAGAGCATGCTGTTCCTTGCCTCGGCCGATCACGCCGGCCTGGGCTCTCTGAAGCGTGATCCCCTCGATGCTCGAGCGCAAATGCTGGCGGTATCCGACTTCTATCAGGCCCTCGCCGATGAAGGGCAGGTAGTGTTGAGCTGCGAAGGGCAGGGGACGATCCTCGCTGATTCGTCGCTTCTGCGCAGGGCGCTCGGCAATCTGGTGTCCAATGCAATCGGGCACACTCCGCGAGGCGGCCGCGTCACGCTGGGATTCCGCGATGAGATCGATGGAGCGGCAATCCTCAGCGTCACCGATACCGGCATCGGCATTGCCCCGGAGCATCTCGCGAAGCTCGGCGATCGGTTCTACCGTGTCGATCCCTCCCGCGCGAGCAGCCATAGCGGATCGGGGCTGGGTCTTGCCATCGTCCGCTCGATCATGCGCCTGCATGGCGGCACGCTCGCCATCGAGAGCAGGCCCGGGAAGGGGACTACCGCGACATTACGGTTTCCGCCGGATCCGCCGCCGGCACCCGCTCTCACGCCGCGCGAGGCGGTGGTGTAACGATTTGTACACAGGATGACCGATCGGTCATCTTGAGGTCATCTGCCGGTCATGATCGGGCCGGTACCCTTCACTCCCGAGCCGGATCGAGTACGTTCCGGCACGACCGGGAGTTCTTTCACCGATGAGTCTGGTGCGGCTTGCGCTGCGACGGCCGTACACGGTCTTCGTGCTGGTATTCGGCGTCGTGGCAGGGGCGGCTCTCGCCTTGACCCGGATGGCCGCCGATGTGTTCCCGCCGCTCGGGGTGCCGACCATTTACGTGGCCCAGCCCTATCCGGGAATGACCGCCGCACAGATGGAGGGATTCCTCACCTACTATTACGAGTACAACTTCCTCTACATCACCGGAATTCAGCAGGTCGAGGCGAAGTCGATTCAGGGCGTCGCTCTGATGAAGCTGACCTTCCAGCCGGGCACGGACATGTCTCAGGCGACGGCCGAGACCGTCCAGTACGTCAACCGGGCGCACGCCTACATGCCGGCCGGCACCGTGCCACCCTTCGTCGTCCGGTTCGACGCCGGCAGCGTTCCGGTAGGGTATCTCGCCTTCTCGAGCCCAACGCGCAGCGTCGCTCAGCTTCAGGACCTCGCCCTGAACAGCGTGCGGCCGCTGTTCGCCACCCTGCCGGGCGTGTCGGCCGAGGCCCCCTTCGGCGGCAGCGCGCGCACCGTGGTCGTCTCACTCGATCCGGCGAAGCTTGAGGCCTATCGGATCGCCCCGGAGCAGGTGGTCGATGCGATCGCCAATGCGGAGACCGTCAGCCCGTCCGGCAACATCGATCTCGGCGGCCGGTATCCGGTCGTAAAGACCAACTCCATCGTACGCAACGTGAGCGATCTGGAGGCCGTGCCGATCCACACCGGAACGTTCCCCGCCGTGTTCGTGCGTGACGTCGGCCATGTCGCTGACGCTGCGGATATCACCACCAGCGAGGCGCTGGTCGACGGCAAGCCGACGGTGTATGTCCCGGTCACGAAGCGCGCCGATGCCTCGACGCTCGCGGTCGTCGATGAGGTGAAGGCCAATCTGCGGAAATTCCAGGAGGCACTGCCTGCGGATGTGCACATCCGCTATGTGCTCGATCAGTCGCCGTTCGTCACCCGGGCCATTGGGAGCCTCACGACCGAAGGGGCGCTCGGTGCGCTCCTCGCCGGCGCCATGGTGCTGCTGTTCCTGCGCGACTGGCGCAGCGCCTTCATCATCGTACTCAATATCCCGATATCGCTGCTGGCGGCCGTGCTGGCACTGTGGCTCTCCGGTCAGAGCGTCAACCTGATGACCCTGGGCGGACTGGTGCTGGCGGTGGGCATTCTGGTCGACCAGTCGACCGTTGTCATCGAGAATATCCACACTCACCTCGTGCACAAAGAGACGGTCGAGCGGGCGGTGCTCGACGCCTCGCATGAAGTGGTCGCTCCGCTGCTGATCGCGATGTTGTGCGTGGTGGCGGTGTTCCTGCCCTCGTTCGAGATGCAGGGGGCCGCGCGGGCGCTGTTCGTGCCGTTGTCGCTCGCGGTCGGATTCTCGATGGTAGCCTCCTACCTGCTCGCGAATTCGCTCGTGCCGGTGCTCTCGGTCTGGGCCTTCCGGCAATGGCACCATGCGGGGGAGGCTTCGGATGCCGACCCCGGTCTCTTCCTGCGCGTTCAGGCGGCGTTCAAGCACGGGCTCGAGCGGCTGCGGGGCCTGCGTCTGCGGCTCGTCACCGGCTACCTGCTCGCCTGCGCCCTCGGGCTGGTCCTGCTGCTGCCGAGAATCGGGACCGACATCTTTCCTCGTGCCGAATCCGCAGACCCGCAAATCGAGATGCGGCTGCGCCTGCCCGCCGGCACTCGCCTGGATCTCACGGTTGCGGCCATGCAGCGGGTGCTGAGGCTCATCGAGCGGCAGGCCGGACCGGATGCCATCGGGATCTCTCTCGGCCTCGCGGGAGTGCACGGCTCGCCGTTCCCCGCCAACTTCATCTACCTGTGGAACAGCGGTCCTCAGGAAGGGGTATTGACGGTGCAGTTCAGGCGCTCGGCGCATCTCGACATGGGCGCCTTCCGCGACCGGCTGCGGAGCCTGATCGCCAAGGAAATGCCGCAGGTCGAGGTGTCTTTCGAGCCGGCCGATATCGTGAGCCGTGTCATGAGCTTCGGCGCCCCGACGCCGATCGAAGTCGATGTGATGGGGCCGGATCTGCAGGCCGATCAGGCTTATGCCGTGCGCGTGCGCTCGGCTCTGACCGCGTTGCCACTGCTGCGCGACGTCCAGCTCGGACAACAGATCGCCTATCCGTCGATCGACGTCGACGTCGACCGCGAGCGCGCGGGAATGCTCGGCGTGACTCAGAGCGACGTCATCCAATCCTTGACTCCCGCGACCGCATCGAGCCGCTACACGAAGCGCGTGTTCTGGGCCGGCCCGAACGGCATCTCGTACGGCGTACAGGTGCAGGTGCCGCAGCATAGCTTCACTTCCCTGGAGGACGTGCGGAACGTGCCTGTCATGGCGAAGGGCGGTGATCCCACCCTGCTGCGCAATATCGGCACGATAGAGCCGGGCACCGTCGTCGGTGAGTACGATGATTACAACAGCCAGCACTTCGTGTCCGTTACCGCGAACATCGAGCGCACGAGTCTCGGCGCAGCGGCGAGCGCTGTCGCGCACGCGCTGAGCTCGCTCGGGTCGCCGCCGCGTGGGGTTACCGTGGCCGTTCACGGAGAGGTGGAGACGATGACGACCCTCCTCGGAGCGATGCGCGGCGGTCTGATGCTCGCGGTCTTCGCGATTGGACTGCTGCTCGTCGCCAACTTTCAATCCTGGGAGCTGGCGCTCGTCGCCATCGCCAGCGTGCCCGCGGTGATCGTCGGCGTTGCGCTGACGTTGTGGTTGACCGGGACCACGCTCAATCTGGAGTCCTTCATCGGCGCCATCATGGCGGTGGGTGTCGCAATCGCCAACGCCATTCTGTTCGTGACCTTCGCGGAGCGTGCGCGAATGGCGGGGCAGGAAGCGGCACGAGCCGGCATCACGGGTGCGGTGAGCCGGCTGCGCCCGATTGTGATGACCAGCCTGGCAATGCTCGCCGGGATGCTGCCCATGGCGGCTGGCTGGGGCGAGGGCGGGCAGCAGACCGCGCCGCTCGGCCGGGCCGTGATCGGCGGAATGCTGGTGGCGACGTTGGCGACGCTCTGGGTGCTGCCCTCGGTGTTCGCCCTCGCTCGGGCCCGGGCGCCCCGCCGCTCGCCCTCGCTCGATCCAGACGATCTCTCCCAGGCACAGGTGAAATGACCATGTTTACGAAGAGGGTGATCGACCGATGGGCCCGCCGGGCGCTTCTCGCAGCCGGGATTCTTTGCTCGGGCGTCGCGCTGGCGGCGCCGGCCGCCGATACGCTCCCCGGCCCGCGCGAGGGCCCTGCGGCCATCGTTCTTCCGGCGCGGGTCGTCGCGTATCAGGCCGCGCTGATCACCGCAAAGGTGGCCGGCTACGTGCAGCATATACCCGTCGACAAGGGCGACCGCGTGCGGGCGGGAGCGCTGATTGCGCAGCTCGACGTCCCGGAATTGCAGGCCGACCGCCTCCGTTACTCCGCCGAGGCCGACGTCGCCGAACGCAACTACGAGCGCATGTTGCGCGCCGTCAAAGTCGCGCCCGATCTGGTAACGCCGGAGAAGGTGGAGATCCAGCGCGGACAGGTCGAGGTCGCGAAGGCCAAGCTGGCCCGGGTCGATGCCCTGCTGCGCTATGCGAGGGTCACCGCGCCCTTCGCGGGAACGGTCACGGACCGGTTCGTCGATCCGGGCGCATTCGTTTCCGTGCCGAACGGCAGCGCGCAGGGCGGCGGCCGGATCGTCATGCTGATGAGCCTCAGCCGCATCCGCATCCAGATTCCCGTGCCGGAGAGCGATGCGCCGATGGTCGGAGCCGGATGCAATGTCATCGTCAGCGCTCCGGATCTGCCGGGCGTACGCTTCACGACCTCGATCACACGCGTCAGCAGTGCGTTGTCCTCCAGGAGTCAAACCATGCTGGCCGAGATCGACATGCCGAATCCGGAGCACCGCCTGTTACCCGGGATGTATGTGTCGGTGCGACTGACGCCCGGGCATGCCGCACAGGCGGCCCGTACCGCGATGAACGGGGCGGCAGGTCCGTGAGGAAGGTGTCTCGCGCAGCGACGGGTGGGTTGCTGCTCGCGTGCGCGCTCGTCTCGGGCGTCACGCGGGCGCAGAGTCCGGCGTCACCGCCCGATGTTTCGCGGAATCAGCCGATCGATCTGGCGACGACGCTGCGGCTCGCCGGAATCGACAATCTCGATCTTGCCGCGGTACGCGCGGCGGAGCGACAGGCGAAGGCGGCGAACGATGCCGCCACGCTGCGCTTCTTTCCGTATCTGACGATCGGGGAAACGTACGCCCGCCGAACGGGACTCGATCAGCAGACCACCGGGTCCATGCTGGATGTCTACAAGCAGCTGTATCGGCGCAGCGGGACGATCGGCATGGGCGTCGACCTGGGAGAGGCGGTTTTCGGCAAGCTTGCCGCCCGGCAGCTGCAGACGGCGGCGCAGCGCGATGTCGAGGCAGCGCGCAACGATACGCTGCTCGCGGCAGCGAATGCTTATTTCAACCTCGTCAACGCCGCCGCCGCTGTCGGCATTGCCGATGAGGCGGTGCGCGTCACTCGTGATTACCAGGATCAGCTCGAGCGCGCGGTCGGGATAGGCTTGACGAACCGCAGCGAGGCCCTGCGGGTGGCGGTGCAGACCCGCCAGGCGCAGGTTGAGCTGCGCGCCGCACGCGCCGCCCAGCGCGTCGATGCCGCGGCGCTCGCGGCGGTCCTGCGCCTCGATCCGGCCATCGATCTGGTGCCGGCGGAGCGTCTGGTCGTGCCGCCGACGCTGGTCGCGCTCGATCAGCCCGTGGATGCGTTGATCAGGAAGGCGCTCATGCGCCGGCCCGAGCTGAAGGCGAGCGCCGCCGCGGTGGCGGCGGCCGAGCACCGGAAGGCGGCCGCCAGGTATGGTCCGCTCCTTCCCTCGGTCACTGCCGCGGCCACGTACGCCGGCACCCGCGGCGGCCCGAACGGAACGCTCGACGCCTTCCAACCAACCCATGACTTTGCCGTGGGGTTGAGCTGGCGCTTCGGGCCGGGGGGACTCTTCGACTTCAGCCGCACGGAGGCGGCGAAAGCCAGCCTCGACCGGCGCACGATCGCCGATGAGAAGCTGCGGCAAGCCATATCGCAACAGGTGGTGGACGCGTTCACGGCCGCGCAAGCGGCTCGCGATCAGATGAGTCTCGCGCGCGACGCCGTGCAATTGGCCGAGAGGAGCCTGAGTCTCAGCATGCAGCGCAAGGAGTTCGGGGTGTACGCGGTGATCGAAGTCATTCAAGCCCAGCAGGATCTGACTCGTGCCCGCACCAGCTACGCCGCCGCCCTGGCGCAATATGCCAAGTCGCAATATGCCCTTGCGCAGGCGACCGGAACCGTCGGGAATCAGTAGCTGACGTGGGCCTGCATCAACGATTCTGCGGTCCGCGCATTTCCGCGAAGAGCTCCGCGAGCAGCATCGATAATCGATCGTTCCCCCGGCTTGCCAGGGGCGGCCGTTCCCGCCGCCCGGAGCGAAGAGCTCCGGACGGCAGGCCGCCGGGCCGACTATCTCTGGTAGGGGTAGTATCGGAAGGAGGCGAGGCCGACGAACATATTGGCGCTCGGGGTTCCGCCGACTCCGGCGAATGCGTTTCGCTGGAAGTATTCACCCTGCATGCCGAACTGCGCGTTGCCGAGCCTTCCCTGGTAGAACTTCCACCAGAATCCGCCGGTCACCTCCTCAACGGAATTGGTGTTCGCGACGCAGGTCCCGCTGGTTCCGTAGCACCCGGAGTTGTTGAATTCCGGCGCTCCGTATCCGTAGGTTGCCGAGCCGACGTTGTAGTACGCGGAGCTCTCCTTCTCGCGCCCGGCGTAGCCGTAGACGGTGACGAGCGGGTTCGGCGTGTAGACGAGCCCGAGAAGCACGTCGTACTCCTTGATCGGCGACAGGCCGCCCGTCGGCTGCATGGTGACATCGGGCAACTGCGCCGATCCGTAACGGCCAACACCCTTGCCCACGAGCCCGCTGACCTGGAACGAGAGTGTCTTCGGCACCAGGGGGAGGATCATGCCGAAGCCCACGCCGCCTCCGGAGACGGTCTGGCTCTGTCGGGCAACGCTCGAGCGGAACATGCGGCCCAAGCCATAGATCTCGTAGTGGCCGTAGCCCGGGTCGAACGCCGCCTTCACGATGACATCCGGGGCCACATCGGTCGTGTAGGTGGTGGTGTTGTTCATCAGGCCGCCGGCGTCGCCGGTGTTCTGATAATCGACGCTCGGGGGGGGGAACGAGGTGCCGGTGGGCAGGCCGGTCGCGTTGATGCCGTTGCCGGTGACCGCCTGCGGGCTCTCGAGCGAGAGGCCGAGGGAGAATGCCTTGCTGAAGTGCTCGACGACGCGCACCTGGGGAACGCGCAGCCAGTTGAAGCCGACGACGTACGAGGCGTCGATGCTGAGGGGCACATTCTCGTCCCTCGGATACAGGCCGTCCTTGTAGAGGGTCGCCAGGCTCCAATTCTGGCCCGCGAGCACGTCAAGCCCCCAATCCGTCGTCATCCGTCCGTAGAAGACGCGCATGCGCAGGGTATAGCTGTTGCTCTCCCGGGAATTGGAGGTGACCCCGGCGCTCAGGAAGTCGGTCTCGAAGTAAGCCTCGGCCTTGACGCCGTTGTACTCCTCACCCTGGGCGAGCAGCGTGAACCGGCTCTGGCGCGCGCTCTCGCGAAACTCGGAGACCTGGCTGTTCGGATTGTTGTTGAATGGAATGCCGGTGTTGAAATCCGAGCCGACGTCCGCCGACTGGTTGCGGTTGCGATAAATCGTGGCGAGCTCCGCGAACCCGCCGAAGGTGAGGGTGAGCGGCCCGGTTTGGATCGAGGGAGCGCTTGCCGCCTGGGCGCGGGCGGGCAGCGCGGCCGCTCCGAGCGCCAGCGCGACGGCCGCGGCAATCGAGACGGGAGGGGTACCGCGGGACCGGGAAAACTGATGCGCACGAACGGAATCGATGCTCGGGCGAGTCATCATCGGGCTCCTTATGCATATATTTTGGATCGGATGGGCCAAGGCGCACGGTCGGCAGGCGTCTGCTGGAGACGCGAGTGGCTACTGCCGCCGTCGGCCCGCGCCAAATGTATGGCGCCCGCGTGACGCTCGTCTTACGGGAATGTGACGATTTTGTTACAGAGTGGGATCGGCGATTCGCAGCGGACCCTGGAAGCGGCGGCTACTCCGCCGCCCGCAGCAATTCGTTGATGGAGGTCTTCGCCCGTGTCTGCGCATCGACCCGCTTGACGATGACCGCGCAGTAAAGCCCGTAGCGTCCGTCGGCGGAAGGCAGCGTCCCCGGCACTACGACCGACCCCGCCGGAATCCGGCCCTGCAGGATCTGTCCGGTGGTGCGGTCGTAGATGCGCGTGCTCTGGCCGATGAACACACCCATGGAGATGACGGAGCCCGCCTCGACGACAACGCCCTCGACGATCTCCGAGCGTGCGCCGATGAAGCAGTCGTCTTCGACGATCGTCGGGCTTGCCTGCAGCGGCTCGAGCACCCCGCCGATGCCTACGCCGCCTGAGAGATGCACATTGCGCCCGATCTGGGCGCAGGAGCCGACCGTGGCCCAGGTATCCACCATTGTCCCCGAGCCCACATATGCCCCGATGTTCACGTAGCTCGGCATCAGCACTACGTTGGGTGCCACGTAGGCGCCGCTGCGAACAATGGCATGCGGGACGACGCGCGTGCCGGATGCGCGCATCTGCGCTTCCGTCGAGTGGGCATACTTCAGCGGCACTTTGTCGTAAAAGCGCGTGAATCCCGCATCCATCACCCTGTTGTCGTGGATGCGGAAGTAGAGCAGCACCGCCTTCTTGAGCCACTCGTTGACGACCCAGAGCCCGTTCTTGTGCTCCGCCACCCGTACGCTGCCCGCATCGAGCAGTGCAATGCACTCCTCCAAAACGGATCCGAGCCCCTCGGGGATATTCTTGGGGGTGATGTCGGCGCGGAACTCGAAGGCGG
Organism: Pseudomonadota bacterium; assembly: GCA_021807675.1. Classification (GTDB taxonomy): domain Bacteria; phylum Pseudomonadota; class Gammaproteobacteria; order Steroidobacterales; family Steroidobacteraceae; genus 13-2-20CM-66-19. The sequence continues at coordinate 23,070 of JAKBCR010000027.1, forward strand.
CGTCGATGGTGGATTTGAGGTTCTGGAGGTCTTTCATGATGGGCTCCATCGTACGAAATCGCGGATTCGCTCGGCGGCCTCGATGCACTGCTCGAGGGGCGGCACCAGCGAGATGCGCACGCGGCCGGCGCCAGGGTTTCCGTCGGAGCCGGGGCGGGCGAGATAGCTGCCAGGCAGCACCGTGACGGCTTGGCTGGCATAAAGGTCGCGCACGAAGCGCTCATCGTCCCCGGGCACGGCCGGCCAGAGATAAAAGGCGCCGTCGGGCTTCTCGACCTCGAGGCAGGAGGCGAGGATCGGCAGGACGCGGTCGAATTTCTCCTGGTAGAGACGGCGGTTGCGCGCCGCGTGCTCCTCGTCGCTCCACGCGGTCACGCTGGCGAGCTGCGTCGGCACCGCCATGGCGCTGCCATGATAGGTCCTGTAAAGAAGGAAGCGGGAGAGGACCTCTGGGTCGCCGCAGACGAAGCCGGACCGCAACCCCGGCACGCTCGAGCGCTTCGAGAGGCTGTGGAACACCACGCAGCGCTGAAAGCGGTCGTGCCCGGCGGCGAGGCAGGCCTGAAGGAGGCCCGGGGGAGGAGAGCGCTCATCGAGATAGATCTCGGTGTAGCACTCGTCCGCGGCAACGATGAAGTCGTGCCGCTCGGCGAGCGCGAGCGCGTGGCGAAGAAAGTCGAGCGAGAGGACCTTGCCGGTCGGGTTGCCGGGGCTGCAGAGAAACAACACCTGACAGCGCCGCCAGACGCTCTCCGGCACCGCATCGAGATCGGGCGTGTAGCCGTTCGCCGGCGTGGTGGCGAGAAAATGGGGCTCGGCTCCCGCAAGCAGCGCCGCGCCCTCGTAGATCTGGTAGAAAGGGTTCGGCATCAGCACCAGCGGGTCTTTCCGGCTGTCGACCGCGGCCTGTATGAAGGCGAAGAGGGCCTCGCGGGTGCCGTTGACCGGCAGCACCATGGTGTGCGGGTCGACGCTGCCGCCTGGCAGTCCGTAGCGCCGCTCGAGCCATCGCGCGCAGGCCGAGCGCAGCTCGGGAAGACCGGCGGTGACGGGATACGTCCCCAGGCGATGAAGGTTGTCGCGCAGCGTCGTGAGCACGATCGCCGGCGGCTCGTGCTGGGGCTCGCCGATCGACATTTTGATGGATGCGCGGCCCGCGGGAAGACTCACGCCGGACAACAGGCGCCCCAAACGCTCAAATGGATACGCGTGTAACCGCGTCAGCAGCGGATTCATCGTGATGCCCGTCCTGGCTTACGCCGCATCGCGGCGGTCGAGCGCCCGCGCGAGACTCTCCCGCAGCCGCTCCGTGGACGCCGGATCGAGCGGCCGGCCGTCGAAGTCGGTCACGTAGAAGACGTCCTCCGCTCGCTCGCCCACGGTCATGATCTTCGCCGCCTGCAGCTCCACGCGCTCCTCCATCAGCACTTTGCCGACATCGCAGAGCAGGCCGGGGCGATCGCCCGCGGTCAGCTCGAGGACCGAGCGGCGGTTGCGCTCGTCCACACTGAGCGCGATCAGCGTCGGGGTATGAAACATGCGCGCCTGACGGGGGGCGCGGCGGTACACCGCGAAAGGCGTGTCGTCCGGCCGCTGCAGGGACGCCCAAAGCGCATGCTCGATCTCTTCCTGACGGTCGGGGTCGGTGATCGGCGCGCCATCGTCCTCCAGCACGTGGTAGAGATCGAGACTGAAGCCGTCCCCGGTAGGGGTGATGCGCGCATCGACGATGTTGAGTCCGAGCTGGTCGAGCACGGCCGTGGTGCGCGCGAAACCGTGCCGCCGCGCGCGGGTGTAAATGAGCACCGCGGTGGTACCGCGCACGCTCTGCGGATCGAGTGCGACGAGCGGCTCGTCGGAGCTCGGATCGCGCTCGGCGAGCAGGCGCGAGTGCCAGGCGACCTCCTCTGGGGAATGCTGCAGGAAATACGTGGGCGAAAACCGTGCCCATGCGCGCTCGATGTCGGCTGCGGGGAGATCGCGGTCCTGCATCAGGCGGCGAGCGGCTTCCTGGGTCTCGCGCACCAGCTGCTCCTGGTCGATCGGGGTCTCGAGCCCCCGGCGCAGCGCCCGGCGCACGCGGTGATGGAAGTCGTGGAAGAGCGAGGCTTTCCAGGAGTTCCACAGCTTGGGGTTCGTGCCGCGCACGTCCGCGCAGGTGAGGACGTAGAGGTAGTCGAGGTGTGCCTCATCGCCCACGGCGCGTGCGAAGGCGTTGATGACCTCCGGGTCGCCGATGTCCTGCTTCTGCGCCGTGATCGAGAAAGTGAGGTGCTGGCGCACGAGCCACGCGACCATGCGCGCGTCGTAGGGGGAGAGGCCCTGCTCGAGACAGAACGCTTCCGCATCCACCGAGCCGAGCTCGGAATGATCGCCCCCGCGGCCTTTGGCGATATCGTGAAAGAGCGCCGCGAGGTAGGCGACCTCGGGACGGGGCAGCTGCTGCATGATGCGGGAGGCTTCCGGCAGCTCGTGGTCGTACCTCGGGATCGCGAACCGCCTGAGATTGCTCACCACGAACAGCGTGTGGGCATCCACCGTGTAGGCGTGGAAGAGGTCATACTGCATCCGGCCGACGATGCGGCCGAATGCCGGAATGTAACGCCCCAGCACGCCGTAGGTGTTCATCCGCCGCAGCTCGTGGGTGACACCGGCCGGCGCCCGTACGATATCGAGGAAGAGCCGATGGTGGCGCGGGTTCTGGCGGAACTCCTCGTCGATGAGCCACAGGCTCCGTGCAACCGCGCGCATGGTGGCTGCGCGCACGCCCTTGACGTCCGGGTTCTGCTGCAGCAGCACGAAGAGCTCGAGGAGCGCCGACGGCGTGCGCGCGAAGACATCCTCGCTCACCGCCTCGAGCGAGCCGTTGCGCACCTGGAAACGCGCATTCAACGGGCGCGGCGGCTCGCTCTCGGTCTGCAGCGCCTCGCGGAAGAGCTGCAGCAGCAGCTCGTTCAGCAGGCTGACGTCCTTTACCGTCCGGTAGTAGCGCTGCATGAACTGCTCTACCGCCAGGGTGTAGGAGGCGTCCTCGTAGCCGAAGGTCTGCGCGAGGCGCAGCTGGTGGTCGAAGAGCAGCCGGTCCTCACGCCGTCCGGTCAGCACGTGCAGGCCGAAGCGCACCTTCCAGAGGAACGACTGCGCCTGCTTCAACCGCCGCAGCTCCGCGACGGTGAGAAAGCCATTGGTGACGAGCCCATCGAGCGTATCGGAGCCGAAGCGCCGCTTCGCGACCCACCCGATGGTCTGAATGTCGCGCAGGCCCCCGGGGCTCGTCTTGACGTTTGGCTCCAGGTTGTAGGCGGTGTCGTTCGCCTTGAGGTGACGCTCCGCCTGCTCCCGCACCTTCGCCTCGAAGAACTCCCTCACGGGCCAGACCCGATCCGGCGCCAGGGCGGCCCGCATGTCCGCAACGAGCGCGGCGTTCCCGGAGAGCAGGCGTGCCTCGAGCAGCGTCGTCATGACGCTGACATCGGCAACACTTTCCGCCGCGCATTCCTCCACCGACCGTACGCTGTGGCCGACTTCCAGGCCGATGTCCCAGAGAAAGGCGAGCAGCCGCTCGACGGCGCCCCGCTCCTGGCCCTCCGGAGCGCAGGGCACGAGCAGCAGGATGTCGATGTCGGAGCAGAGGTGCAGCTCGCCGCGGCCGTAGCCTCCGACTGCGACGAGCGCCCAGGAGTCCATGGAGGCGGTCGCGTGCGTGCTCCAGGATTCCCGCAGCACCACGTCGACCAGCGCCGCGCGGGCGTGTACGAGCGTCTCGACGGGCTCGTCGGCGAGAAAGCGGGATTTCAGCTCCTCGTGCGCCTGGCGCAGGAGCTCCCGCCATGCGGCGGGCGAGCCTTGTGCTTCCGCGAGAAGCACCGGCAGGCGCTGCAGCCACGGCCAGCCGGGATCGGCGGGCGGGGCGGGCAGCGATTCCTCGAGGAGATCGACGTCTCCGGCGGCCATGGGCTCAGTGCATCCGCCGGTCGGCCGACCCGAGCGTGAGCACCTCATGCCCCTGATCGGTGACCAACACGGTATGCTCCCACTGGGCCGAGAGCGAGTGGTCCTTGGTGATCACCGTCCAGCCATCGGGCAGCAGGCGTACGTGGCGCTTGCCGGCATTGACCATCGGCTCGACCGTGAAGGTCATCCCGGGCTCGAGCTCCAGGCCCGTTCCGGGCTCCCCGTAGTGGAGGACCTGCGGGTCCTCGTGATAGACGCGCCCGATACCGTGGCCGCAGTACTCACGCACCACCGAGTAATTGTTCTGCTCCACGAACGTCTGGATGGCATGGCCGATATCGCCGAGCCGGGCACCGGGCCGTACCGTCTCGATGCCGCGCCACATCGCCTCGAAACACGTCTCGGCGAGCCGATGTGCGTGCGTGGGAGGCTTGCCGACGAAGTACATGCGGCTGGTGTCCCCGTGGAAGCCCTCCCGAATGACCGTGACGTCTATGTTGACCATGTCTCCGGCTTTCAGGCGTTTGTCGTTGGGGATGCCGTGGCAGACGACGTGATTGACCGAGGTACAGATGGTCTTTGGAAACCCGCGGTAGTTCAGGTTCGCGGGCACCGATTTTTGCACGTTGACGATGTACTCGTGGCAGATGCGGTCGAGCTCCTCCGTGGTCACCCCGGGTACCACGAATTCGGCAATCATGTCGAGCACATCGGCCGCCAGGCGCCCGGCGATGCGCATCTTCTCCTGCTCTTCGGGGGATTTGATGGTCACGTGCATGGTGTCTTGATTCATGGTATAAAGCGCGGCCTTTTTTGGCAATCAACCCACACGCGCATCGTGATCCCGCCGGCTGGGTGCCCTTGAAGCGAGCTTCCTCGAAGCACAGCTTCGAGGGTGGCCGCGGGGATGCGCGGAGGCTCAACCCAAACAGGAGAATTCTCCATGCCCGGCGTGTCCATGCGACAGATGCTGGAAGCGGGGGTCCATTTTGGACATCAGACCCGCTTCTGGAACCCGAAGATGGCCCCTTTCATCTTCGGCGAGCGTAACAAGATCCACATCATCAATCTCGAGAAGACGCAGCCGCTCTACGCGGAGGCGGCTCAGTTCATCAAGGGCGTCGTCGCCGACGGCGGCACGGTGCTTTTCGTCGGCACCAAGCGCTCCGCCCGCGAGGCGATGCAGAAGGAGGCCGAGCGCTCCGGCCAGCCCTACGTCAACCAGCGATGGCTGGGGGGCATGCTGACGAACTTCAAGACCATCCGCCAGTCGATCAAGCGGCTGGCGGAGCTCACCGAGCTCGCCGGCTCGGGTGGCCTCGACAAGCGAGGCAAGAAGGAGGCGACCCAGCTCCGCCGGGAGATGGAGAAGCTGGAGAGGAGCCTGGGCGGCATCAAGGATATGGAGTCACTGCCGGATGCGCTGTTCGTGGTCGATGTCGGCCACGAGAAGATCGCGGTTGACGAGGCGCGCAAGCTCGGTATTCCGGTGGTGGCGATCGTCGACACCAATTGCTCCCCGGACGGCATCGATTACGTTGTTCCTGGCAATGACGACGCCATGCGATCCATCCAGCTCTATGCCGCGGGGGTCGCGGACGCCGTGCTCGAGGGCAGGGAGTCCGTACCCGCCGTCGCTGTGGGTGAGGACGAGTTCGTAGAGCTCGACGAAGCCGGAAATCCGCGCCGCAAGTCCGCGCGTGGCCGACAGCGGCCTGCCGCCCCGGTGCGCAGTAAGAAGGCGCCCGCGCGCCGCCGTCCCGCACCGGTCAAGGCGCCGGCCGAGAGCGGTGCGCCGGAGGAGCTCGCGGGCGATGAGGACGATCTGGACGGCGAGGCGGTGCCGGAGCTTGCCGCCTCCGGCGGTACTGGCGAGAAGGCTGGCGTCGCGGTGCGGCGGCCGAGCGGCCCCACGGCTGGCCGGCGCAAGCGCGGGGACTGACGGGAATCACGATTCATGAGCATCACAGCAGAGACGGTCAAGCACCTGCGCGAGCGCACCGGCGCCGGCATGATGGAGTGCAAGAAGGCCCTGGTCGAGACCGGCGGTGACCTGGATGCGGCGGCGGAGCTCATGCGCAAGCAGGGCCTCGCCAAGGCCGACAAGAAGGCGACGCGCATCGCCGCCGAGGGAGTGATCGCCGTCGAGCGCTCCGCCGACGGCTTGGCCGCCGCGATGGTGGAGGTCAACTGCGAGACCGACTTCGTCGCGCGCGAGCAGGACTTCCGCGCTTTCTCGGCAGCGGTCGCGGCCCGCGCCGTCATCGAGCGTCCTCAGACGCTCGATGCGCTGCTGCAAGCGAAGCTCGACGGGGCGCAGACCGTCGAGGAGCGCAGAAGGTCGCTCGTTGCGAAGATCGGTGAGAACATCGGGGTACGGCGCTTCGCGGTACTGATCGCGCCGCAGCATCTGGGTGCCTATATTCATGGCACCCGGATCGGGGCGCTGGTCGCGGTGAAAGGTGGAGACGCGCAGCTCGCGCACGACCTCGCCATGCACATCGCCGCGAGCAACCCGAAGCACCTCTCCCAGCGCGAGGTCCCGCCGGAGGTGATCGCCAAGGAGCGCGAGATCCTCACCGAGCAGGCTCAAGGGGAGGGCAAGCCTCCGGAGATCGTGGCCAAGATGGTCGAGGGTCGCTTGCGCAAGTCGCTGGCGGAGATCACCCTTCTTGGCCAGCCGTTCGTCAAGGACCCGGACGCGACCGTGGAGAAGCTGCTGAAGGGCGCAGGCGCGCAGGTAGTCGCGTTCGAGCGCTTCGAGGTCGGCGCGGGCATCGAGAAGAAACAGGAGGACTTCGTGGCGGAGGTCATGGCCCAGGTCAAGGGCTCCTCCACCCCGGCCAAGCGCTGATGTAGCGACAGCCGCTCACGAAAAAGCCCCGCCCCGGCGGGGTTTTTTCCATCCGAGCGCGGTAGCCGGGAAGCATGAAGCCAATGAACGAGAGGGCAGTTTGAGCATGACTGAAGGCAATACCGAGGCTCGATACTCCCGCATTCTCGTGAAGCTGTCGGGGGAGGCCCTGATGGGCGGCGCCGACTACGGCATCGATCCGGCGGTCCTCAAGCGCATCGCCGGGGAGGTGCAGGAAATCGTCGGGCTGGGCGTGCAGCTGGCGGTCGTCATCGGCGGCGGCAACATCTTCCGCGGCGCGGGTCTGGCTCGTGCCGGCATGGACCGCGTGGCCGCCGACCACATGGGCATGCTCGCCACCGTCATGAACGCGCTAGCGATGCAGGATGCGCTCGAGAGCCTGGGGCTCTACGCGCGCGTGATGTCGGCCATTCGCATCAACGAGGTCTGCGAGGACTATATTCGCCGCCGCGCCATCCGCCACCTCGAGAAAGGCCGCGTCGTCATCTGCGCCGCGGGCACCGGCAATCCCTTCTTCACCACGGACACCGCCGCGGCGCTGCGCGCGATCGAGATCAGTGCGGAGGTGCTCCTGAAGGCGACGAAGGTGAATGGGGTCTACTCCGACGATCCGGTGCACAATCCGGCAGCGGTCCACTACACCCGGCTCACTTTCGATCGGGTGCTGGCCGAGAAGCTCAACGTCATGGACGCGACCGCCGTCGTGATGTGTCGCGACAACCACCTGCCATTGCGGGTCTTCAATCTCAACAATCCCGGCGATCTGACGCGCATCGTGCGTGGGGCGGACGTCGGGACGACCGTGACTTGTGAATAAGCGGGCGCAGGCGCTCTTTCGGCCAATCGAGGGTTGACAACATGCTCGAAGATATCAAGAAAGACGCTCGTGAGCGCATGACCAAGTGCGTCCAGACCTTCCAGGCGGATCTGAAGAAGCTGCGCACCGGACGGGCGCATCCGAGTCTCATCGAGCACCTGAAGGTCGGTTACTATGGCTCGGAAGTGCCTCTGCAGCAGGTGGCGAGCATTGCCGTCGAGGATGGCCGTACGCTCGTCGTCTCTCCGTGGGAAAAAGCCGTCGTGCAGGCGGTGGAGAAAGCCATCTTCAAATCCGACCTCGGCTTGACGCCCATGACGGCTGGCACGGTGATCCGCATCCCGATGCCGCCTCTTACCGAGGAGCGGCGCCGCGAGATCACCAAGGTCCTGCGTCACGATGCGGAGAGCGCGCGGGTCGCCGTGCGCAACGTGCGCCGGGATGTCATGAGCGACGTCAAGGACATGCTGAAGGAGAAGATGATCTCGCAGGACGATGAGCGTCGTGCGGAAGGGGAAATCCAGAAGCTCACCGACAAGCACGTGGCCGACATCGAACAGCTTCTGACGGCCAAGGAAAAGGAGATCATGCAGGTCTGACGAGAGGCTGGCCCTGCAGGCTCGATGAGAGGTTAACCCTGAGTGCCGTTTTCGCGTAACGACAAGCCGCAGCAGGCGCAAACGGAGCCCGTGTCGCGGGCCGCCGGGGCCGACGCCGTGCCCCGTCACATCGCGATCACCATGGACGGCAACGGCCGGTGGGCGGCCGCGCGTGGCCTGCCACGCTCGGCGGGCCACAAGGCGGGACTGACGCCGGTGCGCCTCTGCGTCGAGGAGTGCAGTCGGCTCGGGGTCGAGGCGCTGACGCTCTTCGCCTTCTCGAGTGAGAACTGGTCACGGCCCGCGGAGGAGGTGGCGAGCCTCATGGGCCTTTTCCTGGAGGCGGTCGATCGTGAGATCGCAGAGCTGCATCGCCAGCGCGTGCGCCTGCGCTTCATCGGCAACCGGGAGCGGCTCTCGGTGCGGCTGCAGGCGCAGATCGCGGCGGCGGA
>JAKBCR010000028.1 GCA_021807675.1 Pseudomonadota bacterium
CAAATGCTGCGCCCCAGGCACAGGGACGCGCCCCGCCGCCGAAGGTGGCGGAGCCTGGGGCAAAAAACCGCGCCTTTTGCCCCAGGCGCGCTGGGCCGGGCAGGATGCCCGGATCCAGCGCCTCATACAAGAGGCTCGAGGTTGGCGTATTGCATCATGAGCCACTTGGTGCCCTGCTGCTCGAAGCTCACCTGCACCCGGGCATGCGGCCCGCTGCCCTCCACATTCAACACCACGCCCTCACCGAACTTGCCGTGCCGCACCCGGGCTCCAAGGCGCATCCCGGGCGGCGGCGGCTCCTCCGTCCGGAATCTAATGACGGGCGCGGCCGGTTGCTCGCGCCGCATCCGGGCCGCAGCAACGGCGCGGGTGACGTGCACGCGCGGCCTGACTTCCGCGACGATGTCCTGCGGCACTTCCTTGATGAATCGGGAGGGGGCGGGATGAGTGTCCATCCCGTGCAAGCGGCGCTGCTCGGCGTACGTGAGATATAGATGCTTCATCGCACGCGTCATACCGACGTAGCAGAGGCGGCGCTCCTCCTCCAAGGCCTCGAGATCCGACATGCAGCGGTTGTGGGGGAAGAGCCCTTCCTCCATGCCACTGAGGAACACGAATCTGAATTCGAGGCCCTTCGCCATGTGCAGCGTCATCATCTGCACGCTGTCCTCCCCGGCATCGGACTGTCGCTCGCCTGACTCGAGCGCCGCGTGAGCCAGGAAGGCCTCGAGCGGCGGCAGCTCGAGGTCGGTGGACTCGGCGGCGAAGCTGCGGGCGGCACTCACCAGCTCCGCGAGGTTCTCGAGGCGGGCCTCGCTGCGCGCCATCTCGCCGCGCGCCGAGTCCTGACTGGGCTTCTCGCGGCCGTGATGCTCGATGAGCTTGCTTTCCTCGAGCACGTGATCGATCTGCTCGTGTAGCGCAAGTCCCGCGGTGTCTCGCGCCAGACGGTCGACGAGCTCGTGGAAGCCGCGCAGCGCATTGGCGGTCCTGCCGCCGCCCTGCTGCGTCTCGCTGCGCGCCGTGGCGGCTTTCCACAGCGAAATGCCGGCGGCCCGCGCCTCCCCGCGCAGGACCTCGACGGTCCGCTCGCCGATGCCGCGTGTCGGGAGGTTCACCACCCGCTCATACGCCGCGTCGTCGTCCCGATTCACCAGAAGCCGCAGATACGCGAGGGCATCCTTGATTTCCGCGCGCTCGAAGAACTTCAGGCCGCCATAGACCCTGTACGGAATGCGAGCGGCGATGAAGGCCTCCTCGAACGCACGCGACTGTGCGTTGGATCGGTACAGAACCGCGATGTCGCTGCGCCGGTTGCCGCTGGCGAAATAGTCGGCGACCCGCCTAGCGACGAACTCCGCCTCGTCGCGCTCGTTGAACGCGGCATAGAGTTGAATGGGTAGGCCGGGCTCCCCATTGGTCCACAGCGTCTTGCCCAAACGGCCTGAGTTATGCTCGATGAGCCTGTTTGCGGCGGCGAGAATCGCCGCCGTGGAGCGGTAGTTCTGCTCCAGACGGTACAGCTTTGCTCTAGGGAAATCGCGGCGGAACTGCTGCAGGTTCTCCACGCGCGCGCCGCGCCAACCATAGATCGAGTTGTGCGTAACGATGCCATTGGCAATGTAGTTGTGCGTACGGCCAATGTTCAGATCGCATACATCGGTTTCGAGCTCCTCGCGCTCGACGCGCTCGACCACGTCAAACCCCGCGGGCGCGGTTGCCATCACCATGCCTGGGCGGATGCCGATCGCACGAATGAACGGCAGCGAGCGGTTGAGAATTCGACCCTGCAGTACGAAGCGCGCGCCGAGCGCGTCCCGAACTCGCTTCGCGAGAGTCATGAGCTCGCCAAAATCTCCCCTGACGGTTTCGAACCGCCAGCTTCGACTGCCCTTCTTGGCCGACCGAACGCTCAGACCCATCTCCTCGAGTACGGCGCGGTCGGCTGCATCAATACCTACGATGCTGATGCAGTGCAAGGGACTCGCTCCCCGACGATCACCGCACAAAGTGATCACGACATTGCGGCGACACGAGTTCCGGCTGCGAGGGGCATGATGCGGCCGCTCCGGATCGAGACCAGAGTCGGCGAGCAATCGACTACCGGCAGCGTCAGTGTCGATGGAGCCGAAAACACGTGAGATATATTCCGGATCATGCACCAACCCGTTGCGTCCCCTCCCTTTTCGAGCAACAAACGGCAAGGTAGGTATTCCATAGCGCAGGGAAGTGAGCATTTCATCCAATCGAGCCTCGTTCTCGCTCGAGTGGGTGCGAATGATCCACGCCGCGTCGGCGTGCTCGCCCAGCACCCGCTGCTTGAAGCCCACCACGGGTTTGGCTTGGCCGTTCGTGTAGACCTGCGACGTTCCAAGGCGATAGCCCACTCCACTCTTGTGCATCAGGTACAGGAAATAGGTCTGCGGCGTCTCGCCCAGGAGGTAGCCGGCAAAGTGCGTGTGCTCGGGTGTACTCCGGATGACTCGTCCGGAGCGCATGTGCAAGCAAACCAGTGGTCCCCGGCGGCGGGTAACAAAGGTCTCGGTGACCACTGCGGGCCTGAACTCGCCACTGCCGTAACTCGACAAGACCTGATCGCCCGCGGCTATTGCTTCGATGGCTTTCTGCGACCCATCCGCCATCGTGACCCTGGTGCCCGATGCGAGGCACTGATCGTCATCCCCAACCACGAAGGGGTGACCCTCCGGCCCCGCGATCAGGCGCAGCCACGCGTATTGGATCGAGTTGGTGTCCTGGAACTCGTCGACCAGCACGTGGCGGAAGCGCTGGCGGTAGTGCGCGAGGAGCACGGGCCAGTCGCGCCACAGCTCGTATGCGCGCAGCAGCAGCTCGGCGAAATCGACCACACCCGCACGCGCGCATGCCTCCTCGTAGAGTGCATAGAGCCGGATCATCTGCGCGCGGGTCGGGTCGTTGCCGGCCTTCAGGTCCTTCGGCCGTCGGCCCTCGTCCTTGTTCGAATTGATGAACCACTGGACCTCGCGCGGCTCCCAGCGGGACTCATCGAGGTCGTTGGCCTTGATGATGCGCTTCACCAGGCGCTGCTGGTCGTCCGAATCGAGGATCTGGAAGCTTTGCGGGAGCCCTGCCTCGCGCCAGTGCAGCCGCAGCAGCCGATGCGCGATGCCATGGAAAGTGCCGATCCAGAGCACCCCTGGGGGAGCGCCGAGAATCTGCTCCACCCTTCCGCGCATCTCCCCGGCCGCCTTATTGGTGAAGGTGACCGCCAGGATGGAGTACGGTGAGGCATGCTCCGCCTGGATGAGCCAGGCGATACGGTGCGTAAGCACCCGGGTCTTGCCGCTGCCCGCGCCCGCAAGCACCAGCACGGGAACGAGCGGCGCCGAGACTGCGGCGCGCTGCGCCTCGTTCAGAGGGTCGAGGATGAGGTCGAGATCCATGGGGCGCGCATTTTACGGCATCGCCGCCCCGCGGACCTCCGTCGTGAAACTGACCAGGGCCACCACGAAACTGAGCAGAACCGGCCCGATGACGAGCCCGAGCACGCCGAAGGCAGAGACGCCCCCCACGGCGCCCATGAACACCGCCAGGGTCGAGACGTGCGCCCGGTGAGCGGTGAGAAGCGGACGCGCCACATTCTCCACCACGGCGAGAAGGCCGCTCCAGAAGGCCAGAAAGACCGCCGCGAGCCAGTGACCGCTCACTGCCAGATAGAGGACTGCGGGCACGAGCACGACGGCCGCTCCCGCCGGCAGCAAGGCTGCGATCGTCGCCACCACGGCGAAGACGACCGGCGATGGCAGCCCGGCGAGCGCGAACCCCACGCCCACGAAGATGCCTTGAATGAGCGCGGTCGCGGTCGACCCGAACACCACTGCGCGCGTCACCTGAGCCAGGTAATCGAGCAGCCGATCGCGGCGCGCCGCCTCGAGCGGTATCAGCCGTGTCAGATGATCGAAAATCGCGCGTCCGTCCCGCAGCAGGAAGAAGAGCAGGAAGAGCATCATGAAGAAGCCGACCACGGTGCCGAACAGGCCGAGTGCGAGACTGCCGCCCGCCGCGGCGGCCGATTTCAGCACGGTCTGCGTCTCGCCAGTGACCCATTGCTGTATCTGACCGGCGCTCACGGGGAAGTTGGCGCTCGACCAGCGCAGCGCCTCACCAAGTAGCGGATAGCTTTCCAGCCGTGAGAGGAGCTGTGGATAGGCGAGGACGGTCTGTCCGCGGAAGCGACCGACGAGACTGGTGACCTGGCCGGCAAACACCACGCCGAGGACGGATAGCGGCGCGAGCACGAGGAAGGGCGTCAGGCTGGTGATGATACCCGCGGAGAGCATGTTGCGGCCCTTGAGACGCCTCGAGAGCCGCTCGTGCAGCGGGTGCAGGAGGAAGGCCAGCACTATCGCCCAGCCGAGGGCGCCCTTGAGCGGCGCCAGCACGGCGAGCAACAGGTACGCGAGGATTGCGGCAGTCGCGATGACAAAGCTGCGGCGGTAAAAACCGGAGTAGACCATGTCGCTCCCTCAGGGTCGCAGGCCACGCAGCATCTCGCTCACCAGCTGTTCCTCAGCTCCCGCAGCTTCAGGAAGACGGTGCGGGCGTCGGGCTGCTCACCGATGTCCGGGAACGCCGCACGCAGCCGTGCAATGAGAGTTGGGCTCTGCAGGCGGAAGAACGTGTTGACTCGCTTCTCCTCACCCAGCGTCGTAATCGTCATCGCCGCCGGCGCCTGCAACCGGGCGGCATCCAGGAGCTTCTCTGCCGCCGCGTTGTCAGGCTCGCGGTCGAGCGTGAACTCCAGATTGCGCGCCAGGTACTCGTGCCCCGGGAAGACTCGCGTCTCCTCCGGCAGACGTGCGAGCTGGGTGACGAAAGTCTCGTAGAGCTCAAGCGGATGACCGCCGTTGTGGCAGTTGCCCGCTCCCGCATTGAACAGCGTATCGCCAGAGAAGAGCGCAGGTTGATCGCCCCTGGCGAGCAAACAGATGTGCGCCATGGTATGCCCCGGGGTATCGAGGCACTCGAGCTCCACGGTGCGTCCGACGCGCAGGATGTCGCCCTTGCCGAGCCCTCGGTCGACACCGCCGATGCGGTTGGCCGCGCCGGCGTGCGCCAGTACTCGCGCTCCCGTGGCAGCGACCAGACCCGCATTGCCGCCCGTATGGTCGCGATGCTCATGAGTGTTCAGGATCTGAGTGATCTGCCAGCCTTTGGCCCGAGCCATCTCGAGGCAGAGTCGCCATTCCAGCGGGTCGATGGCCAGCGCCTCTCCGGTCTCGGCGCAGGCGATGAGATAGTGGAAATTGCGGTAGGGATTGGCTGACCAGATGCGCTCGATGAGCATGCGGTGAGCATACCGGAAGCGGCGGAACCGGGTGCGCACGCTCGAAAACGGTGGTCCGGGCAGTCACGGACGCCCGATCGCTGCGTTGTGTCGACGCAACAGCGACGCTGGCTCAGCGGAGGGATAATGACCCGGTCACGTCTACGGCTTGGGAGGCCTGCCGATGTCCCACACCTACCTCTTCCAGCCGGGCCTGTGGACCGGCACCGGGACATTCTGGCGCGAAGATGGTCAGCCATTGCCGGCGGAGTGCCGCACGGAGGTCGCTCATCGCCCCGAATGCTGGCTGCTCTCGGGGACCCTGAGGGTGCTGGGCTCACCGCCGGTGGAGTTCGTGAACGCCTATTGGATCGAGCTGCCCGGGCGGGACGGTGTGGCGCTCAAGTGGAGCTCCGAAAGCGCGACCTTCGGGAAGCTCCGTGGCTCGTTCTCGGCCATCGGTAGCTCGATCGTCTCCGTGTACCGCTGCGAGTCGGCCGGCTATCAGGGCGCGGAGCACTACCGCCGGGTCGATGATGACGTCTACGAAGCGACAGGCGTGATGCTCCTAGAGGAACGGCGCCTCTCGTCCTGGCAGGTGCTGCTGCGGCTGGTGTGACGTCGAAAGCAAGTCATTGAGCGACCCAGGGCCGCTCCCTGGGTCGCGAGGTCAAAGGCGGTCACAGGGCCGCGCTCGCGCAAAGCGCCGCAGGCGACTTTGCGCCAATCAATGCAGCAGCTGCGTGGTCGGAAGATAATGGTCGATCAGCAGCGCCGCGAACAGCCACATCAGGTAAGTCACGGAGTACCGAAACATCCGCATCGGCAGCTCTTGCCGGGCGGTGAGCTTCAGTGCCAGCGCGTAGTAGAGAAAGCGCGCGTTGAGCACCAGCACCGCCGCCAGATAGATGAGACCGCTCATCCGGGTCAGAAACGGCATCATCGTCACGACGCACAGCAGCACCGTGTAGAGGAGCACTTGAAGGCGCGTGTGCTCCACGCCGTGCGTCACTGGCAACATCGGGATGCCGGCGCGAGCATATTCATCCTTGCGCGCGATCGCCAGCGCCCAGAAATGCGGTGGCGTCCAGACGAAGATGATGAGGAACAGCAGCAGCGCATTGGGATCGATGGTGTGGGTGACCGCGGCCCACCCGAGGATCGGGGGCGCCGCTCCGGCCGCACCGCCGATCACGATGTTCTGTGGCGTGGCGTGCTTCAGCCAGACGGTATAGACCACCCCGTACCCGATCAGCGACACGAAAGTCAGCCCGGCGGTCAGCAGATTGACCATGAATGCCAGAATGCTCATCGCGATGACACCCAGCACCGCGGCAAAAATGAGCGCCGCCCGCTCCGTGAGCTGACGGGTCGGTAACGGTCGCGACTGCGTGCGGGCCATCTGTTCGTCGAAGCGGCGGTCGAGAACGTGATTGATCGCCGCAGCGCACCCAGCCGCCAAGGAGATGCCAAGGGTCCCCCAAAGCAGGGGTCCGAGCGGGGGCCAGCCGGGACTCGCGAGCAGCGTGCCGACGATCGCCGTGAAGGTGATGAGCGCCACCACCCGGGGCTTCGTCAATTCGTAGTACCGCCGCCATGCCGCGGGAGCAGCTGTCGCGTATTCCGATGCTGTCGCCATCGTGCCGGGTTCCCTCAGTCCGCGCGCATCGCGTGCAGCTTTGCTGTCAGCGCGAGAACGGCCATGAGAAGCAGTGCCGCGCCGCCGGTGTGGGCGGTCGTGAGCCAGAGCGGAAACGTCGTCAACACCATGGAGATGCCGATCGCAAGCTGCAAGCCCAACGCCGCGAGCAGGAGATAGACACGCGGCCTCGCCGCGGCGAGCGAGGGTCGGCTGATGACGAAGAGCGATGTCGCCAGGAACGTCAGCGTCACCCCCAGCGCGCCTAGACGGTGAGCAAGCTGGATCGCCACGCGCGACGCGTTGCCCAGGATGCCTCCCTGATAGTCGATCCAGACTCCGCGCCACAGAACGAAGGCGTGGCGGAAGTCGGCGTGCGGCCACCATGCGCCCTGACAGGTTGGAAAATCGGGACAGGCGAACGCGGCGTAGTTCGCGCTAGTCCAAGCGCCCAGGAAGAACTGTACGGCAAGAACAGCGACGCTGAGGACGGCAAGCCAGTACCCGATCCGGGCTGGTGATGACGGACCCGACCAAGCCGTGGCGCTGCGGTCCGGCGCCGGTTGCAGATGAACCGCTCCGTGGGGGCGCTGCTGTCTGAGCCAAACCCACCAGAGCAGGGCGAGCGTCGTCATGCCGAAGATGAGATGCAGCGTCACGATGAGCGGCTTCAACAGCCAAGTGACGGTCAGCATGCCGAGCACGGCCTGCACGAGCACCGTGGCGAACAGGACCAACCCGAATCCCGCCCCCACGACCTTGGGTTTGCGCGCGGCGATCGCGAGTGCCGCGATCACGATGATGACACAGCCGAGAGTGCCCGCCGCGTAGCGGTGGATCATCTCGTGCCACGCCTTGCCGGGCTGAAGTGGCCTGCTCGGGAATTGCGCCTGGATGGCCGGGCTGTCCTCGGCCCCGACGGGACTGATGTGGCCGTAGCATCCCGGCCAGTCCGGACAGCCGAGTCCGGCGTTCGTCAGGCGCACGTACGCGCCGAGCACGATGACGCCGAAGCACAGCAGCACTCCGAAGAGCGCGAGGCCGCGCATCCAGCGGTCAATGTGCATCTGGGACAAGAACTCTCCGAAGCCTGAGGCGTGGCGCTGGGCTCAGCCGATATCCGAAAGCGCAAGCAATCTGCGCAGATCGATGAGCAGACCGCGCGGATCGCGGCGGACATCGTAGCGCATCATCAGATTGCCGAGCGGGTCGATGATGAACAGGGAGTACGCCCGGTCCCGCGCCGGGAATTGGCCGAGCAGCCTCTCTCCCGGCACCCCGGCCGCATCCACCACCACTAATCCAGCGTGCTCGCGCGCAAGGAACGCCTTCGCGCAGCACTTCCCGGTCACCAGGAAAACGCGCGTGACCCGAGGTATGTCCGTGCCCAGGGCGAAGCTGGTCTGGCGCATGACGTAAAGCGTCTGGCGGCATGCCGCTTCGCAGCTTCCATCGCCGACGTAGGCGAGCGTCCACGTCCTGCGGAACAGAGCGGCCTCGGGGGCCGCGAGTTTCCCCATGCCGCCGCCGGAGCTCGGGTGCTCGCCGAGCCGGCTGCCGGGCACCGCTTCGGCAAGCGGAACGCGCGGGAGATCCACGGCGGGGAGCGGCCGCGGCGGGCTGATGAGCTCGCCATGATTCACGTGGCCCGCGGGCCGCCAGTCGGTCCCATAGTAGAGCCAGAAGGAGACGAGGAGCGGAACGAGAAAAAGCGCCGCGAGCCCGGCGAGCGTCAGCAGATTGCGGGTGTGCATCTCTTGCGGGGCCGTGCTCATCTGATGGCTCCCGGGGTGTCGTAGAGGCTCCGGTACGGTTTCTTCGAGCTCACTATCAGCCATATCACCACCGCCGCGATGGCGAAGCACCACCATTGAAATGCATAGGCGAAGTTCCGCATGGCGGGAATGCCCGGAAGCCGCCAATCGCGCACGTACCCGTCAGGCGCACGCGGATCGAGAAGGATGACGTGCGGCTCGAGCGGGCGACCGAGCACACTGCTCAGCTGTGCCATTGTCGGAAAGCTGGTCACCTTGGGCCAAGGGCCGGTCGCGGGCGGCGGCGCGCGCCCGAAGGCGAGTCCCGCGACCGGCAGGTCCCCGACGCGCCCGACGACGGTCACGGCCCCCTTGGACATCAAAGAAATGTCGGGGAGGTCGCTGCGGCTGCCGAGGAAGGGAACCCAACCGCGGTCGACCAGCACCACGCGCCCTTGCGGTCGCTCGAGCGGCGTCAACACCTGGTAGCCGTCGACCCCGCGGTGGCTCATGTTGTCGATGAGGAATTGGCGCGCCGGAACGTAGGTGCCCGTCAGACTGACCCGCTGATAGTCGGGCACGCGGGCGAGCGGCATCGAGCCGAGCGCGAGCACCTCCTGCGCGCCGCGCTCGAAGCGAGCCTGCTCCGCGGCCCGAGCTTCGCCTCGCCGCCATTGCCAGCGGCCGAGGGCGACGAATGCGATGCACAACACCAGCATCAGCAAGGTGAAAGCCGGTGACGGCGCGAATCGGCGGCGTCCGAAAGTCAGGCGCGTGGGCATGGGGGTTGCTGTAGACTGGATGCTGCCATGCCAGCGCTGTTCCGAATAGTGGTCATTCTCGCCCTCGTCGCGATCGTGGCGAGCTTGGGCTCGGCTCTGTACCACCTCTCGCGCGGCACGCAGGCTGACTCCGCGAAGATGGCGCGCGCGCTGACCGTCCGTATCGTCGTTTCGATCGTGCTCTTCGCGCTGATCATGCTCGCGTGGTATGCGGGCCTCATCGCCCCGCACGGCATCACGCCCGGGCGGTAGCCGGGCAAGGCGAGCTCGGGCGCTACAGCCAGTACACGAACACGAACAGGAACAGCCACACCACGTCGACGAAGTGCCAGTACCAGGTCACGGCCTCGAACGCGAAGTGCTGCCGCGGCGTGAAGTGCCCCCGAAGCACCCGTAGCCACACGACGACCAGCATGATGGCACCGATGGTCACGTGCAGGCCGTGGAACCCTGTGAGCATGAAGAACGTCGAGCCGTAGATGCCCGTCGTCAGCCGCAGATTGAGCCTCGTGTAGGCATCGTAGTACTCGTGTGCCTGCAGCGCGACGAACGTGAACCCGAGCAGGAAGGTTAGCGCGAGGAAGATCTTAAGACGCGTCCGCTTGCCGGCGCGCAGCGCATGATGCGCGATCGTGACGGTCAGGCCGCTGGTGAGCAGGACCAGCGTGTTGATCGCCGCGATGCCATAGGCGCTCATCGACTGGAAGCGCTCCCCGCCGATGTGGCCCGGGCCGTTGGTTGGCCATGCGGCCTCGTAGTGCGGCCACAGGATCAGATTGGTGAGCGCCCGGATGCCGGCGCCGCCCAGCCAGGGCACGGCGAATACGCGGGCGTAGAACAATGCGCCGAAGAACGCGGCGAAGAACATCACTTCCGAGAAAATGAACCACATCATTCCCATGCGGAACGAGCGGTCCACCTGCGTATTGTAGACACCTTGCTGGTTCTCGCCGATCACGGTGTGGAACCAGCCGCCGAACATGATGAGGAGCAGCACCGGGCCGATGAGGAGCGACCACGGTCCGGTGACATCGTCGAGATACAGAACCGCTCCCACCATGAGGGCGAACAGCGCAACGGCGGCGATGATCGGCCAGGGACTGCCGTTTGGAACGTAGTAGTGCTGGCCGTCAGGGGCGTGTACGTTGGATGCCATGTGGTGACCTTCGTGACTAGTTTGATGCGCTGGATCCGGGCTCCTGCCCGGCCCAGCGCGCCTCGGGCAAAAAGCGTGGTTTTTGCCCGAGGCTCCGCCGCCTTCGGCGGCGGAGCACCTCCGTGTGCCTGGAAGGTTGAGGGCGGCTCATGGGTGTGGATGCGTGGCGCGGTACATCATCATCGCAATGAAGCCGAAGTAGAAGAAGAGCACGACCAGTGTTACCACGAGGGTGGTGCGCCGGACGCGCTTGCGCCGCTCGCTGTCTTCCTGCTGCATCGTCTCCTGCTGCTCCGGTGCCATCGCTCTCATCGTGTGCACCGGCGCCACTCAATGCTCCGCACCGCGGGCGATGAGCGCTTCCGAGGGCGGCACCGTCCAGGAGTGAAATGGTGCCGGCGAGGGCAGCTCCCACTCCAGCCCATGGGCGCCGTCCCAGGTCTTGTTGGCCTCCACCCGCTTGCCGGACCGTACGCATTTCCACACGACGTACGGCAGCAGCAGCTGCGACAGGCCGAAGGCGAAGCCGCCGATCGAGGAGACCATGTTCCAGTCGGTGAACTGCACCGCATAGTCCGGGATGCGACGCGGCATGCCCGCGAGTCCGAGGAAGTGCTGCGGGAAGAACAGCACGTTGACGAAGATCGCCGACAGCCAGAAGTGCCACTTGGCGAGCGTCATGTCGTACATCCGGCCGCTCCATTTGGGCAGCCAGTAGTACACCGCGCCCATGATGGCGAACGCCGCGCCCGAGACCAGCACGTAGTGAAAGTGCGCCACCACGAAGTAGGTACCGTGATACTGGTAGTCGGCCGGCACCAGCGCCAGCATCAGTCCCGAGAAGCCGCCGATCGAGAACAGGAAGAGGAACGCCACCGCGAACAGCATGGGCGGCTCGAACGTGAGCGAGCCTTTCCACATGGTCGCCGCCCAGTTGAACACCTTCACGCCCGTCGGCACCGCGATCAGCATGGTGGAGAACATGAAGAAGAGCTGCGCGGAGACCGGCAGGCCCACGGTGAACATGTGGTGGGCCCAGACGATGAACGACAGGAACGCGATCGAGGCGGTCGCGTACACCATCGCCTCGTAGCCGAAGAGGGGCTTCCTGGAGAAGGTGGGGATGATCTCCGAGATCACGCCGAAGGCCGGCAGGATCATGATGTAGACCTCGGGATGGCCGAAGAACCAGAAGATGTGCTGGAACATCACCGGGTCGCCGCCGCCGGCGGCGTTGAAGAAGCTGGTGCCGAAGAAATGGTCCGTGAGCAGCATGGTGACCGCGCCCGCCAGCACGGGCATCACCGCGATCAGCAGGAACGCGGTGATGAGCCACGTCCAGACGAAGAGCGGCATTCGCAGCAGGGTCATCCCGGGCGCCCGCAGGTTCATGATCGTTACGATGACGTTGATCGCGCCAAGGATGGAGGAGATGCCCATCAGATGGATGGCGAAGATGAGCATCGGGAAGGAATCGCCGAACTGCAGCACGAGCGGCGGATACATCGTCCAGCCGCCGGCCGGCGCGCTGCCCGGGACGAACAGCGTCGCGATGAGCAGGCTGAAGGCGAAGGGGAGGATCCAGAAGCTCAGGTTGTTCAGGCGCGGCAGCGCCATGTCGGGCGCCCCGATCTGCAGCGGGATCATCCAGTTGGCGAGCCCCACCCAGGCCGGCATGATGGCCCCGAAGATCATGATGAGGCCGTGCAGGGTGATCAGGGAGTTGAATACCCCCGGATCGACGAGCTTCCCGCCCGGCTGGAACAGCTGCGCCCGGATCACCATCGCGGCCGCGCCGCCTATGAAAAACATCACGCAGGAGGCCACCAGGTACATCGTGCCGATGTCCTTGTGGTTGGTCGCGAACACCCAGCGGCGCCAGCCGTGCGGCATGTGCTCGTGCTCGGCGTGTGCGGTGGTCTCAGCGTGCGGCTCGGCCATGTAAGGACCTCTTCAATGCTGCTGAACGGGCTCGATCGAACGGTGGGCGATTTTCCGGGTCAGCCGGTCGGGCTGGCGAGGGGCGTCTGCGTCGATGCCTGCTGCGCCGAAATGTCCACTCCCTGCTTCTGCAGCGCCTCCTGCTTCTTGAGCCAGGCGGCAAATTCCGCCGGGGAGACGGCTCGAACCACTACAGGCATGTACGCGTGGTCGCGGCCGCAGAGCTCCGTGCACTGGCCGCGATAGGTCCCGGGCTTGTCGGGATCCACGGTGAACGACACTTCGTTGATGAATCCCGGTATCGCGTCCTTCTTGACGCCGAAATCGGGCAGCCACCAGGAGTGGATCACGTCCACCGAGGTGACCAGGAGGCGGATCTTCTCGCCGGTCGGTACGACCAGCGGGTGGTCCACGGTGAGCAGGTAGTGCGGGACGGCGTACGGGCTGATGCCGGAGTCGAGCTCCCGAGCCTCGTCGCTGCGGTAGCCCAGCTTGGAGACGAAGCTCACGGGGGTGCCGACGTACTGGTACTGCCAGCCCCACTGGAATCCGGTGACGCGGATACTGAGCTGCGCGTGGCTGTTGTTATTGATGCGTACCAGCAGGTTCGCGGCTGGGACAGCCATCGAGACAAGGATGAGCACCGGGATGGCGGTCCAGATGATCTCGACCTTGGTATTGTGGACCATGGTCACATCCGCTACCGCGCCCCGTGACCGGCGATGGAAGATGAGCGACCAGATCATCACGCCGAAGACCACGACGGCGATACCGACGCAGACCCACAACCCCATCATGTGCAGGCCGTAGATCTTGCGGCTGACGTTCGTGACGCCGCGCGGCATGTTGATGAGACTCCAGCCCGATTGCGCGTCGGCGGCCGGTGCGCCTGCCGCGGCGGCAAGCAGGACCAGCGTCCGGCTGAAGATTCCGAGTCCTGCGCGATACATCGTTATCGTACCTTTCTCGCGCGGTCCCTTGCGTTGGGGGCCCCCTCGCGCGATCCGCTAACCCGAACCAGAAACCCGTTCCGCTCCTACTTCGGCCCGAGGGCCAAGGAGGGCGACTCGTTGATGCGGCCGACCAGGCGCTGGAGCCTGATCGCAAGACCATACCGCTCTTCCTCCGTGAGAAAGCTCCCCAACTCGCACTGCCGGCCGTGAGACTCGATGGTCAGCCGGCTCGGATGCAGTGGCGAGGCTGGGCGACGCAGTTTAACCTGAGCCCAGTGCCGCGGGAACACAGTCCGCAGACAATGAGCGCGGTCGCGCGATTCGACGCTGACGTCGGACTCCGTCAGCGTGATGACCTCCGCCCGATATCGCCGGGCGAGGCTCGCGTGCAGAGCCCAGCCGACGAGGAGCATTTCCAGGCCCGAGAAGGGCAGTATCGGCCACATGCCGCGCAGCGCCAGGAGGCCGGCCACGGTGAGGCAGAAGAGGCACAGCCCGCCAAAGAAGAGCGCCGCCCCCCGCAGGGTGAGCGAGCAGTTCGGACAGATGACGATGCGCACAGTGTGCCGCGTCTGCTGCGGGGCCTCCATGATTCGCCGGCGATGCGGCTATCGAAGGCCGCTCGAGCCGCCTCCCATGAGTAAAGACCCGGATGGTAGAGCGGCCGGAGGGCCGGTTCAAGCGCAGAGCTTGTCCGCAGCGGCGCTCACATCGGGCGCGCCATGGCCGCGGTCGAGGAAGGGCAGGCGGGCGAGGGGGGGGCCACCGAGCCGCGCAGTGAGCGTGGCGAGATTCTCGGCGGAGCGGTCGAAATGGGGGGCGACGGCGTTGGCGATCCAGCCGGCGAAGGCGGCACCCCGCGTGATGAGCGACTCGCGGGTGAGGAGCGCGTGATTGAGACAGCCGAGGCGCAGGCCAACGACGAGGAGCACGGGCAGGGAGAGGCTCGCGGCGAGGTCGGCCATGGTGGCGCCGTCGCTGATCGGGGCAAGCCAGCCGCCGGCGCCCTCGACGATGACGCAGTCGGAAGCGGTGGCGAGAGCGTCGAAGCGGGAGCGCAGGAGCCCGAGGTCGATGACGGCGTGGGCTTCACGGGCGGCGATGTGGGGGGAGATGGGGGGGAGGAAGCAGTAGGGGTTTACGACCTCGTAAGGGGCGGGAACGTTGGAGGCGGCCATGAGGGCGAGGGCGTCGGAGTTTCGTGGGCCCTGGGGAGTGAGGTCGGAGCCGGAGGCGACCGGCTTCATCACCGCCACTCGCAGGCCGCGGGTGACGAGTGCACGAGTCAGGGCGGCGGAGACCAGAGTCTTGCCTACGCCGGTGTCGGTGCCGGTGACAAAGAAGCCTTTGGATGTCATGGTTTCGGGCTCGGCTCCGCTCATACTCGGTGCTTCATTTCCTTTTCCGGATCTGGGAAGGAGAAATTCGAATTTCTCCGGCGTGCGAAGATTCAGCGGGCCTGCCGGAGCTGCCCCAGGCGGCACCGTAGACGATCTCGTATGTGGCGGGGAGTCGGCCGTCCTTGCGGAAGGATTCGTAGGCGGTGAGGACGCGTTGCAGGCGGGTGCGGCTGGTCAGGGAGCGGGGGCGACCGGCGGTGGCATTGCGGGCGCCGATCGATTTGAGGTCGCGCATGAGAGAGATGGCGTCGGAGTAGGTGACCTGGAGACGGTCGACGTCCAAGACCGGCTCGAGGAGTCCGGCACGCACGATCGCGTCGCCGACGTCGTGCATGTCGAGGAAGCGGTTGACGTGGTTGTCTCTGTCGGTCTCCGCCCAGGCGCAGCGTAGCTCTTTGAGCGTGTCGGGGCCGAAGGTGCTGAAGGCGAAGAAGCCCTCGGGCTTGAGCACGCGGCGGACTTCCGCGAGAGCGTCGTCGAGTGGATCACACCACTGCAGCATGAGATTGCTGAAGACGATGTCGACGCTCGCGGATGCCAGCGGCAGGCGCGTGGCATCGGCGCAGACACGCTCGAAGCGACGCAGGAAGCGCTGATGGCGAGCCGCCTCGCGCAGCATGCCGGGCGCGACGTCGAGCGCGATGACGAGGGCGCGCCGGTAGCGACGCTTGAGCTCTCCGGTAACTCGCCCGGTGCCGGCCCCTAGGTCGAGGACGACACCCGGCTGGAAATCGAACGGCTCCAGCCGGCTCAGCAGCTCCGCAGCGACTCGCGCCTGAAGAACGGCTGCCGCCTCGTACGTGGAGCTCGCGCGATCGAATGCCGCCCGCACGCCGGCCCTGTCGAGCTCGAAGAACCCGGATGGAGTACCGGTGCTCATGTCTCGCGCAGAAACTCGGTGAGGAGCGGGGTCACTTGCGGCAGATGCGAGAGAAAGGGCGCATGGGCCGCGCGCCGAATCTCGACATAGCGCGCATCCGGAAGCAGCTCGGCGAGCGCGCGCGATGCGGCGGGCAGGGTCACGCGGTCGTACTGGCCGGCGATGACGAGAGCCGGCTGCAGAATGCCGCCGAGGAGCGGGCGCAGGTCGGTAGCGCGCAGCAGTGCGAGGCCCTGGGCCAGCGCCGCCGGATGAGCCTCCCCGTGGGCGAAGAGCGCCGCGCGCAGCCGCGTGAGCGCCGCCTCGCCGCCGGCGCTGCCCCGCACCTGAAGCTCGAGAAAGTCACCAACAGTCCGGCGATAGTCGGTGCGCAGGTCCGCCGCCTGCTCCGCCAGCCGCTCGGGCGCGGCGCCGTGGGGCCAATCCGGGCCGGCGCTCAAGCGAGGAGTCGCCGCGATCAACACGAGCCGGTCGATGGCCGCCACGATGGCCTTTGGCGGGTCGGCCGCCAGATGCAAGGCGATCTGGCCGCCGAGTGACCAGCCGAGCAGGGAATATGTCTCGGCAATCGCGGACACGGCCGCATGTACTTGCTCGGCCTGCGCCGCGAGCGAGGAGCGCTCTGGCAACCACTCGCTGCGGCCATGCCCGGGCAGATCGACCGTGACGATCCGGAACCGGTCGCCGAGTGCGGCGGCCAGTCCGTCCCAGACGCGCAGGTTGAGCCCCCAGCCGTGAAGCAGAGCGACAGTCGGACCGCTACCGCGCACTTCGGTATAGAGGCGGCTCATGAGGAGGCGCAGATGCGACTCAGGCGCTCGACCAGCGCATCGACCTGATGCTCTTCGTGCCCGGCCGTGAGGGTGATGCGCAGCCGTTCCTCGCCGGCCGGAACCGTCGGAGAGCGGATCGCCACCACCCAGAAGCCTGCCTGCAGCAGCGCCTGTTGCGCCGCGAGCGCCGCGCGCGCGCTGCCGAGCGGGACAGGCTGGATCGGCGTGGCGGACTCGCTGAGCGGTATGCCGGCCTGTCGGGCCGCTGCTCGAAACCGGGCAGTGAGCGCCAGCGCGCGCTCCCGCCGCCAGGGCTCGCTCTGCGCGATTCGCAGCGCCGCACGGGTTGCCGCGGCAACCGGTTGCGGCAGCGCCGTCGTATAAATATAGGAACGGGCGCGCTGGATCAGGAATTCGATCAGCGGCGCGGAGCCGGCCACGAATGCACCGAAGGACCCGAAGGCCTTGCCAAGCGTGCCGATCAGTACGGGGACCTCCTCTGTGCCGAGGCCTGCGAGCTCGACGGCGCCCCGCCCGTTCGCGCCCAACACGCCGATACCGTGGGCGTCGTCAACGGCCAGCCAAGCCCCATGCGCGCGGGCCGCTTCCGCCAGCGCCTCGAGAGGCGCGATGTCCCCATCCATGCTGAAGACACCGTCCGTCGCCAAGACCGTGGTCTGCGGCGTGCCCTCGGCCAGCAGGCGACGGGCCACAGCGGTATCGCAGTGCGGATAGCGCCGAAAGCGGGCGCCGGACAGCAGGCCGGCATCGATGAGAGAGGCATGGCTCAGGCGGTCGAGCAGGACCGACTCGCCGCGGCTTGCGAGAGCGGTCACTACGCCGAGGTTGGCCATGTACCCGGTCGAGAAGAGAAGCGCGCGATTCCTGCCGGTGAAGGCGGCGAGCTCTTCCTCGAGAGCGGCGTGCTCCCGGCCGTGACCGCTGATGAGGTGCGAGGCACCGCTGCCCGCACCGCAGCGCCGCGCGCACTGCGCCATGGCGGTGGCGAGCGCGGGATGCGCCGCGAGCCCGAGATAGTCGTTGCTGCTGAAGTCGACAACCCTGTGGCCGTCGACGATCACCCCTGTGCGGTTGCCCGGCTCGGGGCAGGTGTCGACCGTCGCGCGGCGCCGCCGCAGATGCCGCCGCTCGATCTCCTCGAGCACGGGCTCAAGCGGCTGTCTCTTCATTGCGTGCGACAGGTTGCCGGCTTCCCTCCGGGTCCTGGACTTGTCCGTGCGAAACGCGCCGAGCGCCGTCATCGGCGTCCGGAATGTCCCGGGAAACGCTTTCCGGCCTGATGCCGAGTCGCGCGAGGAGGCTCCGGTCCCGCTCGACGTCGGGATTCCCGGTGGTCAACAGCCTCTCGCCGTAGAAGATCGAGTTGGCCCCGGCGAGAAAGCAGAGCGTCTGCAGCTCATCGCTCATTCCTTGTCGTCCGGCCGACAGGCGAACATGCGAGCGCGGCATCATGAGGCGGGCCGCCGCGATGGCGCGCACGAAATCGAGCGGATCGACGGGCGCGGCGCCGTCGAGCGGCGTTCCCGGCACCTGGACGAGCTGATTGATCGGCACGCTCTCCGGATGCTGCGGAAGGTTGGCGAGTGTCACGAGGAGCCGGGCGCGGTCCCCGGCCGACTCGCCCATGCCGAGAATACCGCCGCAGCAGACCTTGAGGTCCGCAGCGCGCACCGCCTCCAGCGTGTCCAGGCGATCCTGGTAAGTGCGGGTCGTGATGATCTGCCCGTAGAACTCCGCCGACGTGTCGAGGTTGTGGTTGTAATAGTCAAGGCCCGCGTCTTTCAGCTCGCGCGCCTGCTCCGCTGTCAGCATGCCGAGTGTGGCGCAGGTCTCGAGCCCGAGCGCGCTGACTTCGCGGACCATCTGGCTGATGACCCGCAGGTCCTTCGCCTTGGGCGAGCGATAGGCTGCGCCCATGCAGAACCGCGTCGCTCCCGCCGCCTTCGCACGCAATGCGCACTCGCGCACGGCGGCGACCTCCATCAGCTCCTCGCGCTCGAGCCCGGTGTCATAGCGAACGCTCTGCGGGCAATAGGCGCAGTCCTCAGGGCAGGCGCCCGTCTTGATCGACAAGAGCGTGCTCATCTGCACCGTGTTCGGCTCGTGGTGCTGCCGGTGCACGCGCTGGGCGTGGTACAGCAGGTCCATGAGCGGCATGGCGAGCAGGCTCGTGACTTCAGGCAGCGTCCAATCGTGGCGAACGGTTCCGAGAGCGGTTGGGATCATGGGCAGTCCGGTGGTCGCGACGAGCGGATGTTCGCGAGCGGCATCGCAAATGTCAACGAAGGCCAAGTCAAATGGTTGACATCTGATCAAATTATCGCCAAATAGTGCGCGCTGCCGCGGCGCGGGGCGCGGCAGGGAGTCGCCGGCGCACGCCTTTAATATCGCCGCAGCAGGTGCACGGCAAGGGCCGCGCCGACCACCAAGGCGCCGACCATGGATACGAACACGGCGGCGGCGGCACAATCCTTGACCACCCGGATCTGCGGATCAAGCTCGGGACTGAGATGATCGGCGAGCGCCTCGATCGCCGTGTTGAGCAGCTCTGCCGCGAACACCGCGGCGCTGGCCAGCGCCGCGGCCGCCCACCAGATGGGCCCCGGGCGAAACACCGCGAGCGCCACGATCAGCAGGATGAAGACCACCGCCTCGAAGCGCACGCTGCGCTCCGAGCGCAGCCCATGCAGGAGTCCCGCCAAGGCGAACCCCATGCGGCGCCACAAAGGCTGATTCTTGTGCGGGCTCAATGGGAGTACACGTACTGCAACAGCACGCCGATGAAAATGGCCATGCCGACGCAGTTGTTGTTGAGGAAGGCGCGCAGGCACGCGGCCGGCTCGCGCGCGCGGATCAACCACTGCTGATGGAGGAAGAGCAGAGCGGCGGCTGCGAGCCCCGCGTAGTACCAGCCGCCGAAATCCATGTCGCGCCCCGCGAGCACCAGGGCGAGCAGCATCATCGCCTGCAGGGCGCCGATCAGCACCCGGTCCATGTCGGCGAACAGGATGGCGCTCGATTTGACGCCGATCGCAAGGTCGTCCTCCCAGTCGACCATGGCGTAGATCGTATCGTACACCGCCGCCCAGATGACCGCGGCGATGTAGAGCACCCAAGCGACGCGCGGCAACGCATCGCGCTGGGCGGCAAAGGCCATCAGCACGCTCCAGCCGCCGAAGGAGATCCCGAGGTAGAGTTGCGGCAGCGGGAAAAACCGCTTCACGAAGGGATACGACACCGTCAGCGCGGCCCCGACGAGGGCCAGCTTCACCGTGAAGACGTTGAGCCGGCTGACCAGCCACAACGCCGCCGCGCCCAAAAGGACGAAAAGCGCCAGCGCCTCGATCGGGGAGACGCGGCGCGCGGCGAGCGGTCGCTCGCGCGTGCGCTTGACGTGCGGATCGATATCGCGGTCAGCGAAATCGTTGATGACGCAGCCGGCGGCGCGCATGACGACCACGCCGAGCGCAAAGACGATCAGCACCTTCTGGTCCGGCCTGCCCGCACCGGCGATCCAGAGCGCCCAAAGCGCCGGCCACAGCAGAAGCCACGTGCCGATCGGGCGGTCCAAGCGCGCGAGCCGCGCGTACTCCTCGAGCCGGCGGGCCACGCGATGGTAGAGGGGAGCCTCCTTGGGCTTGGTGGGCAGGGCGGTATCGCGGGTGGCGGCGGTGCTGTTCATCGGCTTTCACAATTTGTCCGGAAGGCTCGTCAGGGGTGCCATCCATGGCGGAGAAGCACCTGGCGAAGAGTACCGCACAACCGGCGCTCAGCCGTCCAGGGCACTCTCTGAGACACCCTCCGGCGAGCGGCAAGTGCCCCAGGGAACGGACACGTCAAGTGTCCTCGATAAAGGCACCGCCCTCACCCCACTCGCCCATACTGCTCGCCCGTCCCGATCCACCTGGCCGCGAGTGCCGCGATATGATCCGGGTACTTCGCGATCAGCAGCTCGGCGGCTTCCTGCACGCGCGGCAGCAGGTCCGCGTCGCGGGTCAGGTCCGCTACGCGCAGTTGCGCCAGCCCGGTCTGCCGGGTGCCGAGAAGCTCGCCGGCACCCCGCAGCTCGAGATCACGGCGCGCTATCTCGAAGCCGTCACTGCTCTCGCGAATGACCTTCAGCCGCTGGCGCGCCAGCGGCGAGAGCGGGCCCCGGTAGAGGAGCACGCAAGTGCTGGCCTCCGCTCCGCGGCCGACGCGGCCCCGCAATTGGTGCAGCTGCGCAAGCCCCATGCGCTCGGCATTCTCGATGACCATCAACGTCGCGTTCGGAACGTCGACCCCGACCTCGATGACTGTGGTTGCGACCAACAGTTGGATGTGTCCCGCCTTGAAGGCGAGCATCGCGGCATCCTTTTTGGACGACGGCATGCGCCCGTGCACCAGCCCTACCCGTATGTCAGGCAACGCCTCCGCGAGCACGGCGGCGGTCTCCTCCGCGGCCTGCGAGCGCAGCTCCTCCGACTCGTCGATGAGCGGACAGACCCAGTAGACCTGACGGCCGCTCCGGCAGACCTGGACGATGCGCGCGACCACCTCCTCGCGCCGCTGCTCCGGCACCACGACCGTGCGCACCGGAGTGCGGCCCGGCGGCAGCTCGTCGATCACAGAAATGTCGAGGTCCGCGTACGCCGTCATGGCGAGCGTGCGCGGGATTGGTGTCGCGGTCATGATCAGCTGGTGCGGGAAGCGCCCGAGCTTGCTGCCCTTCTCCTTCAGGCTCAGCCGCTGCTGTACGCCGAAGCGGTGCTGCTCGTCGACGATGACGAGCGCGAGGCGGGAGAACTCGATCCCCTCCTGGAAGAGCGCGTGTGTCCCGACGACGACCCGCACCTCCCCGGATGCGATCGCCTCGAGCGCGCTGCGGCGCGCGCGCGCGGGCTGCCCGCTGGTGAGCAGTGCCACGGGCAAGCCGAGCGGATGCAACCATTCACTGAGACTGCGCCAATGCTGCTCGGCGAGGAGCTCCGTCGGCGCCATCAGCGCAGCCTGCAGACCCGTCCCTGCGGCACGCGCCGCCGCGATAGCCGCCACAGCGGTCTTGCCGCAACCGACATCACCCTGGATGAGCCGCACCATCGGTGCGTTGGAGCGCAGGTCCGCTTCGACTTCGGACAGGGCGCGGGCTTGCGCGCGGGTGAGGGAAAAGGGCAGCGCCGCCATCAACCGCGCCGCCACGCCTTCCGTATCGTCGAGGGGCCACGCCGGATCGGTCCGGGAGGCGCGCTTCAACTGCCTCAGGCTCGCCTGGTGGGCGAGCAACTCCTCGAACGCGAGCCGCCGCTGTGCCGGGTGGCGGCCGGCGGCGAGCTCGTCCAGCCGGGCCTCGCGAGGCGGCCGATGCACGTACCGCAGCGCGTCCCGCAGCGTTGGGAGATCGAGGGACTCCAGCACCGGCTCCGGAATCCAATCTCGCACCGCGGCGGTGTCGAGCTCGTGCAGCGCCTGTGCGATGAGCGCGCGCATCCGCCCCTGCGCTACGCCCTCCGTGAGCGGGTAGATGGGTGTCAGAGTCTCCTCGGGCGGCACCTCCCCGCCGCTCACGCGACGGTACTCCGGATGGACCATCTCCAGGCCCTGAGGACCCCGGCGTACCTCTCCGAAGCAGCGTAGCCGGGTTCCGCGCGCCAGACCCTGTTGTTGGGGCGCGGAGAAATGGAAGAAGCGCAACGTCAGGAACCCCGAGCCATCCGACAGGCTGCACTGCAGCTGCCGCCGTCTGCGGTAGGTGATCTGTGCGAGCTGGATCTCCCCCTCGACCACCGCTCGCATGCCGGGAAGGAGCGAGCCGATCCTCACGACGCTGGTGCGATCCTCATACCGCAGCGGCAGCACGAAAAGCAGGTCCTGCACTTGCTCGACCCCGAGTCGGGCAAGGCGCTGTGCCAGGGACTCGCCGACGCCACGCAAGGCCGTGATCGGCCGCTGCTCATATGAAGCGCTGGATCCGGGCATCCCGCCCGGCCCAGCGCCGTCTCGGGCAAAAAGCGTGGTTTTTGCCCGAGACTCGGCCACCTCCGGCGGCCGGCCACATCCCTGTGCCTGGGTCGCAGTGTCGCGTTGTTTCATGGCGGCGGCCGATGGGCACTCTTCTCAGCCAAGGTAAAGCACGCACTCGGCCTCGACGCGCGCTCCTCGCGGCAGCTGCGCGACGCCGACGGCTGCCCGTGCGGGATAGGGCTGCGGAAAATAGAGCGCCATGACCTCGTTGACCTTGGCGAAGTGCGCGAGGTCGGTGAGATACACGTTGACCTTCACCGCCTGCGCGAGGCTGCCGCCCGCGGCCTCGGCGACGGCCTTGAGGTTCTCGAACACGCGGCGGATCTCCGTCCCGATGTCGCCGGTGACCAGCTCCTTCGTGGCCGGATCGAGGGGGATCTGGCCGGAGAGATAGACGGTGTCGCCCGCTCGCACCGCCTGGGAGTAGGTGCCGATCGCCTGCGGCGCGCGCTCGGTATGAATCGCTTTACGGCTCATTCGGTCCTCCTCAATCGCTGTCGGTATTGGAATCCTGATCGTCGCTCTCGTCCGTGCTCTCGATGGCTCCGTCCGGCCGGTCGCTGCGCGCGTGGGCCGCGATGGTCCGACTGACCCGTGTCACATCCGGCATGCGGCGAATGACGCGCATCACGCGTGCCAGGTGCTTGCGGTCGCGCACCTTCAGCTCGAAAGTGAGAATGGAGGCGTCGCCCTCCTGCTCCTCGATCGAGACGTGATGAATGTTGGTCTCCGTACTGGCGATCGCCGCGGCGACCCCGGCCAGCACGCCGGTTCGGTTGACCACATAGATGCGTATCTCCGAATTGAAGAGCCGGTCGGGCGCTGGCTGCCAGCTCACCGGCAGCCACTTCTCCGGGTGCTTGCGGTAGTCCTCCACGTTGACACAGCGCTCGCGGTGGATGACGACGCCGCGTCCGGCCGAGAGGAACGCGAACACCGGGTCGTGCGGCAACGGGAAGCAGCAGCGTGCGTAAGAGACGAGCAGGCCTTCCGTGCCCGCGATCGCGAGCGGCGCCGGCGCGTGGGACCCACCTTGCGCCGGGGGCGCCGGCAGCAGGCGGCTCGCGACAAGAGGCGCGAGGCGCTCGCCGAGGCCGATCTTCTCGTAAAGATCATCGAGACCCTTCATGCCGAACTCCCCGAGCACGGAGCCCTGTACCTCGGGGCTGACATCCTCGAGCGCGAGGCGAAACTCCCCGAGCGCCTGGTTGAGCAGCCTCTGGCCGAGCGCGATGGCCTCGGCGCGCCGCAGGCTCTTCAGGTAGTGGCGGATGGCGTTGCGCGCCTTGGCCGTGACGACGAAGTTGACCCAGGAAGGGTTCGGCATCGCGCCCTTGGCGGTGATGATCTCCGCCGTCTGGCCATTGCGCAGCACCGTGCGAAGCGGGGTCAACCGCCGGTCGACCTTGGCCGCGACACACCGGTTGCCGATGTCGGTGTGCACGGCGTAGGCGAAGTCGACCACCGTCGCGCCGCTCGGCAGGCGCAGGATCGTGCCCTTCGGGGTGAAGACGTACACCTTGTCGGGGAACAGGTCGACTTTCACACTCTCGAGGAATTCCTCCGACGTGCCGTCCTCCTGCAGCTCCACGAGCCCCGACAGCCACTCGCGCGTTCGCTCCTGCTGCATGGAGTCCGCATCGCCGCCGCTCTTGTACTTCCAGTGGGCCGCGATGCCCGACTCCGAGACGCGGTGCATGTCCTCGGTGCGGATCTGCGCCTCGATGGGAACGCCGTTCGGACCGAAGAGTGTCGTGTGAAGCGACTGGTAGCCGTTGACCCGCGGGATGGCGATGTAGTCCTTGAATCGCCCGGGCATGGGCTTGAACGCCGAATGAACGACGCCGAGGGCGCGATAACAGGTATCGGGCTTGTCGGCGATGATGCGCAGCCCGTAGACATCGACGATCTCCGCCAGCGAGGCCCGCTTGCGCAGCATTTTCTTGTAGATGCTGTAGAGGTGCTTCTCGCGCGTCTCCACTCGCGCGTGGATCTCGTTCCTGACGAGTGCGCTGGTGAGCTGCTGCTCGATCTTCTTCAGGAATTCCTTCTGATTGCCGCGGGCCTTGCGCAGCGCACGATCCAGCACCTGATAGCGGTGAGGATAGAGCGCCTGGAACCCGAGGTCCTCGAGCTCGAGCTTCATGTTGTAGAGACCGAGCCGCTCGGCGATCGGCGCGTAGATCTCCAGCGTCTCGCGCGCCACGGCCCGGCGCCTGGGCAGCGGCATGGCCTGGATGGTGCGCATATTGTGAGTGCGGTCGGCGAGCTTGACCAGGATCACTCTCAGGTCGCGCACCATCGCAAGGAGCATCTTGCGGAACGACTCCGCTTGCGCTTCCTGGCGGCTCTTGAACTGGATCGCGTCCAGCTTGGTCACGCCATCGACGAGATCCGCGACGGAGGCGCCGAAGCGCGCCGCCAGCTGGTCCTTCGGCGTCGGCGTGTCCTCGATCACGTCGTGCAGGATCGCCGCGATCAGCGTGTCCGCGTCAAGGTGCAGGTCGGCGAGAATGGCAGCCGCCGCCACGGGATGGGCGATGAACGGCTCCCCGGAGAGGCGCTTCTGTCCCTTGTGAGCGGAGGCGCCGAACTCCGCGGCCTTCTCGATGCGCGCGACCTGCTCCTGCGGCAGGTACTTGCCGACCGCGGTCAGAAGCTCCTTGAGCCCGGGAGTGCGCCTTCCACCGGGGAGCAGTCCCAGGAGCGAAGACGCATAGTCCATAGATGTTAGTGGCTCATCAGTTTGCAGCCGATCCGAGTCAGGCACATGGAGGTGCCCCGCCGCCGCAGGGCGAGGCGCGCTGGGCCGGGCAGGATGCCCGGATCCCGCGCTTCACACTAGTCTCCCAAGCCGAACTGCGGTGCGCGGAAGGTGGATTGAGCCTCGAGCTCCGGGATGACAGGCTCGGCCTGGGGCTCCGGCTCGCGCAGCATTTCGAGCGTGACGTTGCCCGCGGCGATCTCGCGCAGCGCGACCACGGTCGGCTTGTCGTTCTCCCAGGCGACCGTGGGCTCGGCACCGTTGGCCAGGCGCCGGGCGCGTTGGGCCGCCAGGATGACGAGCTGAAAGAGGTTATCGACGTTCTGCAGGCAGTCTTCGACAGTGATGCGGGCCATGGTACGGGTATGAAAGAAAATGAGCGCCGAAAGGCGCGGAGGAGCACATACTATATCCCAAAGTGCAAAAGCAAGTGAATAAGCGACCGTTTCCCGGGGCCTGTCGTCTTGCAGTGACGGGTCTCAGAGGGGCCGCTCCCTGGGCCGCGGGATCGAGTGCGGTCACACAGCCGCGCTCGCTCACAAAATCGCAGGAGCGATTCTGGACGCGTGGAGCGCCGGCCCGCAGGGCCCTGCGCAGGGACGGGGCCGGGCAAAGCGCCGCAGGCGACTTTAAGCCCATCAACAAACCGCTCAGGTCAGCAGGCGGTCCAGGAGGGGTGCCAGCTCGGGGCGTCCGGCCGCCAGTCGCCGCGCATCGCCGATGCGAGTGCCCGGGGTAACGCTCTCCCCATGGGCCGCGACAATGGCCATGAGGTCCGCTACGGCCTGCTCGAAATCGTCGTTCACCACGACGTAGTCGAATTCCCGCCAGTGCGACATGTCGCTTACGGCGTCGCGCAGGCGCCGGGCGATCACCTCCGGAGAATCGGTTGCGCGACTCTTGAGGCGGTTCTGCAGCGCCTCGCGAGAGGGAGGAAGGATGAAGATCGTCACGCAGTCGGGCATTGCCGAGCGCACCTGCCGGGCGCCCTGCCAGTCAATCTCCAGCACGATGTCGCCGCCATGCGTCAGACGCGCCTCGACAGCCGCGCGTGCCGTGCCGTAGAGATTGTCGAAAACGCGCGCATGCTCCAGGAATTGACCGTCCGCAACCCGCCGCTCGAATTCCGGGACGCTGATGAAGTAGTACTCGCGTCCGTGTTCTTCGGTCGGACGCCGTGGTCGCGTGGTGTGAGAGACGGACATCTGTAGCCGTGGCATACGTTCCAGCAGAGCCTTCACGAGCGACGTTTTTCCGGCACCTGAGGGAGCAGCCAGCACGAAGAGGGTGCCGCGTGTGGCGGGCGTCGTCCGGACGGTCTCGAGATCGAGCTCCGCTCGCGCGGCAGTGACCCAAGCGCGCAATGCCTGCGCACGGTGACTCACTTCATTTTTCGCCGCCGGATCGAGCTCTGCCGCGGTGCCGGAGACATCGGCGGGGAGGAAGATCGGGTCATACCCGAATCCGCCGCGGCCTTGCGGCTCGAGCGCGATGCGCCCTTCCCACATGCCGTGCGCGACGATCGGCCGGGGGTCATCGTGCCGGCGCACGAACGCGATCACACAGTGATAGCGCGCCTGACGGAATTCCAGCGGGACGTCGTGCAGCTCCGCGAGGAGCTTGTGGAGATTGTCGGCATCGCTCGCGCCTTCGCCCGCGAACCGCGCCGAGCGCACGCCCGGGCGCCCATCGAGCGCGTCGACCTCGATACCGGAGTCGTCGGCGAGCGCCGGCAGCCCTGATTCTCGCGCCGCATGGCGCGCTTTGATGAGCGCGTTCTCCAGAAAGGTGCTGCCGGTTTCGGGCGGAGAGTCGATGCCGATCGCGCTCTGTGCCATGAGCTCGAGGCCCAACGGCCTGAGGAGCGCCGTCAGCTCCCTCAGCTTGCCGGCATTGCCACTCGCCAGGACCGTTTTCATGCGCGGCGCGCAGATCTTGACGGGGGCGACCAGGCGCCGCGCGGCTTCGCGCAGGGAGTCGTTCCCGGCATTTTGCTCGCCCGGCGAGCTCCGGCCGAGCAGCCGCGCTTCGCCGACGAAGATTGCGTCACGCCTTCTCCAGTGCCTTCGCTTGCAGGGAGAAGAGCCGCTCGATGCCGCCGCCCGCGAGGGCGAGCATGGCGTCGAGCTCATGCCGGTGGAAGGCATGCCCCTCCGCGGTGCCTTGCAGCTCGATGAAAGCGCCGCCGCTGCGCATCACCACGTTCATGTCGGTCTCGGCCTGCGAGTCCTCGCGGTAATCGAGATCCAACACCGGCCGACCGCCGACGATGCCAACGGAAATGGCGGCGACCTGTCCGTGCAGGGGGCTCGCGGCAATGGTGCGCTGCGCGACCAGTCTCTCGCAGGCTTGCGCCAGCGCTAGGTAGCCACCGGTGATCGAGGCGGTGCGTGTGCCGCCGTCCGCCTGAAGCACGTCGCAGTCGATGGTGATGGTGCGCGGGCCCAGAGCCTTCGGATCAATGACCGCGCGCAGGGATCGGCCGATGAGCCGCTGGATCTCCTGGGTGCGGCCGCTCTGCTTCCCGCGCGCCGCTTCGCGAGCCGAGCGGGTATGCGTGGCGCGCGGCAGCATTCCGTATTCCGCGGTGACCCAGCCTTGATCCTTGCCGCGCAGGAAGGCGGGGACCGTGTCCTCGACGCTGGCGGTACACAACACCTGAGTATCGCCGGCCTCGATCAACACCGCCCCTTCGGCGTGCTTGGCGAACCGGCGCGTGAAAGTCACCGGGCGCATCTCATCGGGCGCGCGTCCGCTTGGGCGTGTCATGACAGCCAGCGCAGCGCGGCCGCCGAGGTGTTATCGCTGGCCGCTGCCGTGCGTCCCACGGCTCTCTGGCTCAGCTCGAGCAGCTTCTCGCGCAGCGGCACGGGCTGGGTCCCGGCCGGCTCCGGCGGCGCCGAGAGCTCCGCGGCGATCTCGGTGTCCTTCAGGCCGCTCCAGAAACCGTCGGTGCACACCAGCAGCACGTCTCCAGACTGCAGCGGACGGCGCCGCGTGATGGCCATGTCGGGGAGTATGGGATCGCCGCCGAGGCAGCATTCGACGTAGTTGCGCATGGGGTGGCCTTGGGCCTGCTCCGCGGTGATGAGGCCCTCTCGCAGCAGCACCTCGACATGGCTGTGGTCACGGCTGCGGCTGACCAGGGCTCCGCCACGCATGTGATAAATACGGCTGTCTCCGACGTGGGCCCACCAGGAGGCGCCCTGCTGCACCAGGCACAGCGCGCAGGTGGCGCGTGGCCGCTGCTCGAGCGGCAGTGACGCACCGAGCTTGACCACCTCCTCGTGCGCGCGGCCGAGGCTCAGATGGAGGAAGCCCAGCGGATCGAAGAGTGGCTGCGGGGCATGGGAGAAGGCATCGAGCACAATCTCGCGCGTGACCTCGGCGGCGCGGGCGCCGTTGGCGTGGCCGCCCATGCCGTCGGCGACGAGCAGCAACGCCGCATGCTCCGCTACCGCGGCGGCCACCCGGTCCTGGTTCTCCTCGCGCCCGCCCAGGAGGCTGACTTCGGCGTACTCAACCCGCAAGAAGAAATCCGCGCATCTGTTAGACTTTCGGTCCGCCTTTATATCACCCCCGGGCGCCGGGAGCGTAGCGTTTAACAATGATCGCCAGCATGACGGGCTTCGCGCGGCGGGAGATCGCCGGCTCCTGGGGTACGCTCGTTTGCGAGCTGCGCAGCGTCAACCACCGTTTTCTCGAGGCGGGCTTTCGTCTGCCGGATGAGCTGCGCTCCGCGGAGGGCGAGCTGCGTCAGCACCTCGCCCGCGAGGTGCGGCGCGGCAAGGCCGATTGCACGATCACCTACCGGCGCGCTCAGGCGTCCGAGTCCGGGCTCGAGGTCGACTCTCACGCCCTCGAGCGGCTGCTCGCCCGCCTGAAGGAGATCGGCCGCTCTTTCCCGGCGCACTCCGTGAACCTCGTCGATGTGCTGCGCTGGCCCGGCGTACTCAAAGATGACACTTCCGGCGGCGAGGAGCTGATGGTGGCCGCCAAGGCGCTCTTTGGGAGCACGCTCGAGGACCTGGTCGCGGCGCGGGCGCGCGAGGGGCTGCGTCTGAAGGAGATCCTGGAGCTGCGCTGCGCCGCGCTGGAGGCTCACGTGACACAGGTGCGGCAGCGCCTGCCCGAGGTGCAGGCGCGGATGCGCGCGAGACTCGATGAGCGGCTGAAGGAGCTGACCGCGAGCGTGGACCAGGACCGGCTGGAGCAGGAGCTGGCCCTGCTGCTGCAGCGGCTGGACGTCGACGAGGAGCTCGACCGCCTCTCCGGTCACGTTCAGGAAATCCGCCGAGTCCTCGCGGCCAACGAGCCCGCCGGCCGGCGGCTGGATTTCCTCATGCAGGAGCTCAACCGTGAGGCGAATACCCTGTCATCGAAGTCGCAGGACCTCGAGACCACCCGCAGCGCGGTCGATATGAAGGTCATCATCGAGCAGATGCGGGAGCAGGTGCAGAACGCGGAATAGCGTCTAGGGGTGTCGAGGCGCATCCATCGTTGACCAAAATACCCTGCATTTCTAGTCATTTTTGCCATAAATGGCCACTTCCACCCAACCCCATATCGGCTATCCTGTAGCTGGCACAGTAGCTGGCTTGTAGCTAAGTCCGTAGCTGCTATTTGAGGATCAGGGGCGGCTTGCGAGGTGCCGAAACCCTTCGCAAACCGCTCAGATCGAGAGCCACCGGATCGAATCATTGCGGATGGAGGGGTCGGATGGAGCGCGCGAAACTCACTACGCTCGCGGTTGAGCGGGCGCACCGATCGGGCGAGCGGATGCTGCTCAGTGACGGCGACGGGCTGTATCTGCGCAAGCAGACTCGCGATGGTGCCTCGTGGACGCTGCGCTATCAGTTCGCCGGCCGTGAGCATTGGCTGACCCTCGGCCACTACCCCGCCATGTCGCTTGCACAGGCCCGCATCGAGGCGAGGGAGGCCCGTGTGCTGCTCGACAAGCAGCAGGACCCCTTGGCCGTACGCCGCGCCACGGAAGCGGCGCAGCGCCAGCGCGGCTCGTTTCGAGAGTTGTGCGAAGAGTGGTACCGGAACGAGATCATCGGCCGGGGGATTAAGCATCCAAGCGTTCCGCGCCGACATCTCGACAAATACCTGCTGCCCAAGCTCGGCCGCACGGCGGCGGCGGATGTCACGGCCGCAGACGTCGCCCGCGTGATTGACGAGGTCAAGGGACGAGCACCGACGGTGGCAAACGATCTGCTGCGCTTCGCCCACCGCATCTTTGCCTTCGGCGTGCGTCGGCGCATGGTCCCCGCCAACCCGGCCTCCGGTTTCTCACCGCGCCTCGATGGAGGCGGCACCGAGAGACCCCGCAGCCGCGCGCTGAGCCTCGATGAGCTCGCGCAGCTTTTCGAGAAAGTCCGCGAAACGCCGAGCTTTGGCGCCGCCAACGCACTTGCCCTCAAACTACTGCTCGCACTCTGCGTCCGCAAAGGCGAACTGCTGGGCGCCCGGTGGGAAGAATTTGATCTCGACGGCAGCACGACTCAAGGCGCGGTCTGGCGCCTTCCCGCGTCACGTACCAAGACAGCCACCGCCCTCGATATTCCGCT
This sequence comes from Pseudomonadota bacterium, assembly GCA_021807675.1. Lineage (GTDB taxonomy): Bacteria > Pseudomonadota > Gammaproteobacteria > Steroidobacterales > Steroidobacteraceae > 13-2-20CM-66-19. The sequence continues at coordinate 30,942 of JAKBCR010000028.1, forward strand.
CGTGCCCGAGGTGGTCGGTTGGTTCCGGGAGCTCAAGACGCTCGCGGCCAGCAGCGAATATTCGTTCCCGAAGCGCCGGCGCGACCCTCGCGAGCGAGTACCGCATGTCGGTCTCGATACGCTGAACGTAGCTCTGGAGCGCGTGCCGCACGGCCTGCGGCCCTTCACGCTGCACGACCTGCGGCGCACCGCGCGGACCCAGCTCGCCGCGCTCGGTATCCGGCGCGAAGTGGCCGAGCGCTGCCTGGGGCACCAGCTGCGCGGGGTCGAGGGCACGTATGACCGACACGATTACTTCAAGGAGCGGCGTGCGGCGCTCCAGCAGTGGACCGCTCTGCTGCTCGAGACCGAGCGCGGCGATCGTAAGGTGACAACGATCGGACAGCGATCAGAGCAACGCAAGGCAGGGTAATCCAGGCAGCAACCGAGAGCACCGAGCCCGGAGGTCGCGCAGCTCAGCGGCGCCGGCGCCGCTTGGCAGCCTTCCAGTCCCGGTTGATCCAGTTCAGATCAAACCCTTTGGGGTCGAACACACCGCCAATCCAGCGCGCCATGTCCTCGTGCTGCTCGTGCCTACGCTCACCGAGCGCCCGAAGGAACTCCGCGTAGCCGTGCGGGCCGCCGACGTCTTCAGGTGGACACGCATTCTCCCCGGCGACACAGAGTGGAAGGGGGGACTCGCCGGCCGCCGAGGGCGGTGCGGACTCGATGACGATCCGATGCGCCCAGC
>JAKBCR010000204.1 GCA_021807675.1 Pseudomonadota bacterium
CTTCCGCATCGATCATTTCCTCGGCAAGGAGCCCGCGCAGAACATCCTGGCGTTCCGCTTCGCCAACGGCCTGTTCGAGCCCATCTGGAATCGCAACTTCATCGATCACGTGCAGATCGACGTTCCGGAAACCCTCGGGCTCGGCAAGCGGGTGTCTTTCTACGATCAGATCGGCGCCTTCCGCGACATGGTCGTGACGCACCTCTTTCAGATCCTCGCCTTCATGGCGATGGAGCCGCCGACCGCTCTCGAGCCCGCCTCGATCGGAGACGAGAAATTCAAGGTCTTCCGCAGCATGCTGCCGATCAAGCCGACCGACGTGGTGCGCGGGCAGTACAACGGCTACCGCGGCGAGGAAGGCGTGAGCCCCGAGTCGGACACGGAGACCTTCATCGCGCTCAAGTGCACGATCGACAACTGGCGCTGGGCGGGCGTGCCCTTCTATCTGCGCACCGGCAAGCGTCTCGCCGAGGGGCAGCGCATCATCTCCATCGCGTTTCGCGAGCCGCCGAAGAGCATGTTTCCGGCCGATTCCGGAGTGGGCGCGCAGGGACCGGATCATCTGACCTTCGATCTCGCCGACGTCTCGAAGATGTCGCTCTCGTTCTACGGCAAGCGCCCGGGACCGGGGATGCGCCTCGACAAGTTGAGCCTGCAGTTTGCGATGCACGACACCGGGCTCGTCGGCGATGTCCTGGAAGCCTACGAGCGGCTCATCCTCGATGCGATGCGCGGCGACCGCACCCTCTTCACCAACGCCGAGGGCATCGAGCGGCTGTGGGAGGTGTCGGCGCCGCTGTTGGAGGCGCCGCCGCCCGTGCGGCTCTATGCGCCGGGGTCCTGGGGCCCGAACTCCATGCACCAGCTCATCGCGCCGCACGCCTGGCGGCTGCCGTTCGAGCGGGTATGGCGGGGGGACAACTCCACCGGCATCTGAGCGTGCAGCGACCGGCCGAAAGTTGTAGCATGTTGCCGGCGCAACAGCGCGCCTAGGGTGAAACAAGGAGCACGGACAGTATGCTGATCCTCACCAGAAGAGTGGGCGAGACCATCATGGTCGGCGACACGGTCACGTTCACGGTTCTCGGCGTCAAGGGCAACCAGGTGCGGTGCGGGATCAACGCGCCGAAGGAGGTCGCCGTCCACCGGGAGGAGATCTACGAACGGATCCACCGCGAGCGCGAGGAGGCGCAGACGAGGGGCGAGCAGGGAGGCGAGGAGGAGCCGGAGAAGGCCGGCCAGGTAGAGCCGTAGATATAAAATTAGACATAAGATCCGCTTCGTATTCGGGGCTGGGCTTCCAGGGCAGAGCCTAAGACCCGCTATCGCTGGAAGAGACGGCTCTGGGAAACCCTCTCGGATGACGAAATGGAACTGAGAGCCCTCCGCGCCCGTCCAACGGGGGGTGGTGAAGCGGTACAATAGCGCCGCTTCGCCCTTGGTGGTGCGATCCGTTTCCGAGGAGACCTCTAGAATGCCCCTTCCTGCACGCCGTACCGGCAACCCCGGCCTGAACGAGAAGACCTTCGCGAACCTGCCGCGGCTCGGGATCGGGGTCGAGGGGATGACCCTGAAGGGAACGATCGACAAGTCGTTCATGCTGCTGATCGTCCTGATGGTCGCCGCGCTCTGGCCCTGGTCGCAGATGGTGAGCGGTGACGTGCAGGCCGTCTCCGGCATCATGATGCTGGGACTCGTCGGCGGGTTCGTGCTGGCGCTCATCATCAGCTTCAAGGCCACGATGGCGCCTTACCTCGCCATCCCCTATGCCGCGCTCGAGGGCCTGGCGGTGGGCGGCTTGTCGGCGATCCTCGAGCAGCGCTACCACGGCATCGCCATCCAGGCGGTCGGCCTCACCTTCGGGGTGCTGGCGGTGCTGCTCATCGCCTACCGGATGCACTGGATACGCGCCACCGCCCGGTTCCGGGCCATGGTGGTCGGGGCGACGGGGGGGATCGCGCTTCTTTATCTCGCGACCATCGTCCTCAGCTTCTTCCACATCGCCGTGCCGGTGCTCAATTCCGCGACCCCGCTCGGCATCGGCATCACGCTGGTGATCGTCTGTGTGGCCGCGCTCAATCTCGTGCTCGACTTCGACCTGATCGAGCGGGGGGTTGCGGGCGGGGCACCGAAGTACATGGAGTGGTATGCCGGCTTCGGTCTCATGGTCACGCTCGTGTGGCTCTACATGGAGATGCTGATGCTGCTCACGCAGACTCGGTCGCGCCGCAGCTGACGGTTCCCCTGCACATTCCCCACGAGGAGCTCTCGCCCGAAGCGCTGCGCGCAGTGATCGAGTCCTTCGTACTGCGCGAAGGCACCGACTACGGGGAGCGCGAGTGCTCCCTGGAGCAGAAAGTCGCGCAGGTGCGCGCGGAGCTCGAGCGCGGGCGGGCCCGCGTCCTCTTCGATCCGGAATCCAACAGCGTCACTCTCGAGGTCGTGCCTTAGCCCGCCCTCGAGCCCCAGGAATGGGCCTTGCTCGGCTCCCTGGCGTCCGTAACCGACGTAAGGAGTAAAAAGCATGAACAGTGACCGTACTGCCGGCCAGTGGAAACAGATCAAGGGCAGCATCAAGGAGCAGTGGGGCAAGCTCACTGACGATGATATCTCCCGGCTCGAGGGGCACAGCGAGCAGCTCGCGGGCAGACTTCAGGAGAAGTACGGCATCGCGCGCGAGGAAGCGGAGCGTCAGGCGCGGGAGTTCAGAACCCGCAACAACTGGCATTGACATCCTGGTAACCACGGGAAAGCGGCTCGTCTATCACGACGGGCCCCTACCGCAGCACCTCCTCCAAAAACTCCAGCAGGGCGTGCCACGACCGCCGGTCCGCCGCTTCGTCGTAGACCATCCCGGCCTCGCGGTCATTGGCGTGCGGATTGGTGAAGGAGTGGCGGGTATTGCCATAGGCGTGCAGCTGCCAGTCCGCGCCGGCGGCGGTGAGCTCTTCGCCGATGGCGAGCACGTCCTCCGGCGGAGCCATGGGATCGTCGTACCCGTGGAGTATCAGAACCTTCGCGCCGATCCTGCCCTGCGCCGGGAGGCCGCTCGGCTTGAGCAGGCCATGAAAGCTGGCGACACCGCGCACGTCCGCGCCGCTTCGGGCCAGGTCCAACACGCACATGCCGCCGAAACAGAATCCCATGGCGGCGATGCGGCGTGCATCGACCTCCGGGTGCTGCCGTAGCGCAGTGAGCGCCGCGCTGACGCGGCGGGCGATAAGCGCCCGGTCCTGGACGAAGGGGCCGATGAGCGCCGAGCATTCCGCGCTCGTCGTCCCGCGCTTGCCCTTGCCGAACATGTCGAGCGCGAAGGTCGCGAACCCGTGCCAGGCGAGGCGCCGTGCCTTGCGCTCGACGAACTCGCTCCGCCCGCCCCATTCGTGGGCGATGAGAAGGCCGGGCAACGGGCCTGGACGGGAGTCATCGTGGCAGAAGAAGCCTTCGAGGACGGTCGAGCCGTCGCGGTACTCGGTCAGCCGCTCGCGAATGGCCATCGTCGCGTCTCCGGTCGTGGCGCCGCGGGACGGGCGCGGGACAATTCTACGAGGAGGAGCCCCCGCCGCCCAGCGTGTTAACCTTGCGGCCGAAGCCAAGAACGAGAGCCAGGCCCGAGATGATTCCCGCAGCGGAGGCGCTCAAGCGCCTCAAAGAAGGCAACCGACGATTCGTCGGCCGTGTGCGCAACCGCCAGCCGCTGCTCGATGCCTCGACGCGGCTCGAGCTCACCCAGGTCCAGGAGCCCTTCGCGATCATCCTCGGATGCTCCGATGCGCGGGTTCCCGCGGAGATCGTCTTCGACCAGGGGCTCGGCGATCTTTTCGTCATCCGCATCGCCGGCAACATCGTCTCGCCCTCCCAGCTCGGCAGCGTCGAGTTCGCCGCCGCGCGGTTCGGGACGCGGCTCGTCGTCGTGCTCGGCCACTCCCAATGCGGCGCCATCCGCGCGACGCTGGAGGAGCTGCGCCAGCCGGCCGAGAACCAGTCCCGGAATATCCGCTCCATCGTCGACCGCGTGCGTCCGTCCGTGGAGGGCCTGCTCAAGACGGATTTGTGCCGGGATGAGGAGGCGCTCGTGCGCCATGCCGTGCGAGCCAATGTCGGAGTCTCCGTCAGCCACCTGCGATACGGCTCGGACGTGCTCGAAAAGTTGATTCGCAACGAGGGGTTGACCGTCGTCGGCGCGGAATACTCGCTCGAGACGGGTGAGGTCGAGTTCTTCGACGACGGACTGGCCGGCCAGGCTCTCTGACCCGCCGCTCGCCGCGGTTGCGCAGGCTCCCCGCGCGAGGCGAGGCTACGAGCGTTTGAAAAGACCGGCGCCCAGCAGCACGACGCCGGCTCCCAGCAGCGCGCCTCCAACCCAGCCGGGAAGCGGCCGCTCCTGCCGCACTTTCGCCTCGAAGCCGCCGAACTTGACCACGCTCTGGTCAGTGGCGTAGTGGGGCGGCCGCAGGACCAGGAAGATGCCCGCGGCAATCAGGACGAGGCCGGCGATCAGGGAAGCTCTCATCCCAATAGTGTATCAGCGTGTCAAGCGAAAGCGTGGTGGCGAGTAAGGATTGGCTTTACATAATCAACGTCCGCCGACTCGAGGCGTCAGCGCTCAGCCACGCGCCGCGGCGAGTCCCCGCGGGCCACGGCGGCCCGGATCATGAAGGCATCCCGGTACTCGGTGGGCGAGGTACCCTCGAGCTTTCGAAACACTCGCGTGAAGTAAGAGGGGTCCGTGAAGCCCACCGCAGCGGCCACGTCGGTCACCGAAATACTGCGGTTTAGCAGCAGGCGCTTTGCCTCGCCAATGCGATGTCTCGAGAGGTAGTCGACGAAAGTCACCCCGAAGGCGAACTTGAACTCCCGGCAGAACCGCGATGGGGACATCCCGCAAACCGAGGCAACTTCGGACTCCGGAACCTGGTTGGTGTAATGTTTGTTGACGTGCGCGATCGCCAGGTGGAGCCTGGACGAGGGCGCCATCTGGGGACGGAACCGCGTTTCCATCGGCATTTTGGCCAAGATCGCCTGTGGCCTTCGTCCCGACTGCGTGCGCCTCGCCTGAACGGCCTGGAGCACGCGCTCCATGCAGCGCTCGACTTCTTCCACGCTGAGGGGCTTGATCAGAAGATCGAACACATGCATGCGCAGCGCCCACACCGCAAGCTCCAGGGAGCACTCCATGGTCAACATGACGACGGGCGCGGAGGGCCAGCGCTTCTTGGTGTCCGGGATGAGCTTGAGGCTCATCATCTCCGGATAATCGAAGTTGAAACAAACCAGATCCCAGTCGCCGCTCACCTCGCCCGAAGCGAGCTCGGAAACTTCGATCTCATGGACCCGGCAGACGGCCGCAAAAGAAGTCATCCATTCCTCTCGCGGTCCCGCGAAGCTCCCATTGACCCACAACAGTCGTAAGGGTGACATGCGTGGAATTCTTCTTATGGAGCCCACACTCTAACACGAAAAGGCCCCGACGCCAACGTTTCCCGGCCCGGTGGCTGCATGTCAAGTTGTCGCGGATGCAAATGCCACATGCGCTCTCGACCCGCCCTGTTACGCGATCAGCCTAGCACTGCCCCGGAGGCGGTCTGAGAACGGCTTGGCAGAATTCCCGGTCCATTCTGGTGCGGCGCCCAAACTGCGAACAGCGGCAGACGACGGGCGCCAGGCCCCGTCAGAGGACCCCCGGAATCAGGCGGTACCGCACCCGCTCGCAATAGGCGTGGTAGACCGGGTCTGCGGCGAGGAACCGCTCTTCGGCCCGGGCGCGGGCGAGCTGAAGGGCGCAGTCGATGACCCAGATGGCGGCGTTGTAGGCAGTGGGATAAGCCAGTACCACGCCCAAGAACGTGATCAACTCGGATAGATACACCGGGTGGCGGACGATGCGGTAGAGCCCGCCCTGACGGATCCCGCGGTTGCCGGGGACGACCGCGAAACTGCGACGAAGGGAGAAGAGCGCGGCGGTGAGCATGATGAGGCCGACGAGCTGCACCGCGTAACCTCCCGGCAGGTCCGCGCGTGTGGCCGGACGAAGCAGCAAGGACACGACGCTGCCGCCGAATGCGAGTATCCAAAGCTTGAGCGATGCGGTTTCCGAGGTGGGCTTGCGGCGAATCAGAAATAGTCCGAGAAACAGACAATTGACCGCGAGCACCCCGAAGGCTCTCGGCGATCCGGACCGGGAGAACTCGTGATAGCTCGCCACCGCCAGAAGGGCGAAGAGCAACGTGATGAGCAGGTTCATGGAGGCCTGCAGCACGGAAGCCGCCGACGGCGGGATTGAAGTTGGATGCGTGGATTCGTGTGTGAATGACATGCCCGACTCCCCGCGCGGACCTCGGCGCTTCAGTGCGTCCAATTCAGGTGCGAGAAGACATCGATGAGCTTGAGCACCGCCGGACCGATGGCGACCAGGAAGAAGGAGGGAAAGAGGCAGAACACCAGCGGAAAGATCATTTTCGTGCCGATCTTCGCCGCCTGCTCCTCGGCCGCCTGCATGCGCTTGTCGCGGAACTCCTCCGAATACACTCTCAAGGCGTCCGCGATGCTGGTCCCGAATCGCATCGTCTGCACCATCAGCGCCACCAGTCCGCGGATGTCGGCGAGCCCGGTCCGCTCGGCCAGATTCTTGAGCGCCTGGGCGCGATCGACACCCGCGCGCATCTCGGCGTTGACCAGCGCCAGCTCCGCGCCGAGCTCCGGGTGGCTGACCGAGACTTCGTCCGCCACTCGCTGCAGGGCGGCTGCGAGCCCGAGACCGGCCTCCACGCAGACGACGAGCAGATCCAGGGCATCGGGAAATCCGACTCGCAGGGCCCGCTGGCGCGCGAGCACGCGCCGGTCGAGCCACATGCTCGGCAGCAGCGAGCCGGCCACCGCTGCAAGGACGGCGTAAAAGAGGAGCCTTTCCGTCGACAGTCGGGGGAAGAAGGGTGAGGCAACCAGAACGGCAATGGGCAGGCCGGTCATCAACAGAGCCTTGACGCCGTAGTACGCCGATAACGCGTGAGCGGAGCGGTAGCCGGCATGGCTGAGGAGCCGACCGACTCGGGAGCGCTCCTTCTCCTTGCCCGGCAACAGATGCTTGGCGAGCGGGCGTAGCCGCTCGGCGAGGCCGGGCGCCTGGGATCGCACCTCGTCCAGCCCGCGGCCTACCTGGTCCAGTCGCCGCCGCAGCGGATCGGCGACGGCCGTCAGCAACGCAAAAAGACCCAGACAGAAGGCGAACACAGCGGCCGCCGCAAGCCCGATGAAGGCGAGTTCCGTGCCCCGCGATCGGCCGAGATCGGCGGCTACGCTTGCAATGATGGCAGGCACGGTTTTGCCCTCCGTCAGACCTGGATGCGAATGATGCGCCGGATCCACAACATGCCGATCACCGCCAGCACGCACGCCCCCATGATGAGCTTCGGGCCGCGCGGATCGTCAATGAGTGTGGGCAAGTAACCGGGCGTCGTGAACCACATGACCACGAACAGCACCAGCGGGATGAGCATCAGAATCCAGGCGGAGATCCGGCCCTCCGCCGACAAGGTGCGGATGTGCCGGTGCAGCTTGAAACGTCCGCGGATGACGCGAGAGATGCGCTCGAGCGTCTCCGCAAGATTACCGCCAGTCTCCCGCTGCACCAGCACCGCGGTGACGAAAGCCATGGCGGAGACGCTCGGGATGCGCTCGAGCAGGCCGAGCAGTGCGCCACGAAGGTCGCTGCCGTAGTTGATCTCCGTGAAGATGTTCTCGAACTCGCGGCTGATCGGCTCTTCCATGTCATCCGCGACCAGCTTCAGACACTGGGTGAAAGGGTGGCCCGCCTTCAATGCCCGCT
>JAKBCR010000205.1 GCA_021807675.1 Pseudomonadota bacterium
CGATCTCGACGTCCTCCGTGACACCGGCATCATCACCTGCGGTGCGGAAGACGCCATTGCTTCCGCCACCACCAGCGTGTTCCTACCTCACGGGATCGGCCATCTCCTCGGCCTGGAGGTCCACGATGTGGGTGGCATCATGCGCTCTCCCGAGGGCGGCGATATTCTCCGCCCCGAGGGGCATCCCTACCTGCGTCTTACCCGCACTCTCGAGGAAGGCTTCGTAGTCACCATCGAGCCCGGCCTCTACTTCATCCCCCAGCTCCTCGAGGCGGCCCGCGCCGATGACCGCTCGACCCGCATCAACTGGAGCCACGTCGATTCCCTGCGGAAATTCGGCGGCATCCGCATCGAAGACGATCTGGCCGTGACGGCCACCGGCCACGAGGACCTGACTCGCGATGCCTTCCGCTAGGCCCGCTTCGTCAGGAGATCCCGAATCTCGCCGAGCAGCTCCTCCGACTTGGTCGGCGGCGGCGGCACGGCCGGCGCGGGAGACGGCGTGCGGCGCAGGCGGTTGATCGCCTTGATGATCATGAACAACGCAAAGGCGATGATTACGAATGCGAGGACCGCGTTCACGAACATCCCATATTGCAGCAGGATGGGCCCGCCCTTGGGATTCGTCCCGATCTGCAGCGCCATCTTGCTGAAATCCACCCGCCCGATGATCAGGCCGAGCGGCGGCATGATGAGATCCGAGACGAGCGAGCTGACCACCTTGCCGAACGCCCCGCCGATCACGAACCCCACGGCCAGGTCGATCACGTTGCCCTTGACGGCAAATTCTTTGAATTCACTGAACAGACTCATGGCACGACACCTCCCCGGATGGTGTCATGAGCCTAGCCGATTGCCTTGGATGGAGTAAAGACAGCGCGGGCCCCTTCAGCCCGCGCTGCATTCGGATCCGGGGGGGAGGGGGGCCGCGTCAGGCTGCGGCGGCCTTCGCCTTGGCTGCCGGCGCTTCGCTCCTGGCTTTCGCCTTCGCGCGCCGCCGGGTCTTCTTTTTGCCCTCGGCCTGCTCGACCGGCGCGGCCGCCGCCGGCCCGTCGACCAGCTGCATCAGCGCCATGGGTGCGGAATCGCCCGGCCGCGGGGCCATCCGCAGGATTCGCGTGTAGCCGCCCGGACGCGCCTTGAACCGGGGTCCCAGGTCCGCGAAGAGCTTCTCGACCACTTGCGCATCGCGCAGCCGGGCGAACGCAAGCCGGCGATTGGCATCACCGTCCTGCTTGCCCAGGGTGATCAGCGGCTCGACGACCCGCCGCAGCTCCTTCGCCTTCGGCAGGGTCGTACGAATGGTCTCGTGCCGCAGGAGCGACACGCTCATGTTTCGCATCAGCGCATGCCGGTGCGAGCTGCTACGCGACAGCTGCCGGCCCGTCAGTTGGTGTCTCATGGGGCGACCTTAGATTACGTCCCGGCTTTCGTCGTGCTTGAGGCTCGCCGGCGGCCAGCCCTCGAGCCTCATACCGAGCATCAGCCCGTGGCTCTGCAGCACCTCTTTGATCTCCGTCAGCGACTTCTTGCCGAGGTTCGGCGTGCGCAGCAGCTCCACCTCCGTGCGCTGCACCAGGTCGCCGATGTAGTGGATGTTCTCCGCCTTCAGGCAGTTGGCACTGCGCACGGTGAGCTCCAGCTCGTCCACCGGACGCAGCAGGATCGGGTCGAACTGCATCTCCGAGACCTTGGCCGTGGCCTCTTCCTCGCCCTGCAGGTCGACGAACACCGACAGCTGGTCCTTGAGGATCGCTCCAGCGCGGCGGATGGCCTCCTCCGCATCGATGGTTCCATTGGTCTCGATGTCGATGACCAGCTTGTCGAGGTCGGTACGCTGCTCCACGCGAGCTGCATCCACCGAGTAAGTCACACGGCGCACGGGGGAGAACGACGCATCGAGCTGCAGACGGCCAATCGGGCGCGACTGCTCCTCGAAGACCGCACGCGCGGCGGCCGGGCGGTAACCGCGGCCTCGCTCGATGCGCAGCGTCATGCTGAGCTCACCCGCCTTGGTCAAGTTGGCGATGACGAGCTCCGGGTTGACCACTTCGATGTCGTGGTCGGTCTGGATATCACCGGCCGTGACAGGGCCCGGGCCCTTCTTCTGCAGTCTCAGCTCCGCGCTATCGCGCGTATGCATGCGGATCGCGACCGACTTGAGGTTCAGCAGGATGTCGACGACGTCCTCCTGGACGCCCTCGATGCTGGTGTACTCGTGCAGTACGCCTTCGATCTCCGCCTCGGTGATGGCGCTGCCGGGCATGGAGGAGAGCAGCACCCTGCGCAGAGCGTTACCGAGCGTATGGCCGAAGCCGCGCTCGAACGGCTCGATGGTGACACGCGCCTGGCGGGGCGCAACGGGCTGCACCTTCACCACGCGGGGCTTCAAAAACTCTGAAACGGATCCCTGCATTGCAGTCTCACCTTGCCAGCGTCGACGGCCGGCGCAAACCAAAACGGATGGCCCCGGAAAGAGGCCTGGGCCCGATTACTTCGAATACAGCTCCACGACCAGGTTCTCGTTGATGTCCGGCAGGACATCGTCACGGCTGGGCGCCGACTTGAAGACGCCACGGAACTCCTTGTCGTTGACCTCGACCCATTCGGGCAGGCCCACCTGCTGGGCGATGCTGACCGCGCTCTGGATGCGGAGCTGCTTGCGCGCTTTCTCCCGCACCTCCACGGTATCGCCCGCCTTCACCTGGTACGAGGCAATGGTCACCGGCCGGGTGTTTACCGTGATCGCCCTGTGGCTGACGAGCTGCCGCGCTTCGGCGCGAGTGGCCGCAAAGCCCATGCGATAGACGACGTTGTCCAGACGGCACTCGAGGAGCTTCAGCAGGTTCTCACCCGTGGCACCGCTGCGGCGGGCCGCCTCCTCGTAGTAATTGCCGAACTGACGCTCCAGCACACCGTACATCCGGCGCAGCTTCTGCTTCTCACGCAGCTGCAGGCCATACTCCGAGAGGCGCTGGCGCCGCTCGCCCTTGACGCCACCCGGCGGCACGCTGAGCTTGCATTTGCTTTCTAAGGGCTTGACGCCGCTTTTCAAGAAGAGATCGGTGCCCTCGCGGCGAGCGAGCTTGCACTTGGGACCTGTGTAACGCGCCATGCTTCGACCTCAGACTCTGCGCTTTTTCGGCGGACGGCAGCCGTTGTGCGGGATCGGCGTGACGTCCGCGATGCTGGTGATCTTCAGGCCGCAGTTGTTCAGCGCCCGCACCGCGGACTCGCGGCCGGGGCCTGGGCCACCGACGCGCACTTCCACGTTCTTGACACCGTGCTCCTGCGCCGCGACTCCGGCTTTTTCCGCCGCGACCTGGGCGGCGAACGGCGTGCTCTTGCGGGAGCCGCGGAAGCCGCAGCCACCTGCCGTCGCCCACGACAGCGTATTGCCCTGGCGGTCGGTGATCGTGATGATGGTGTTGTTGAAGGAAGCGTGCACGTGCGCGATCGCATCGAGCACGTTCTTGCGCGCCTTCTTCGGTTTCTTGGCGCCGGCGCCGGCCGCTGCCGCGCCGCTCTGCTGCTGCTTCTGGTCAGCCATTTATATCCTCATGCGCTGCGCGCAGGTCTCAACGGGGCTCGCAAAGGCGAGCCCCGGCCGTGTAGCGGCGCAAAGCGCCGAGAAGAATGTCGAGATCATGCCTTGCCCGGGGGTGCATTCAGTTTGACGGCCTGCTTGCGCGGACCCTTGCGCGTGCGGGCATTGGTGCGGGTGCGCTGCCCGCGCACCGGCAGGCCGCGGCGGTGCCGGATGCCGCGGTAACAGCCGAGATCCATCAGCCGCTTGATGTTCATGGAGACCTCGCGGCGCAGGTCGCCCTCGACGGCGAACTTGGCGATCTGCGAGCGGATGGCGTTGACCTCGTTCTCCGTCAGGTCCTTGACCTTGGTATTCGGGTTGACACCGGCGCCCTCGCAGGCACGGTGCGCACGCGCGCGTCCCACGCCGTAGATGTGCGTGAGCCCGACCCACACGTGCTTGTTCATCGGGATGTTGATGCCGGCTATGCGTGCCATGGTGTCTTACCGCGAGGAAAACGTTGTAGTTTAACCGAAAAGTCCGTCATTTACCCTTGTCTTTGCTTGTGGCGCTGATCGGAGCAGATGACGTAAACCACGCGCCGGCGGCGCACGATCTTGCAGTTCTTGCAGATCTTCTTGACTGAGGGTCTGACTTTCATAGGTAATTCTCATGCGCTGCGCGTAACTTCTCTGCGGGGCGAAGCGCCCCGCGACAGGTAGCGGCGGTTACTCGGATCATCAGCTGGACCCCGTGCGGCCATAGCCAAGCAGGTTGGCCTTCTTGAGGAGTCCGGGATAATGGTGGGACATGAGGTGCGCCGAAAGCTGCGCCCTGAAGTCCATCACCACCACGACGACGATGAGGAGCGAAGTGCCGCCGAAGGCGAAGGGCGTGCCCTGCTGCGCGACCAGGAACTCCGGCAGGATGCACACGGCCGTCACGTAAAAAGCGCCCCAGAGGGTCAGGCGCGTCAGCACCCGGTCGATGTAATCGGCGGTCTGCTGGCCGGGGCGGATGCCGGGGATGAAGGCCCCCGACTTCTTCAGGTTGTCCGCGGTATCGCGGGAGTTGAACACCAGCGCCGTGTAGAAGAAGCAGAAGAAGATGACCAGCGCCCCGTAGATCACCATCTGCAGCGGCTGCCCGTAGCCGAGCGCGGCCGCGATCTCCTGCATGTAGCCCGCGAAGGCGCCCTTGCCGGTGCCGACGAAGCTCGCCACCGTCGCCGGAAAGAGCAGCAAACTCGAGGCGAAGATCGGCGGGATGACGCCCGACATGTTGATCTTGAACGGCAGATGGCTGCTCTGCGCCGCGTACATGCGCCGCCCCACCTGGCGCTTCGCGTAGTTGACGGTGATGCGCCGCTGCGCGCTCTCCATGTAGACGACGAACGCCGTGACCGCGACCACGATGATGATGAGGAGCAGCGCGAACGGGCCCTGCATTTCCCCGCTGCTCACCTGCTCGAACATTCCGCCGATCGCCGAGGGCAGCCGCGCCACGATGCCGGCGAGAATGATCATGGAGATGCCGTTGCCGATGCCGCGCTCGGTGATCTGCTCGCCGAGCCACATGAGGAACATCGTCCCGGTGGTCATGGTGATCGTGGCGACCAGCAGGAACTGCGGGCCAGCCATCAGAGTCATCCCTCCCTTGACCAGCGCGCCTGCGGCAGCGAACGACTGGATGACGGCGAGGATGAGCGAGCCGTAGCGGGTGTACTCCGTAATCTTGCGCTGGCCTGCCTGACCCTCCTTGCGCAGCTCCATCAGGCTCGGCACGACCATGGACATCATCTGGATGATGATGGAGGCCGAAATGTACGGCATCACGTTCATCGCGAAAATCGACATGCGCTGCAGCGCGCCGCCGGAGAAGAGGTTCGCGATGCCGAAGATCGTCCCCGACTGCTCGCTGAAGAAGCGAGCGACCTGGGCCGGATTGATGCCCGGCACCGGAATGAAGGTGCCGATCCGGTAGACGATCATGGCGCCGATCAGGAACAGCACGCGCGCGCGAATCTCCCCGAAGCGGGCAGCTTCGCTCAGAGCGGCGGCTGGATTTCCGGTTGTCGATTTCGCCACGATTAACTGTCTTGCGGTCCGTCTTGATGGAAACGATGGCCTGCGGCGGTCCGCCGCGAGTCCGTCAGGCCTCGTCGATGATCTTGCCGCCGGCAGCTTCGATCGCCGCCCGCGCGCCCTTGGTGGCCTTGATGCCCTTGAGCGTCACGGCCTTGGCCAAAGAGCCCGAGAGCACGACCTTGGCGCGCTCGGCCTCCGCCGGCACGACACCGGCCTTCTTCAACGCCTCGAGATCGACGGTCTCGCCCTCGACGCGGGCGAGCTCATCGAGCCTGACTTCGGCCCGGGTCGCCCTCATGGCAGAGCGGAAGCCGACCTTCGGCAGCCGCCGCTGAATGGGCATCTGACCGCCCTCGAAGCCCACTTTGTGGTAACCGCCCTTGCGCGCGCGCTGGCCCTTGACGCCTCGGCCGCAGGTCTTGCCCTGGCCGGCGGAGGCGCCGCGTCCCACGCGCAGCCGGGGCCGCTTGGCGCCGGGGGCAGGCTTGAGTGTGTTGAGTCGCATGGTCTGTATGGCCCTTCTCTAGCTCGCGCGCTCGACCTTCAGGAGGTGCACGGCGGTCTGGATCATGCCGCGATTCTCCGCCGTGTCCGCGACGCAGACCGTCTGGCGGATGCGCCGCAATCCCAGGCCGCGCGCGCTGGCGGCGATGTTGGCGAGCTGACCGTGCAGGCTCCTCACGAGCGTGACCTTCAGCTCCTTGCTTTGTGCTGCGTTCATGCGCGTCAGCCCGTGATCTCTTCCAGACTCTTGCCGCGCTTCGCCGCGATCTCCTCCGGCGAGCGGATTTGTGCCAGCGCATTCACCGTCGCGCGCACGACATTGATGGGATTGCGCGAGCCGTAGCTCTTGGCGAGCACATTGCGGATACCGGCGCACTCCAGCACCGCGCGCATGCCGCCGCCCGCGATGACGCCGGTTCCCTCCGAGGCCGGCTGCATGAGCACACGCGTGGCACCGTGCATTCCTTTGACAGCGTAATGCAGCGTATCGTTTCGCAGTGCGACGGTCACCATGCTCTTTCTGGCCTGGGTCATCGCCTTGGAGATGGCCACCGGCACCTCACGAGCCTTGCCGAAGCCGTAGCCTACCCGGCCCGCTCCATCGCCCACCACGGTGAGCGCCGTGAAGCCGAACTGCCGGCCGCCTTTGACGACCTTCGCCGTGCGATTCACCGCGACGAGCTTTTCGACGAGCTCGTCCTGGGACTGGCCTTTTTCCACTCTTGCCATATGTCGTCTACCTTGGGGCTAGAATTCGAGGCCCGCTTCGCGCGCGGCCTCGGCGAGCGCTTGCACGCGCCCGTGGTATTGGAATCCCGCGCGGTCGAAGGCGACCTTCTTCACGCCCGCGGCCTGTGCGCGTTCCGCGATGGCGCGGCCCACCGCCTTGGCCGCATCGACGTTGCCGGTGCCCTTGAGGCCCTGGCGCACTGACTCCTGCAGAGTCGAGGCGGCGGCGATCACCATGGCGCCGGCCGGATCGGTGACCTGCGCATAGATGTGTCGCGGGGTGCGATGCACGGTCAGGCGCGCAATGCCGAGATCGCGGATATGCGCCCGGGTCTTGACGGCACGGCGCAGGCGCCGGTCCTTCTTCGACGTAATCATTTCTTCTTCCCTTCTTTCAGGGAGATTTTCTCGTTCGAGTAGCGCACGCCCTTGCCCTTGTACGGCTCAGGCGGTCGGACATCGCGGATTTCCGCGGCCACCTGTCCGACCTTCTGGAGATCGACACCCTTCACGATGATCTCGGTCTGGCTCGGCGTCTCGATGGTGATGCCCTCCGGGATGGCAAAATTCACCGGGTGAGAGAAACCGAGGGTGAGGTTGAGGACCTTGCCCTGCACCTGCGCCCGAAAGCCCACGCCGACGAGCTCGAGCTTCTTCTCGTAGCCCTTGGTGACTCCCTGCACCATGTTGGCAAGGTGCGCGCGTGCAGAGCCGGCGAGCGTGCGCGGCTGTCCGGGATCGGTGTATTTGACCTCGAGACGCTTCTCCGCCTGCACGACCGTTACGCCCGGCCCCAGGGTGAGGCTCAACGAGCCCTTGGCGCCCTTCAGCGTCACGGCGCTGTCCACGATCGTGGCGGTGACGCCCTGCGGCAGATCGACCGGCGCTTTGGCAATTCTCGACATGGATTGCTCTCCGTTACGCCACGATGCAGAGTACTTCGCCGCCCTGTCCGATCGAGCGG
>JAKBCR010000206.1 GCA_021807675.1 Pseudomonadota bacterium
CCGATCTCGCGGCGCAAGGGGGACTCAAGCTGCAGGTGGGCGGGGGGATCCGGTCGGCGCAGATCATCGAGGATCTGATCTCGAGCGGGGTCGAGCGGGTAGTGATCGGCAGTGCAGCGGTGGAGCGGCCGGACGATGTCATCCGCTGGAGCAACCGGTTCGGGGCGGACCGCATCTGCCTGGCGCTCGACATCCGCCACGACCCCGATGGACAGCCGCAGGTGCGCACTCGCGGCTGGAAATCCGGCACGGCGATCTCGCTTTGGGAGGCGTTGGCCGCGTACCCGGCGGCCGCAGTGCGAAATGTTCTTTGTACCGACATCGAGCGCGACGGAGCGCTTACCGGTCCCAATCTCGAGCTGTATCGGGATGCTGTCGAGCGCTCGCCGCGAATTGCCTGGCAGGCCTCGGGCGGAGTGCGGGACGCGGCCGATCTCGAGGCGCTCGCCCGGATCGGTGTCACCGCGGCGGTGAGCGGCAAAGCATTGCTCGAAGAGCGCATCAGACCCGAGGAGCTGCGACCATTCTTGCCCGACGCATCATTCCCTGTCTCGACGTCCGCGACGGTCAAGTCGTAAAAGGCGTGCGCTTCCGCGACCACCGCGTCGTGGGCGACATTATGGAGCTCGCCTCCCGCTACCGTGACGAGGGCGCGGACGAGCTCGTCTTCTACGACATCACCGCGAGTCCCGAGCGGCGCTCCGTGGATCGCGGCTGGGTGCGGCGGGTCGCACGCGTGCTCGACATTCCGTTCTGCGTGGCGGGCGGCATCCGCTCGGTCGCCGATGCCGAAGAGATCCTCAACGCCGGCGCGGAGAAGGTCTCGATCAACTCGCCGGCCCTCGCTGATCCAGACCTCATCGGGGCGCTGAGCAGGCGCTTCGGCTCCCAGTGCGTCGTCGTGGGCATCGACAGTCAGCTGACGAGCGATGGCTACCGCGCTTACCAGTTCACCGGTGATCCACAGCGCACTCGCGAGTCGGGCCGCGACGTTCTTGCCTGGGTACGCGAGGTCCAGGAGCGCGGCGCGGGCGAGGTCGTCCTCAACTGCATGGGAAGCGACGGCGTGCGGCGCGGATATGACATCGAGCAGCTGCGAGCGGTCCGCGAGATCTGCGACGTGCCCCTGGTGGCATCGGGCGGAGCCGGCGCGGTGGAGCACTTCACGGCGGTCTTTTGCCAGGCGGGCGTCGATGCCGCGCTCGCCGCGAGCGTCTTTCACAGCGGCGCAATCGCCATCCCTGACCTCAAGCGGGCGCTGCGCAGCGCTCAAATCCCGATCCGACCATGAGCCAGACACCCGCTCCCGGCGCTCCGCTCACCCTCGCAGACATCGCGACGCTCGACTTCGACAAGGCCGGCGGTCTTTTGCCGGCGATCGTTCAGCACGCGCAAAGCGGCGCCGTGCTGATGTTGGGCTATATGAGCGCCGAGGCGTTGCGTGAGACCCTCACCCGCAACCGTGTCGTCTTCTTCAGCAGAAGCCGCCAGCGGCTGTGGGAGAAAGGCGAGACGTCAGGCCATACCCTGACGCTCACGGCCGTTCGCGCCGACTGCGACAGGGACTGCCTGTTGGTCACCGCCCTGCCCGCGGGTCCGGTTTGTCATGTGGGTACCGCCACCTGCTTCGGCGATGAGTCGCCGAGCGATGCGGCGCGGCTCGCGTTCCTCGGCACTCTCGAGAGCGTGATCGGACAGCGCCTCGCCGAGCGCCCCGAGGGAAGCTACACCGCTCGGCTGTGCGCCGAGGGCCCGAAGCGCATCGCGCAGAAGGTCGGCGAGGAGGGACTCGAGGTCGCATTGGCCGCCGTGGTGGAGACGGACGATAAGCTCGTCGGTGAAGCCGCCGATCTCGTCTATCATCTGCTCCTCCTCCTGCGCACCCGAGGACTGCGGCTCGAGCACGTGGTCGCCGAGCTGAAGTCGCGGCACAGCGGCCGCAGCCGCGCCACTGCAAGCGAGGACTGAGCGCTCCCTCCTGCTGCCAACACCCAAGCGCAGCCCTATCAACGGAAGTCCTGGCGGCGCGGCCGCCGCGGCGGCCCCTGTCCGCCGCCCCGGGAACAATTCTGGCGGACCTCTGCCACGACTCCGCATAGTTGAATGCCCTGCACGGACGGGGCACGGCTCTTCACGGCCGCGGTCTTATTCACGTTCTGCGGGACCGAGCGGCAGCCCAAGCGCGAGACTGCGCGCTCCGGGAACGAATCTTGAGAGCCACTCCGTCGCCTCCGCCCGAGGTGACCTGGTGGGAGCTCTCCGGGTTTCATGCGCAGTCTTTTATTGCTCGTCATCGCCACCTTCGGCTTTGCCGGCTGCGCGAGCATTCCGGTCGTCGACGAGCGGCAGTTGCTGCAGGAAGCCTCCGGAACGCGCACGATCCGCGTCTACGGCGTACACGGGCCGCTGTCGACCCGCCAAGCCGGGAGGGTGCTCGCGCGCGTCGCCGCGGAGGCACCGGACGCCGATGCCCTCGATCGGCATTTGGCGGTGGAGCGGCTCGTTGCGGACAGCCCTCTTTACACGGGCAACAGCGTGCGGGTCCTGCGGGACGGCGCCCAGACATTTCCGGCGATGTTCCGGGCCATCGAGGGCGCAAAGCACTTTGTGGATCTCGAGTATTACACCTTTCAGGACGTCAAGAGCGGCGGCCAACGCATCGGTGAGCTCCTGGAAGACAAGAGCCGCGCAGGCGTGCACGTGCGCGTCATCTATGATGCCGTCGGCTCGCTCGGCACCCCGGCAGCTTTTTTCTCCCGTCTGCGTGCGGCCGGCGTGCAGCTCGTCCAATACAACCCCATCAATCCGCTCCGCGCGACCAAGTCGCCAAACGACCGCGATCATCGCAAGATCCTGGTGGCGGACGACGATGTCGCGATAGTCGGGGGGGTGAATCTCAGCACCACTTATGAGAGCGCCCCGAGAGTCCTCAGCTCCGATTCCGGGACTGCCGGTAGGGCTCGGGACCCCTCCACCACCCATCCGGTATGGCACGACCTCGATCTCGAGATCCGCGGTCCGGTCGTGCCGGATCTGGATAAGGTGTTTCGTCGGCACTGGCGCGAGCAGAATGGGCCACCGCTCGCCCCTGACGATGCTTGGCCGCAGCACACCGAGGGCAGGCAGATCGTGCGGGTAATCGCCAGCAGCCCGGCGAGGCTCGCTACCCGTTATTACGCGACGGTGCTGACGGCCATCAGGACGGCACAGAGCAGCATCTGGATGACGGCAGCCTACTTTGTTCCCACACACCAGGAACTGAGCGGCCTGAAGGCGGCGGCGCGCCGCGGCGTCGACGTTCGCATTCTTCTGCCGTCGCACACTGACGTACCGGAGATCCTTGCCATCCAACGCTCTTACTACGGCGGCCTGTTGCGAGCGGGTGTCAAGGTATACGAGCGGCGCACCGGCATCGTCCATTCAAAGGCCATGGTAGTCGACGGAATTTGGTCGCTCGTCGGCTCCTCGAACTTCGATCAACGCAGCGTTCTTTGGAACGACGAGGTCGACGTCGTGGTTCTTGGAGACTCGACCGCCGCCCAGCTGCGCAACGACATGCGGTCGGACATGCAGCACGCGCGGCGGATCGACTGGAAATTCGTGCACCGTCAGGGCATCTGGCAGCACCTTCAGGCTCTGTTCTGGCGGCTCTGGCAGCGGCTGCTCTGAGGCGCTCAGTTCTGACGGAGTGCGACCGCCTTCTCCTCGGCCACGTAAGCCTCATCGTTGCGCCCCTGTGCGCGCAACGATGCGGCAATGAGCTGCCAGGCATTCGCCTGCGCGCGCGAGTCGCCGCTGGCCATGTACAGCGCTTTGCGCCCCATGCCGTACGCCTGCGCCGGGTTGCCGGCCAGGATGTTCTCACGCCCCAACTCGATCCACACCAACGGATTGCGCGGCTCGATGCTCAACGCGCGCTCGAGCGTCTGCGCCGCCAGCCCGAAATTCCGGCTCTGCTCCTGCGCATGCGCCTCGCTCACGAGCGCCGAGGCTGCCGGCCCGAGAGTGAATCGTCTCGGTGCCGGCGCCGCGGGCGGCTGCGCGGGCGTCCCTTCGAACGGTCCCGGTTGAGCGGTCGCAGCACTGTTTCCGCCCGGGGCGTAGGCTCTGGGCGTCGGGCGCTCCTCGGACACAGGGCCGCCGGAACTTGCCATGCCGCCGGTCTGCGGCGGACTCAGCAGCGAGCAGCCCGCCAGCAGTCCGCCGAGAGCGAGTGCAACCCATGTCAGCTTCATCACGTCAGGCACCTCAATGAAGCAGCCGGTGCAGCCACTGTCCGGCCCGCTCAAACACCGTCCCTCCGGTATTCCCTCCCCCGCATCCGGGCATCGGCGGCACCTGCGTGCCGGCCGGCACGGCCACCTGCACCGGCACCGCGCCGGGGCAACCGGGCTGCGCCCCCATGCCCGTCAGGAAGTCGATCCAGGTCTCCGTCACCCCCTCCGGCGGCGGCATATCGAGCGAGGGGGTGCCTAGCGATGCCATCAGGTGAGCCCAGACCGGCAGCGCGCCCTCCGAGCCGGTCAGTCCCGTCGGCTGGTAGTGATCGTATCCCACCCACACCACCACGACATCGCCTCCCGAGAAGCCCGCGAACCAGCTGTCCCGATCCTGCGAGGAAGTGCCGGACTTTCCCGCCGTCACGAGACCGGGCGGTAGGATCCTAATGGCGGGCAGCCCGGTGCCGTGCGTCATGACCTGCTCCATCATGCTGTCGACCTGGTAGACATCCGCGGCCGGGGCCACCTGGGTCACCTGCACCGGGAAGGCTTGGAGGGGCTTACCGCTCGCGCTGACCACCGCCTGAACGGCCCGCAATGGCGTGCGGAATCCACCATTCGCGAGCCCGTTGTAGAGCTGCGCGACCTGGAGCGGAGAGATGTCGATGGCACCCAGCAGCATCGCCGGGACCTGATCCGGCATCTGCTGTAGCCCGAAGCGGCGCAGCGTGTCGGTGACCTTATCGAGCCCGAGGGCCATGCCGACCCCGACCGTCGCCAGATTGAGAGAATCGGCCAGGGCCCGGACCACTGGCACCGGCCCGTAGGTCCGGCGCGTATAGTTGTGCGGCCGCCAGTAGCGGCCATTCGCGAGTCTGATGCTCACGGGCTGGTCCTGGATGATCGTGGCCGCGCTGTAGCGTCCGGTCTCCAGCGCCGTCAGATAGATAAAGGGCTTCACCAGTGAGCCGATGGAACGGTCGGCATCGAGCGCACGGTTGAATCCGTCGAAATCCGCATCGCGCCCACCCACGATCGCGAGCACATCGCCACTCTGTGGCGAGGTGACGACGACCGCTCCCTCCAGCTTCGCATTGCCGCGGTGATGCCGCCTGTCGAGCGCCCGCAGCTGCGCATCGAGCGCGCGCTCGGCCAACTCCTGAACGCGCGGCTGCAGGCTGGTGTAGACCCTGAGGCCCGCCTCGGTCAGCTCCTTCTCCGGATAGTCGCGTTGCAGCGTCCGGCGCACGAGATCGAGGTATGCCGGATAATAGGCGCCTTCGGCACCACTCGTGACTCCGAGCGGCTGGCGCTGCGCGACCAGGGCCTGTGCGGGCTTGACGACTCCCTGTTGCGCCAGGATGCTCAACACCAGGTCGCGCCGCGCGAGCGTTCGCTTCGGATGCCGGCGCGGGTCATAGTAAGTCGGTCCACGTACGATCGCGACCAGGGTTGCGATCTGCGACAGGTCGAGCTCCGGGAGCGGTCTGCCGAAATAGAACTCGCTCGCAAGCCCGAAGCCGTGAATCGATCGGTTGCCGTCCTGGCCTAGGAAGATCTCGTTGATGTAGGCGTTCATGAGATCCGCCTTGCTGAAGTGCTCGGTCAGCGCGACCGCCATGATGGCTTCGCGGATCTTGCGCCCGAACGTCTGCCGGTTCGAGAGGAAGTAGCTGCGAACGAGCTGCTGAGTCAGCGTGCTGGCGCCTTCCTCGATCCGGTGCGAGCGCAGATCGATCCACGCGGCTCGCAGGATTCCCATGGGGTCGACGCCCCAGTTGGTATCGAACGTGCGATCCTCCACCGCCTTCAGGGCCGCCGGTAGAAGCGGTGGCACCTGCCCCGGAGTGACCACGATCCGGTCCACCCCATCGCTTGGGAAGATGCTGCCGATGAGGAGCGGATCGAGGCGCATCACCGGTACCTGCCGGCCGGAGCCATCGCGCATGTCCTGGATGCCCGCGGGCCCGAAGTGAACCGACAGCACCGTCGCCGGCCGGCTGCCGTCAGCGAATCGTGCGGGCCGCAACGCGACATCGATACGGTCGGCGGTTACGCGGTAGGTGCCCGGCCGCTCGAGATCCGTCACCCGGTGATAGGAGAGGCGCTGCAATTCGTGCTCGAGTTGCAGCTGCGAGAGATCGAGCCCGGCATATAGATCGAGAGGTGCCGCATAGACGCGCGCAGGCAGCGTCCATCGCAGCCCCTCGAATCGATGTGTGACCATCAGGTCCAGGTAGTAGACGTAGCCGGCGCAGCCCAGCAGCCCGGCGAGCAGCACCCCGACGAGCGTGCCGCGCAGGCCCCAGCGATGACCCGCGGACTTCTTCCGGACTCGGGTCGGGCCGGACCGCCCGCCCGAGGAACGTCGCGCCGAGCGTTTCAGAGCACCAGCTCCTCGGCCGGATCCCGCAGATTGTAAGACGAGCTCATGCAATGCCCGTACGCGCCGGCATTGGCGATGAGAATGACATCACCCTCGCGGGTGGGCGGCAGCAGACGGTCATGACCGAGCACGTCGGCGCTCTCGCAGATGGGACCTACGATGTTCACGAGCTCCGTGGCCGGCTCCGTCAGGCGCGTGAGATTCACGATCTCATGGTATGCGCCATAGAGTGCCGGTCGGATCAGGGAGTTCATGCCCGTGGCGATGCCGACATAGCGGACGCCTCCCTTGCTCTTCAGCTGAGTCACCCGCGCGAGCAGCACCCCGGCGCAGGCGGACAGGAACCGGCCGGGCTCGAGCCAGAATTCGAGCCGGGGATGCTCGGCCCGCACCGCCGCGAGCAGCGTGTCGAGCTTCGCGAGATCAAGGCCCGGCTGCTCGTTGCGCTCCGGTACGCCGAGACCGCCACCGATGTCGATAGCACGCACCCACTCGAACCGCTGCGACAGATCGGCCAGCTGCCGGGCCGTACGCTGCCACGTCGTGACATCGAAGATGCCGCTGCCCACGTGAGCCTGCAGCCCCACCACACGCGAGCCGCTCTTGCTCGCCTCCCGAGACAACCGCTCGAGATCGGCGACCGGGACACCGAACTTGGCGTGCGCACCCGCAGTTCGCACGTGATGGTGATGCCCCACCCCCATGCCAGTATCGATACGCACGAAGATCTCGCGGTCGCGGAATAGGCTCGCCCATTCCGACAGCACGTAGAGATTGTCGACCGTGACCTGCACGCCGCGCGCGAGCGCCCAGGCATATTCCTCACGGGCTGCGAAGTTGGGTGTGTAGAGCACGCGACGCGGATCGAGCTGCGGAAACAGTTCCAGCACCCGCGCGACTTCATCCCGCGCCACGCACTCGAATTCGATGCCTTCGTCCCGCACCGCCCGCAGGATCGCCGGGTGCGGGTTGGCCTTCATGGCATAGTGAACCCGCGAGATCGAGCCCATGCCGCGGAGCGCGCGCGCCGCGGCCCGCACCGTATCGAGATCGTAGACGTAGGCCGCATCGCGTGTGCCGAGCGCGGCAACCAGCCGCGCGCGCTTCTCGCGCCACCACGGCGCCGGA
>JAKBCR010000207.1 GCA_021807675.1 Pseudomonadota bacterium
CGGGCACCGACCAGAGAAAATGCAGGGTCGTGGCGCGCCCCGGGATCTCGAGCGGGGGCGAGCGCCAGGCGCCCTCCAGATGCATCCCCCTCGCCCGCGCCGCGGGCGCGTACCGCTCGAGGTAGGCTTCGCGAACGCTCACGCTGTCGATCTGATGCACCGCAATCTCATCCAGGATGTAGATCCTGTCGGACACCGCACGTCCCCTCACGCTGGATCACTGCGACGGCGCAAGCGCGGCCTCATGACCCGTGCCGCCGGCACTCCTTCACGAAGTCGATGTCCTGGAGAGCGCCTCTCTTCAAATAGCCGACGTCCGCGCCGAGCGTGAGGAGACGGACTCCACGCCGCGAGAAGTCCTCGGCGCTCTGGATGTCGAAGCTCGCCGCGCCGGCCAAAACGCCGGCGTTCCGGCAGGCCGCCACCATTTGATCGATCGCGCCCAACACGCTGGAGTGCATGGGCAGAGATATCGGTACCTCCAAAGCGAGAGCCAGATCCGCCGGGCCGATAAAGATCCCATCCACCCCCGGAGTGGCCGCAATCGCCTCGATATTGGCCATGCCTTCGCGCGTCTCGACCATCACGATGCATGCCGGCTCGACCTGCTCCGCATCGGCGGAATAATAGTTGCGCGTCGGCCCGAAGGAGCGGATGCCGCGTGGCGGATAGCGGGCCGCCTCAGCGGCTCGACTCGCCTCGCCCGCCGAGGAGACCATCGGCACCACGACCCCTGCCGCGCCGAGATCAAGCGCTCGCATGATGAGCGATGGCTCGTTCCAATCGACGCGCACGAGTGCCGAGGAGCCGCCGAGCTCGAGCGCCTGAATCGCCGGCCCCACCATGTCCCACTCGATGCTGCCGTGTTGTCTGTCGATGACGATCCAATCGAAGCTCATCTTGCCGAGCAGCTCGGCGACGTAGGTGTTGCCGAGGGTGAGCCAGGCGCCGATCGTCGCCGTGCCGCTCGTCTTCGCCTGGAGAATCGGATTGGGTCTCATGCCACGTGCTCCGGGTGGGTGGGTTGAGGAGGAGCCGCGGGCAGACTGCCGCGGCGCGCGAGCCGGCCGAGCCAGTATCGCAGGCTTTCGAACGTGCTGAGGCACGGGGCGAATCCGGCCTGCCGGATCTTGATCGTGCTGACGAGCGCCGGCGGCCAGGGCGCCGCCGGCTGCCCGTTGCACATCAGCAAGTTGAAGTAATGGTGGGACTCCCCGAAGAGCTCCGCAAGGCCGATCCGCCGCAATCCATTCCTGCGAGCGATTCGGTCCCACACCTGCGACTTCTCCAGCGCGAACCGCGAGAAGTCAACGGGCGCGGGCGGACCGACGGGCACCCCCAGTATCCCGCAGATCGCGGCCCATTGGTGTCCCGGTACCCATACGTCGCCATTGGTAATGTTGAAGATTTCGTTGCGCGCATGAGGCTGCTCGAACGCCCAGATGCAAGCCTGCGCCACGAGTCTCGCGTCGACCGCCTCCCAGATCGCCACGTGCGCGCCGGGGAAGCCGCATGCCGAGCCTTCTTCCCGGCAAATGGCCGCATACGCGCCGATGACGGGGATGGGGTTCATGGCAACGCCGCAGGCGCCGCCGAGAACGATCTGGGGACGGAGTACCGTCCATGACCAGCCTTCCTGTGCGCTGATCTGGCGGAGGAAATCCTCTTGCAGCCAGTAGAAGTTCTCGTGCGGATCGCGAGGCGCGTCCTCCATCGCCGGAAGTAAGATGGGATGGAGGTGCGCCCCGTACGCTTTGGTGCCTTGCATCAGCACCACTTGCCGCAGGCTAGGAGAGCCCGCGAGGGGCCGCAGCACGTTCTGCAGCATCTGAAGGTTCCGCCGCATGAGCTCGGTATCCCTCCAGCCCGCCACGAGCCCGGAGGCCTCCGAGACCGCCGCATACACGACATGGGTCACGCGCGCCCTGAGCGGCCGAAGAGCCTCCTCGCACCGAGCCGGGTGAGTCAGATCCACCGCCAGGCGCCGGTATCGCGCCTCGGGCTCCAGGTCGGGTGGACGTCGGGAGAGCGCAAGGACCTGCCAATCGGGGAGGCGGGAGGCGTGCTCGACGACCGCGCTGCCGATCACGCCGCTCGCGCCGACCACCAGGAGATGCTTCACCTCAGGCTCCAGGCTCGAGGCCCCGTGCGATGAGCGCCCCTTTCGGCAGAGTCGGCCGGCCGGCGGAGCTCATCGGTTGACGCGTCTACTCTATTTCCGCCAACACGTGTCCGACGTGATAGCTCTCGCCGGCAGGAGCGAGGATCTTGAGCCTGCCACTCGCAGGCGATTCGATCTCCTGAACCGACTTGTCGCTCTCCATTGAATAGAGCGGCTGGCCCTGCTTCACTTCGGCGCCATCGGGGAGCAACCACTCCGCAACCCTGCCCTCTTCCATCGAGAAGCCGATCTTCGGCATCAGAACCTGGGTTGTCATCGGCTCTTCCTGGACATGCGGGACCTGATGGCCTCCTCGATCGCGCTCTCGCTCGGTATGTACGCGTTCTCCAATGCCTTGGAGAAGGGTACCGGACACAGCGGCGCTCCGATGCGGGTCACCGGGCTCTTCAACTGCTCGTGCAGGTGCTCGTTGATGCGGGCGGCGATCTCCGCCCCCACGCCGAAGCTCTTGACCGCCTCGTGCACGATCACCGCGCGACCGGTTCGGGCCACCGACTCGAGAATGGTCGCCTCATCGAAAGGCGCGATGGTGCGAAGATCGATCACTTCGACGTCCACGCCGTCCTTCGCCAGTCGATCGGCCACTGCGACACAGGTGTTCAAGGTGCGGGCGTAGCTCACCACCGTGACATCTCGTCCGGCTCTCACCACATTGGCCTTGCCCAGCGGGATTCGCTGGCCCCGCATGGGAGCCGGACCCGGCGTCCAGTAGCCGGGAAGGTTCTCGATGAAGAGACACGGATCGTCGTCCTCGATACACGAGAGCAAGAGACCATACGCATCCGCGGGAGTGGACGGGGCGACCACCTTGATGCCCGCGGTATGGGCGAACCACGCCTCGAGGTAATCGGAATGTTGGCCGCCGTTGCCGAAGCCGGCACCGGTCATGGTGCGGATCGTGAGCGGTACGTGCGTCTGCCCACCCGACATGAAACGGAGCTTCGCGGCATGATTGACGATCATGTCCATGGCGACCGTCGTGAAATTCATCAGCATGATCTCGGCGACCGGCCGCATGCCGACGATCGCCGCCCCGATGGCCGCGCCCATGATCGCCTGCTCGGCGATCGGGGTCGAGCGAACCCGGGCGTCGCCGTATTTGGACGAAAGCCCCTTGGTCGCCCCGACCACACCGCCCGCCTGACGGTCGCCGACGTCCTCCCCGAGGAGGATGACGTTGGGATCGGAAGCCAGGGCGTCGTCGAGGGCGAGATTTACGGCCTGGAGCGTATTCATCGTCTTCGGGCTCTCAGAGGCGCTCATCGGGTCAGCTCCGTGGCGAAGACATCGCGGCTCAATTCCGCCGCATCCGGCACGGGGCTTGACAGGGCAAACTCGACGGCCTCGTCGATATCTCGCTCGATCACCGTCTCCATGTCCTTCAATTGTGCCTCGGTCGCGTGTCCGTTCTCGATGAGCCACACGCGGAACCGCACCACCGGATCGCGCGCCATCGCGGCCTCCTTCTCTCCTTTGGCCATGTAAGCGTCCGCGTCCCCGAAGACGTGCCCGTAGAATCGGAACGTCAGCGCCTCGATCAGTGTCGGTCCTCCGCCCTCACGGGCACGATCTATCGCGGTCTTCGCGGCCGCGTACATCGCCAGCGGCTCATTCCCGTCCACCGTCACACCGGGGATCTGGTAGCCCTGTGCGCGGTCGGAGATCTTTGCCGCCGAAGTAGCGAGCTCGTAGCGAGTGTGCTCCCCGTAACCGTTGTTCTGGCATACGAAGACCACCGGCAGCTTCCACACCGCCGCCAGGTTGAGGGCTTCATGGAAGGCCCCGATGTTGCTCGCCCCGTCGCCGAAGTAGGCGATGGCAACGCGCTTCTCGCCCCGGATCTGTGCCGCCATCGCCAGCCCGTTCGCGATCGGCATGCTGCTGCCGACGACGCCCGTCGTGACCATGACTCCCGTGGCGGGATGCGTGATGTGCATCGCGCCGCCCTTGCCCTTGCAGGTACCGGTCACCTTGCCGGCGATCTCCGCCCAGAGCGGCTTCAGCGGCACTCCGCGGGCGATCATGTCGTGGATCCCGCGGTAAATGGTGCAGATATAGTCCTGGTCGGTGAGATTGACGGACACGGCCGCCGGAATGATGTCCTGGCCGCGCGGGGAGTAATAAGTCGCGGTGATCTTGCCGGACTTGATGACCGCGCGAAACCGCTCGTCGTTCTGCTTGACGGCTGTCGCACGGCGATACATGTCGAGAAGCGTACGCCGGTCCGGCGCCTGGGTAGATGCCATGGGTTCCTGATTACCTCCGCGGTATTTCGCCTCCCTGGTCATTCGCGATGCCGGACGTTCCTGAATCGAACTGTCATTAATTTTGTGCAATATGCACTAACGTTCAGTTACGAGTATATTCAGGGACCGAGCGCGCAGTCAATGCCGATTCCCAGGCGCGGACGAGCTCACACGGGAGTTAGGGCAACCCTCGCGATCGTGGTCGATCCGCGGTGAGCATCCCGGTGCGAATGAGCCGAGAGCCCGCTTCGATTCACACGAGCCTCAGGCACTGGAGCGCGACGGCGGCCGCTCTTCACCCCAGGCCGCTCGGCGCTCCCGAGCAATCTCGAGCACCTGCTGCCAGAATTGCGCAGTGTTGGCGCGCAACGTGAAGTTGAAGCGGTTCGTCGCGCGGAATTCGAGCACCTCGACGCCTGCGGGACCCGGGGTGTACGTGTAAGGCGCCTCGCTGCCGACGAAGAATCCGTCGCCGGCCACCAGTTCCTCGGTGCCGATTTTCAGCGAGCCGGCGAGCACGTAGTAGAGGCAGTCGCTGTCGTGGGTGTGACGCGGAAGCGGATAGCCGCTCTTGAACCAGGCGTACACCAGGCTGAAGCCCGGCATCTCGAAGAGCAGCTTCAGCTCCGAGCCGTTGGCGAGCCCCGCCTCGAGCGCACGAGCCGCTCCCTGTGCCGCCACCTCGCTGAACGGCTCGATCCGCATGAAACCCGTCTCGACATCCGTGCGCGCATCCCGGGCTCTGAAGATCGCAAAGCGCTTCGCCTGGGGCTCACTCGCATTCTCACTCATCGCAATACTCCTCTTCTCGAGAGAACTCGAATCATGCGGCCCCGCGGGGGGGGCCGCTGGCATCAATCTTTGAGCAGCGGCTCCGCAATGCCATGGCAGGGCGCATCGAGGGCGTAGACGCTCCCGTGCATCGGCTCGCCGCGAAGGGGCGTTCCGATCGACATGCGGGTCGTGGTGATGAACAGGGTCCGATATTCCGGACCGCCAAAGGCGAGGCTCGTGGGATTGGAGAAAGGCAACTCGACCTCCAGATCCAACGTCCCATCGGGCAGATAGCGCCGCAGCCTGCCCGTAAAGACGAGCGCCATCCAGTAACCGCCCTCGGCATCGACCGTGGCTCCGTCGCAAAAGCCCTCCTCGGGCGCGAGCCTGACGAACTCGCGCTTGCGGCTCACCGCTCCGGTGCCCGGATCGAGCGTCCACGCGTTGACGATGCGCGTAGGCGAATCGGTGTGATAGAGGGTCGTGCCGTCCGGACTGAACGCGAGACCGTTCGAGCAACTGATACCCTCGGCAATGGCCACGAGGCGCCCGCCCTGGAGCCGAAAGAGCGATCCCCCGGACGGAAGCAGATTGTCCGGTCCGACGCGCCGATCGATGGCGCCCACCCAGAATCTTCCCGTCCGGTCGCAACGGCATTCGTGCAGTGAGGCGTGCGCCATCTGCGAGCCGACGCGCCGGGTGAGCGCGCCCGTCGCAAGGTCCATGTCGTAAATCCCGTCCGCAAGCGCAACCAATGCGCCCCCAGAGCGCTTGAGCACGAACCCTCCGATGCGTTGAGGCACCGGCCAGGATCTACGCTCACCGCTGGAGGGATGCCAACGTTGAAGGACCGACGGGTGCTCGCAGCTCACCCAGTAGAGCGCCTCCTGGGCCTGCGACCACTGCGGGCTTTCACCCACGTAATCCGAGCCGTCCGCCACTTTGCGCAGTTGGGGGGAGAGAGTCCGCATGATGCCTCCTTACCGGCTCAGTCGCGGTCGGGCAGAACCTTGCCGGGATTCATGATGTTGTCGGGATCGAGCGCCTGCTTGATCGAGCGCATGAGCGCGAGCTCCGTCTTCGATCGGGTGTATCCGATGTAGGTCCGCTTCGCGGTTCCGACCCCATGCTCCGCCGAGATCGATCCGCCGTACTGGCGAATGCAACCGTACACCGCCGTCTCGACCTTCGTCTCGGCGTCCGGGCCGCTTCGGTCCAGAGCCACGGCGACGTGCAGATTCCCGTCTCCGGCATGGCCGTAGTAAAGGATCGTCGATGACGGATAGAGCGCGAGCACGGCAGCTCTCGAATCCCTCACGAACGCCGGCATGTCCTTCAATGCGAGACTCACGTCGAAGGCCGCGAGCGGGAAGAGCGGTTTGAAGGGCTCCGTCAGATCATCGCGAACGGCCCAGAGATTACCGCGCTCCCGCGCCGTCTGTGCGATGACCGCGTCCTCGATCAGTCCCGCCTCGCCCGCCTCGTGCAGGCCCTCCTGGAAGAGCTCGAGGTCTCGAACGGGATCGGAGCCGAGGGTCTCGACCAGTGCGTAGAGCGGCGAGCCGGGTGGCAGCGGCGGACGCCTCGTATTCAGCTGGGCGGCCGTAACGTAATCATAGAAGTCCTGCCACATCAACTCGAAGCTCGACAGCTGTCCCGCGAACCGCCCCTCGAGCCGGCGGAGCAGGGCCGGGACGCTCTCGAATCCTCCGAGGGCGAGCAATGCCGTTTGCGTGCTGGCAGGTAGCGGCCGCAGGCGCAACACCGCCCGGGTAACCACCCCCAGAGTGCCTTCGCTCCCGATGAGCAGGTCCTTCCAGTGATATCCCGCGTTGTCCTTCAGCGACTTCGAAAGCGAGCTGACCACGGCACCGTTCGCCAGCACGGCCTCGAGACCCAAGACCATGTCCCGTGTCATTCCCCAGCGTAAGACGCGCACGCCACCGGCGTTCGTCGCGATGTTGCCCCCGATCGTCGCCGAGCCCCGAGCGCCCAGATCGAGCGGAAGAATGAAGCCGTGCGCTTCCGCAACTTCCTGGGCCTGCTGCAAGGGAACCCCCGCCTCTACCGTCATGGTCATGGATGAGTCGTCGACCTCGAGGACGCGGTTCATTCTCTCGAGCGAGAGGACGATGCCGCCGTCGCGGCACACGCCGCCGCCCACGACGCCGGTCCGGCCTCCGAGCGGCGTGACTGGAACGGCCGCTCGAGCAGCGATTTTGATGATCTCGACTACCTGCGTCGTGTCCGCCGGCCGCACCACCGCGAGCGGACGCGCGTGATGCTTCTGCATGACGTCCACGCGGTAGCGGTCCTCGATGTCCGCCCCCGCGAATAGATTGGGCGCGCCGACGATCGTGCGCAGGCCATCGATCACTCTTCCCGCGTGCTCCGCGGCAATCAGCTCGCTCATCATCGCACCTCGAGCGCAGACTTCAGAAGTGGACTCCGGCCTGGACCGGGACCTCGAGCGCAGGGTTGAAATACCCCGCAGACTGGTACGCACCCGTTGACAA
>JAKBCR010000029.1 GCA_021807675.1 Pseudomonadota bacterium
ACCCCGGCCGGCGTGATCTCGACGATAATGCGGGTCCAATACCAGACCGCCTGGCGCGCGAGTGACCAGTCCGGGTCGTGAGCAAGGGAATAGGCCGCCTCGACCAGGTACCGATCCACGTTGCCCTGAAGATCGGAATCCCTGACGGCGGCCATGCCGGCAATGGAGATCACCGGCTCGCTCGGCCCACCTTCGATCAGCAGGCCGACACGCGGGTTGCGGCGCGCCCGCTCGGCTTTGGCGGGATAGGACAGGCCGGTGGCGAGATTGATGGTCTGTAGATTCTCGCTAGGAAAGATCAATACCGGTGTATCGATAGGTACGCCCGCAGCGCTCACGGTCGTATATTGAGCAAAGGAGGCGCTTCTTATCAGATCGAGCACACGGTCGGGCAACGTTTCGGGCCAGCCGATGCTCAATTGCCGAGCAACCGGACAACGTTGCGATGAAAGTTCTGAACCCCTATCTCCTGGCGACCGATCGGCATAGTCGTCCCGGCAGGCAACGCCGCGAAGCCCGGGTAGCTTTCACCTACCACCGAGTAGTCCTCGTTCACCAAGGCACGCCGCGCCGTCTCGTAGGCGGCATCAATCTCCGTCCTGTGTTCTGGTGACCGGATGCCGCCGAGCACGCAATATGACAGCCGCGAGGCGAAATGACCGGTTGAACTGGGCAGTATCTGATGCACATTGACGGTCGCTCCGCTTCGACTGGTAGATCCCACCGAGATGATGGTGTTGGGAAACAGGAAGTACTGAAGTGGAATCGCGTCGACGTCCCAGTCGCTCTCAGCCATGGCGATCCATTTGGCGAGGTTAAGCGGCGCGAACGTGTAACGGTGGTGCGGCCCGAACGTATCGAAGACGTTGACCGGCGAAAACAGGCCGCGGAAGGTTTCTCTGTGCAACGAGTTGAGGTGATACGTCTCGAAGAAGGTATCGAGACCATATTTCCAGTTCGCCGACACCTGCAACGTGTCCGAATGGATTATCTGCGCAGTCTCGAGACCGATTGCCGCCAGGTCGCGGTCCAGTGCACCCAGATGAGCATCAAGATCGATGCCGGATCCTGGCGATGTCTTGACGAATACAAGACCATGGCGCTCTTCGGCCGGGCAGGCCAACAGATGTTTCTGCGGATCAATATCGGCGCAGAAATAGTTCTCTTCCGGAATGCCTACGGCTCTGCCGGTAGTATCAAAAGTCCAGCCATGGAAGCGGCACGTGAACCGATGAGCCTTGCCGCCAGCCGTGCGCACCAGTCGTGAGCCGCGGTGCGGACAGATATTGAGAAAGGCGCGGACTCGGCCGTCTTTGCCTCGTGACAGCAACATGGGTACGCCGGCGTCGACGGACGTATGGAAGCTCCCGGGCTCCGGCAGTTCAGAGGAGAGGCAGGCGACACGCGGAATCTCCCGGAAGAGCAATTGCTGTTCACGGACAAACTGTGCGTCGTCGAGATAGAACCTGACGTCCTCATGCCGCACGCCCGGCATGGTTGCCGTCGCGCCGCGACGCTGCATATCAACCAGCACCGGCGCCAGCTCGCGGCGCAGCGCACGCAGCGGCGGCTCCGCACCGGTTGTCGTCTTATCTTCGATCACCTTGCAATCGGCCATGAGTCTTCTCCCCATTCAGCTGAATGCATCAGACCGTACGTTCCAGTACCTGATACCTGCCGCGCACACCGTCCTCGAACCGGCCGAGGCCGTAATCACCCTTGATGGTCGTACGCTGAATGGAACGCGGATGTGGCGGGGTGCAGCCGGTCACCCGGTGCAGCATGCGCCAGTTGTCCCAGATCAACATGTCGGTAGGGTGCCAGTCGTGCATATAGGCGCCCGCGTCCGCGAGCCGATTGATCTCGAGTGCGACTTCTGCCAGCAGGGCATCGCCTTGCGGCCCGTCCAGACCTTCGATGCCTTCAGACATCCAAGGCGAAACATGCAGCACTTTCTCACCAGTAGCCCGGGTCCAGACTGCCGGGTGGATAGCGCGTGGAGATGCCTTCGCCTGCTCCAGGATGGCCACCTGCGCGGGATCGACTTGAAGGACCCGGAAATTGTCCGGGCGGCCGAACCGGATGTGCGCTGGCTGCATGTCCATCGAATAAATGACTGAACATCCTTCGATTCTTTGCAGGAGCTGCGCTGGGAACGCCCGATACAGCGCAATCCCATCCATGAAACAGGTCTGCCCGCCATTTGGGGTGATCTCGATTGCGCGAAGAACGCCGGCACGGTTCAGCTCGTTGTTGTAGCAGTGATCGAAATGCCAGGGCAGCCAGCTCGAGTACGGCTTGCCATCGATTTCGACTATGTCGGCCGTTTCGGGATTGCAACTGATGCGAATGGCTCCAGCCATAGTCTCCGGATCGATCCGGTCCACCGCGGCAACCGGATGTTCTTTCAACGGCCCGAAGACGAGACTGAGCTGCACCTGCAAACGGTTAGACGGTGCCATCCCCTCGAAGACGATCATGCCGCGGTCTTGAAAGACCTGCCTGATCTCGTCGCACACCGCTCCGTCCTGCAAAGCCGCCTCGGTCAGGCCACGGATCCGGGCGCCGAACGACAGGTCAGGTCGCAACGGTGTTGTGGTGATAGTCATATAAGGTCTCCATTTGCCCCGGCCGCGGGCGGGGCATGTCGATTCGCGGGCCAGTCGCCTGGATATGCTTTTTGTAACGCTGCGTCATGCACCGATTTCGTGGTACCGCGACGGAATAGCAGCCGAGCACGCCGACTTTGCGTACAGGCCAAGCGTTCATTGACAGTTCATTGACATCTAATTCCGTCTCGCTTGTAGCCGCCAAAGTCCGTGCGCCATCTATCGCTATGTGATAAGATTAATCATTAGTAGATTACCTTAGGCCAAAACGCTATGCCGGTCAAATCCAGCCAAAGCGGCGCTCGTATCCTGGCGGCCCTGGCACAGATTGCGAAGCACCAGCCGATCGGGCTCAGCGAATTAGCGCGGCTGCTCGAGGCAAATTTGGCAGCCACGCAGCGGGCGATCGCCACCCTTGTGGAGGAGGGCTGGATTCGAGCGGCAACCGCTAAGCCGACCCGCTGGGAATTGACAGCGCAGATCCATATCGTTGCCCAGCACGCGTTTGGGACTCACGATCTGCGCCGACGGGCGCGCGGTCCACTCGAAGAGCTTTCAAAGATCACTGGCGAAACAGTGCTCCTCAACGTGCCGGCCGACGGCAAATTCATCGTGATTGACGTGGTTGAGAGCACGCACTACGTGCGCAGCGCACCGCCGGTCGGCTTGGTGATCCCGGCACGGGCCAGCGCCACAGCCTGGGCCATTCTGCCCTATATGTCGGCGACGCAGCAGCTTCTATATCTCCGAGAAGCGCCGGACCGGACTTTGCTAAATAAATACCGATGGACGCTTGCGAACGGTTTTGCCGTCAGCCGAGGTGACGTGTTCGCAAGCTCGACCAACATCGCGGCACCTATCTTTGAGGTAGACGGCCAACCGATCGGCGCCGTCCTCATCAGCCTCCCCAACGACCGCGCGGGACCGAAAGAAGAGCGACGGCTCGGTCAGTTAGCGCAGCAGACTGCGCAAAGGCTTTCGCGCGCTGCCACGCCAGATAGGCTGGCGCCTGCGACGGGAGCCTTGGATTGAAGCGCTCTGTGGCGAGGGTGCTCCCGTCGGAAGCCAGCCGCCCATTGCACGCATGCACTTCCGGAACATTTTGGCAGCCTCCGGGTCCGCCGCGCCGACTTGGGACGCATGCTCGATCATGGGTACCTCCGCTCCCGCCACTTTAGAGATCACCACCAATTCTTACGACGTATCGGCCGCGCGCCTCGCCCGCTATCAGTGCCTCGCAGGCGCCCGGCACGTCCTCCAGGCCGATGACCGCGCGCACGATCAGGCGCTCGATACCGTTCGGCTTCCATTCACCGGCGAGTTTCTCCCACACGGCCAGCCGCCACGGGCGCGGCACCTCGACGGAATGTATGCCGAGGAGACTGACCCCGCGCAGGATGAGCGGCATGACGGTGGTATTGAGGACCGGGGATTGCGCCAGGCCGATACAGGCGATGTTGCCCCAGGGTCTGACAGTACGAGTCAGATACGAGAGGGTCTCCCCGCCCAGGTTATCGACCGCGCCGCCCCAGACCGCCGTCTCGAGCGGTTTGCCGAGAGTCACGAGTGAGGCTCGCGCGATCACCTCATCAGCACCGAGCTCGCGCAGGTATGGCGCCGAATCCGGCTTGCCGGTGATCGCCGCCGTGGTGAAGCCCGCCCGCTTCAGAAGCCCAAGGGCGATGCCGCCGACTCCCCCGGTCGGCCCGGTGACGGCGATGGGGCCGCGCTCCGGGACCTGATGATTCTCGAGGAGCCGCCGCAAGGCGAGCGCGGCAGTGAAACCCGCAGTGCCGAGCGCCATGGACTCGAAGAGGCTCAGCCCGGTGGGCAGGGGCACGAGCGCCGCCGCAGGCAACCGCGCCCGCTCCGCCAAGCCTCCATCGAGCGATTCGCCGAGGTTGGCACCGGTGGCGAGCACACGGTCCCCGGGCCGATAGGCGCGATCCGAGCTCGCCTCGACCACGCCCGCGAGGTCGATCCCCGCCGTTCGCGGATAGCCTCGGGCGATGGGGCCCTTGCCGGTCACGGCCAGCGCGTCTTTGTAATTGAGGCAGGAGTAGGCCACGCGGATGACGACCTCCCCAGGAGTCAGATCATCGAGGCTGACAGACTCCAGACGCGAAAAGCGCCCGGCGGGCCCCTGCTGTACGCGTAAAGCCTTGAAGCTGGACATGGGCGCTCATGGGTACTGTTGAGGTTTCGTGTTCCAGACTAAACTACGCTGCGGCGCCAGGCAAAAGCGCGCCGGCATCTCGAGCCCGACGCGCTGACGACCCCGCCGTTCACCCCGTATCCCCGCAGAACTCCTTTGCATACCCTGACCCTTACCGCTCTGCCGGACATCGGCGAGATCCAGCCCGGCGACGACCTCGCCGGCATCCTCGGAACAGCCCTCGGTAGGCTGCCGGTTCCGCTTCACACCGACGGCGCCCCGCAGCCGCATGGCGTTCTCGTCATCGCCCAAAAAGTGGTCTCCAAGGCCGAGGGACGCTACGTGGACCTGGAGACCGTGACCGTCTCGCCACGCGCCGCGCGGCTTGCGGCGCTCACCCGCAAGGACCCCCGCGTGGTGGAGCTCGCGCTTTGCGAGTCGGTCGAGGTCGTGCGCGCCAAGCCGGACGTGCTCATCGTACGCCATCGACTGGGCTATGTGATGGCGAATGCGGGTATCGACCGCTCCAACGTGGGCGGGAAGGATCGCGTGCTCCTGCTTCCGCGCGATCCTGACGGCTCAGCCGCGACGCTTCGCAGCGCTCTCATCGAGCGATACGACTTCGATGTCGGTG
This sequence comes from Pseudomonadota bacterium, assembly GCA_021807675.1. GTDB lineage: Bacteria > Pseudomonadota > Gammaproteobacteria > Steroidobacterales > Steroidobacteraceae > 13-2-20CM-66-19. The sequence goes on from JAKBCR010000029.1 coordinate 5,399, forward strand.
TGATCATCTGCGACAGCTTCGGCCGCCCGTGGCGAAAAGGCGTCACCAACGTCGCGCTCGGCGCAGCGGGGGTGCCCGCCTTGCTCGACCGACGCGGTGAGGCGGATCGCAACGGTCGCAGGCTCGAGGTGACCGAGGTCGCGCTGGCGGACCAACTCGCATCGGCGGCGGGCCTCCTGATGGGTGAGGGTGCGGAGGGACGGCCGGCCGTGCTCATCAGCGGCCTCAGGCCGATGGCACCCGCCGTGCCGGCCGCGCAGCTGATCCGGCCTCTCGAGGAGGATCTCTTCCGTTGAGCGATTTCATCCTGGCGCTCACCGGCGGGATCGGTGGCGCGAAGCTCTGCCTCGGTCTGCAGCGCGTGCTGGCTCCCGGAGCGCTGCGGATCATCGTCAACACGGGTGATGACTTCGAGCACCTCGGCCTCGCCATCTCACCCGACATCGACACCACCGTCTACACTCTGGCGGGACTTGCCAACTGCGAGCTCGGATGGGGACGAAAGGATGAGACCTGGACCTTCATGGAAGTCCTTCAAACACTTGGCGGACCCGCCTGGTTCAGGCTCGGTGACGGCGATCTGGCCATGCACATCGAGCGAACGCGGCGCCGCGCAGCCGGCGAGACGTTGACGGACATCACGGCGGACCTGGCACATCGATTGGGCGTTCCGTCCCGCGTGATCCCGATGAGCGACGATCCGGTCCGCACGGTGGTCGGTACCGCGGCGGGGGAGCTCGCGTTCCAGGAATATTTCGTGCGCGAGCGTTGCGGCCCCGCAGTCACGGCGCTGCGGTTCCAGGGCGCGCAGGCGGCGAACATCTCGGGCGCTGCTGCCGCCTCGCTCCACGATGCCTCGCTGCAAGCAATCGTCATTGCTCCCTCGAACCCGTACCTCAGCATCGACCCGGCGCTTGCGGTGCCAGGCATGCGTGCGGCGCTGCGTGCACGCGGCGCTCCGGTCATCGCGGTGTCGCCGATCATCGGGGACTCCGCGGTGAAGGGGCCGACGGCGAAGATCATGAGAGAGCTCGGTCTCGCGCCCTCCCCGCTCACGGTGCTCGAGCACTACCGCGGTCTCATCGACGGCATTGTGCTCGATGAGCGCGATGCCGGGCTTGCGAAACACATCCACATACCGGCACGGGTCTGCGATACCTTGATGCGCTCGCTCGAGGATCGCGAGCGCGTCGCACGAGCCGTGCTGACTTTGGCGCTGGAGTTGCGCTGCTGATGCCAGGGGCAACTTGCTGCTGCGCCAGAGCTGACCGTCAGCCGCCGCGCTCCGCCTCGTCGCGCATTTGGCTCCAGAGCGCCACGACGTGCTCGTGCTCCGTCGCCTCGACTCCGAACGACACCCTCACCATCCACCGCTCGCCGAGCATGGCGGGGGCGAGATAAGCGCGGCCTGAGTCGTTGATGCGGCGTACCCAGTTGAGCGTATGCGCATCGAGAGCCTCACCCGTCACCCCGAGCGGCACGTGACGCACGCACACCGTCTGAAACGGCACCGGCGCCAGGCGCTGCCACCCGTGCGTAGCGTCGATCTCCCCGGCAAGCCAGCGGGCATGCCCGAGGTCTCTGCGCAAGCGCTGCTGCAGACCCTGCACGCCCTGGTCGCGAATGAGGAACCAAAGCTTCAGCGCCCGGAACCGCCGGCCGAGCGGTATGCCCCAGTCGCGATAGTTTCTGACCTTCGCATCGGCGGCAGTCCGCAGGTAGCTCGGGTTGGTGGACATCACCCGCACCAAGTGCTGCGCATCGCGCACGAAGTAAGTGGAGCAGTCGAAGGAGGCGCCGAGCCACTTGTGAGGATTCAGTACCAGGGAGTCCGCCAGCTCGATCCCCCGCCAGAGAGGACGGCATTCCGGGAGGATCATGGCCGAGCCCGCCATGGCCGCATCGACGTGCAGCCACAGACCTTGCGCGTGCGCGATGCCCGCGATCTCCTCGAGGGGATCAACGGCAGTGGTGGCGGTGGAGCCTACCGTGGCGACGACGGCGCATGGCGAGAGTCCCGCAGCCCGGTCCGCCTCGATCGTGCGGCGAAGTGCGTCCGCGCTCATGCCGAACGCATCGTCCACGGCGATGACCCTCAGGTTCTCGCGTCCGAAGCCGGCGAGGAGAGCCGCCTTCTCCACGGAGCTGTGGCTCTGACCCGAGGCATAGACGATGAGTGGCCGCTCGCTCGCCTGCAGGCCACCCCGAGCGGACCCATGATCGGTGGTGCGCTCGCGGGCTGAGATCAGCGCCACGAGCGTGGCGGTGGAGGCCGCATCCTGGATGACGCCGCTCCAGGCGTCGGAAAGCCCCAACATCTGGCGCAGCCAGTCGGTGGTCAGCTCCTCGAGCTCCGTGAGCGCCGGGCTCGCCTGCCAGTTGAGGCCGAGCTGCGCGAGGCCCGTGCTCAGAAAATCTCCAAGCACCGCCGCAAGCGAGCTATTGGACGGGAAATAGGCGAAGAAGCGCGGGTCTTGCCAGTGGGTACAGCCGGGAACGATCACGCGCGCCAGATCCTCGAGCACGCGATCGAGAGCCTGCGGCTCGGCAGGCGGTGAGGCAGGCAGGGCGGCCCGCACCTCTCCCGGAGCGATGCGAGCCATTACCGGCAGCTCGCCGCGCGCGGTGCGCGCTCGGTAGTCGGCGATCCAGTCGATGACCTCGTGTCCCAGGCGGCGGAATTCCTCGACGTCCATCGCGCACGGGCATCAGGCGCGCATGACGCGGACTCGCAGCTCCGCGAGATCGGTACCGTTGGCAGTCATGAGGTCGGAGGGACCCACCGGGCCCACGCCGGCCGGGGTGCCGGTGAAGATCAGGTCGCCGGGCTTTATCTCCCATGCCTCCGACAGGCGCGCGATGATCTCGGGAATCGACCAGATGAGATCGCCTACGCTGCCCTGTTGGCGGCGCACTCCGTTCACGTCCAGCGTGATTTCGACCTTCGAGATGTCCTCGATCCAAGCCGCGGGCGTAATGCCACCGACGGGGGCGGACCGGTCGAAGGCCTTGGCGATGGACCATGGGCGGCCGAGCCGCTTCATCTCGGTCTGAAGATCCCGGCGTGTCATGTCGAGACCCACGGCATAGCCGTAGATGCAGCGCTGCGCGTCGGCAGGCGTGAGGCTCGCACCGCCTTCCCGCATGGCGACCACGAGCTCGAGCTCGTGGTGCAGCTCGCGCGTGAGGCTCGGATAGCGCAGCACGCCGGTCTCCCCTTCGGCGACCGACAGGACGGTGTCGGCGGGCTTCATGAAGAAGAAGGGCGGCTCGCGGCCGGAGGAGCCCATCTCCTTCGCATGATCGGGGTAATTGCGGGCGACGCAATAGATGCGGTGCACCGGAAACCAGCCGGTCGAACCGACGATCCGCACGGCCGAATGCGGCGGCGGAGCGAAGACATAGCGCATCCCTGTACTATAATCCGAATCGCCATCGGGGCGGAGCACGTTCGAGCGTGCGCCGGATGCGACGGGACGGCCACTGAGCAAGTCCGTCCGGGAATCCATCCCCGCCGGGCCGGTCGAAGCTCCGAGGAGGCACCCCATGGCCCTACCATTCCCGAGAATCCCCCCCTCGCAGATCACGCCGCCCGAGATCTACTTCGACCGCCGCACATTCCTCGCCGGGGCGCTGGCCACCGGGGTCGGAGCCTCGATCGGCTCCGCACGAGCGGCCACCCTGCCCGGGCAGGCCGGCGCGCCCCTCGCCTTCACCCCAAACCCGAGCGAGTCCGTCGATGCGCTCGTGCATGCGAGCGGCCAGGACGAGCAGCCGAACACCTGGGGAGAGATCACGAACTACAACAACTACTACGAGTTCGGCGTCGGCAAGACCGATCCGGCCGCCTATGCCCACGAGCTCACGACCAAGCCCTGGAGCGTTGCCGTGGAAGGCGAGGCGGAGGTAACCGGCAACTTCCATCTGGAGGACTTCCTCAAGCCCTATGCGCTCGAGGAGCGGATTTACCGCTTCCGCTGCGTCGAGGCCTGGTCGATGGTCATCCCTTGGGTGGGATTTCCGCTCGCCACCCTGCTCAAGCGCTTCAAGCCGACCTCAAAGGCCAAGTACGTCGCCTTCGAGACGGTCTACCGCCCCGCGCAAATGCCCGGGCAGGCCTCCTGGCGCGCGATCCTTCCCTGGCCGTACCGGGAGGGGTTGCGTATCGATGAGGCGATGAATCCCCTGACGCTGATGGTGGTGGGCCTGTACGGCCGCGAGCTCCCGAATCAGGACGGGGCGCCACTACGGCTCATCGTACCGTGGAAGTATGGCTTCAAGGGCATCAAGGCGATCGTCAAGATCCGCTTCATCGAAACCCAGCCGGTCACCACGTGGAGCCAGGCGGTGCCCGAGGCGTACGGCTTCTACGCCAACGTCAACCCCAACGTGCCGCACCCGAACTGGAGTCAGGCCACCGAGCGACGCATCGGGGCGCCCTTCTTCCACCAGCGCCAGGCGACACTCATGTTCAATGGTTATGCCGACGAGGTGGCCTACCTCTACCGCGGCATGGATTTGCACCGCTACTTCTAAACAGAAGCCATCAGCTCAAACATGACGGATTCCGTCACCCGGGACGCGCCGGTGTTGGGACCCTCCGCACGCTCGGCGGCGGCATCGTCGCGCCTCTTTCTCGGCCTGACCGTCGATCGGCGATACCGGCTCCTCTATAAGCCCGCTGTCTTCGCGGCGAGCCTCGTGCCTCTCGCCTGGCTCACCTGCAGCCTCTTCGGCTGGCTCGGCTTCAGCGCCGGGGTGGATCCGGTGAAGTTCCTCGAGCTCGAGTGTGGCAAGACGGCCCTCGACTTCATCTTCATTACCCTGATGGTGACGCCGGCGCACCACCTCGCGGCCTTGCCGCACCTGCGGCGGCTGCGGCGCATGCTCGGCCTCTTCGCCTTCTTCTACGCGGCGCTGCATTTCACGGTGTACGTGGCGCTCGATCTCGATTTCAACTGGCACATGGTGGGGGCGGACATCGTCAAGCGCCCCTACATCACGGTAGGGTTCAGCGCGCTGCTCATGTTGATTCCGCTCGCGGTGACCTCGACCAACCGCATGATGCGCCGCCTGGGCCGCCGCTGGACGAAGCTCCATCGCCTCGTATATGTCATCGCCGCCTTTGGCGTCTGGCATTACTACTGGCAGGAGAAGATCGACGTTCGCGAGCCCCTGCTCTACGCGGCCGCTCTCGCGCTCCTCCTGGGCTACCGCGCGGTGCGCGCCTGGCGGCAGAAGCACCTGGTACCGCAGCGCGTGCAGCGGACGAGCGCGTGAGGCGGTACCGGCCGCCTCACGCCGGTCCGCCTCACATGGTCAATACGACGCGAAATTCCGCTTTTCCGCTCATCATTCGGGCGTAGGCTTGCGGCGCCTACTCGTGCGGAAAGGTCTCTATCATGGGACGCACCCCGGAGAGCGCGGCCAATAGCAGCGTATCCTCCGAGTCCGTGGGAGTGCCGGACGCCCAGCCCTGGATCATCCTGCTGCCGGCGGCGAGACCTCCATCGGCTCCGGCGTCGCTCCAATCACCATCAGCCTGCCATTCGGCCCCAGGCCATCGAACACTTCCGACATCGCCTTGGAGCTCGGCGCGGTGGCGGGGATCACCTGCGCGCCGCCTGCCCGGCGAAGCGCCCCGGAGGCCCGTTCCGCTTGGCCGTCGATGTTGGGACGTTGGGTCGTTGCCATGAATGGAATGCCTCCCGATGCACTCGCATCGCGCTGTCGCATGACTCGGCTGGTCTCCCGCGCATTCTACCCGCCCGCAAGAGATGGAAACCGCGCGCTGTCAGGCTCGCTTCCTGCTGGGGGCTCGGACACAACCGAAGCCGGAGTATCCTCCATGGCCCGCTACGGGAAGAAAGCCAGCAGCAAGGTCAAACGTGCGATGCAGGAGCGCAAGCGCGGAACGCTCCGCAGCGGCCGCTCCGGCCGCAAGGTGAAGAGCCGCAAGCAAGCGATCGCCATCGGCCTCTCCGAGGCGCGCCGCGCCGGTGCGAAAGTACCGCCGAAGCGCTCGAGCCGGAAGAAAACGCGAGCTGGCTCGTCTTCACCGCGAGCGCGTGCCGCTGCGCCTGCGCCATGACCTCCCTGGTGTCCTGGCCGTGGAGGTCGGCGCAGGTTCACGGCTCGTGAACGCGCCTCGATGTCACGAAGCTTAACTTGGGCGTCCGGACCGGACGGTGAGCCGATTCAACGAGACCCGATCCTTTGACGACCGGCCCCGCATCTTCGCCGAGCTCCATCCGGAGAGTCAGCACCACGGCACAGCGAACGGTCATGGGTTGGGCTTGAGCATCGTGACCTCACCCGTCGATCGCCTGGCCGTACCCAAACGACTCGTCTCACACCGGGAGCTGCGTTATACAGGCGAGGTGCTGAAATCGGGCTCGAAGACGCGCATGACGGGGCACGGCGGCGCGTGAGCGCCGAAGTCGCCCTCGCCGGCGGCCCGGAAGATACGGGGGGCCATCCGCGGCAGCTGTGGATGCTGCTCGCGGTCACCGTCTGGATGAATTTCGGCTTCATACGCTCGGGCGTACGAGGAGCTCTTCGTCGCCGGAATCGGCGTGAGTATCGTGTATCTGCCGGCGGCGCCGAAAGTGCGCAGGCTCATGCACGGCGTACACTGAAGGACGGTGCGGCCCTGCTCATCGATCAAGGCCACTCCAAGCGGTGCCGACCGCCCTCACGCCGCACCTTGCAGAGGTGCGGCGCGCGAAAATGCGCAGGCGCCAGCCACCAGTCCCTCTCGGCGCAAAGATCGAGCAGCCGCAAGCGGCTCGCCCTCGCCCGCGCCTCATCGTGAGCATGGAAGGGCCGATCGGGCAGCAACACCTGCAAAGGGTGATGGATGGCATCTCCCGCCAACACCACGCCCTCACCGGCGCTTTCGAGCACGCCCGCGAGGTGCCCGATGGTGTGTCCCGCCGAGTCGATCAAGGTAAGGCAATCGGCGATCCGCGTGCCGGGGTCGACCAGGTCGGCGAGCCCCGCCGTGATCACCGGCTCCACGCATTCGGCGAAGACCCCGGCATTGAACTCCTCCCCGCGAAGCGCTCCGGTCATCTCGCCTCGCCAGTACCGCTCCTCGGCCCGGGAGAAAAGGTAACGGGCGTTGGGGAAGGTCGGCACGTAACGACCGTCCCGCAAGCGCGTGTTCCAGCCGACATGATCGAGATGCAGATGGGTGCAAAACACGTAATCGATGCTCTCCGGTCCCGCGCCCATGGCCTCCAGGCGATCGAGCAGCGGCGAGTCGATCATGTGATAGAACGGCACGGCCCGATGCCGTCGATGACCCACGCACGGATCGACCAGGATCCGCTTGCCGCCCACCTCGATCAACCAGGCGTGTTGCGAGAGGCGGCACTCGCCGGTCGCGAGGTCCACGAAGCGAGGGCTGAGCACGGCCGCGTGCTCCAGGAGATCAGCCGCGGTGATGTCGCTGATGAAGAACTGGGGCGGCGTGCGAAGATCCTCGATCTCGATCACCGGGCGCAGGGTTGCGCCACCGACTTGCATCATCAAATTCCGCCTCCTGACATTCGCGATCCGGGTAGGGCGCTCATGTCGCCCCTCTCACATAGGCATCGATGCTGCCCGCGCAGCTGATCTTGTCGCCACCTGGCAGATCGGCGTAACGCACGATGTTGTCGCCGATCGTCGGGCCCTCATGGCCGCAAGCGCATTTGCCGTATTCGACCGTGATCTTGTCACCCGACAGCAGTCCGCCCCAGCGATTCTCGTGGGAGAGATCGAAGAAGCCGGCGCGGCCCTCGAGCTCGCCCCTGGGGGGGCCTACGAGCTTCTCGCCCTGCTCATCCAGCACCAGGAGCACGACCCAGGGAGCCACGTGATAGCGCCCTGCGCGACAGCGCGGAAAGAGCGTATTCAGCTCCTGCATGCCGTACATGCTGAAGGCGCGCAGCGGACCGATGTGGAAGGCTCGCATGATCCGCTCGCGGTAATCGGGGGGCAGCTCGGCGCCTTTCAGCCCGCCCGAGACCATCATCGCGTTGTCGGGATCGAAATCACCCTCGCCATAGCCCATCTCACGGACGAGCTGCGCAACCTTGAACATCTGGGCGTACATGCCCGCGATCATGATCTTGCGCCCCCTCGCCGCGACCAACGCCTCGGCAATGCCGCGAACCGCGCCATCGATCATCCTCTCGCGCTCGGCAACCCGCCTTTCGTAATCTGCGATCTCGGCCGGACGCGCGCTCCCCTGCTTGATGCTCATCCGCAGCCGCACCATCTCGCGAATCCGGCCGATGGTGACGGGCTCGCCCGGCTGGCGGAATTCCTCGCCCTCGCGGCCGAAGGCCGCGTTGAGCGCATCCCAGCTGTCGAGAAAGCGCAGGTTGTTGGTCTGCGGATGGCAGATGAAGAGCTTGTGCTCTCTGCCTGGCGGCAGCCCGGTCGCCCAGGAATAGGCCGCCGTCAGATTTCGTGTGGTCACCTGGCGGTCGAGCATGCTCGAGGGGATCATCGAGACTTTGCCGGATGTGCCGCTCGAGCAGGAGACGAACTGGCCTTTGGCGGCAAGCCGCGTGATCCACTCGTCGATATCGGCGACGTCACGGCTGTCGACGCCCTCCGTCCTCATGGCCGAGACCGTATCAAGCCATCGGTTCAGAAGCTCCCAGCGGTTCTTCTCGAGCCAGCTTTCCGGATAGCTCTTGTAAGCCGTATGCGCGAAGAGCAGGGGAATGAGATCGGCAGGCTCCTCGAGCCGCTTGACGCCGGTCTCCTCGACCCGGTTGCGCACGAGCCGGATGGCGGCCCCGTGCCGAGCCAGCCGCTCGCGTGCCGCCTCGAGCTGCACGGGGAGAAGATCGGCAAGCGGGATGGCGTAGCGGTCATCGGCATCCACCAGCTTCAATAGCTTTTGCACCGCCGTCATGGACGCCACCCTCCGGCTCTCTCATACTGCCCGCTAGGTTATCCCTCCCCCCTCGCGGGGATCAACTCCCAAGGCATCATGGAGACGGCCGCCATGCGCATCCGTCCGCAGAGGCAACTTTCCGGACCGTCTGCGACTGCGGGGGTCGCGCTTCGCGCTCAGGCAGCGCCGAGCGTCCCCGAGATACGATTCCGCGTCGATTTCGATGATCGCTGCTCCGTGGGGATCGGCAAGATCCGACTGTTGGAAGCGATCGAGCGCACGGGCTCCCTGTCTCAGGCCGCCCGTGGCATCGGCATGAGCTACCGGCGCGCGTGGCTGCTGATCGACAGCATGAACGGTGAATTCGACACGCCGGTGATCAGCGCCACCGTGGGCGGCAGCGGCGGTGGCGGCGCGAAGCTCACCGCCTTCGGACGCGAGCTCATCGAGGCGTATCGCAATCTGGAAACCCGGCTCGCATCGCTCACCGCGGAGCACATGGGCAAGTTTGCCGGGCATGCGACCGCGCACCGGCGCCGGACGGTGGCCGGGGGCATCGCATCGCGAAAGAGCATCGCAAGGTCGCTGAAGGGCGGGCACGCCCGCTGACCCGGGCGCCACTCTGATCGCCGGCGCTCGGCGCCACTGCTCGAATGCGGCAGCCGCACGTCTCAGTCGACACTCCAGACCTGAATCGTCCGAGGGTCCACATCGAATCGGCAGACCCTCCCGGGAGCCCAGTCGCCGCCGCTGGCGAGTATCCTGACAGTCGTGCTCCCGAAGCGGACCGTCACGCGATCCTCCAGGCCCACGGAAGCAGTCTCTTCGACCGTCCCTTGATACCGTCCGCCCGCTCCCAGCCGGGCCCGTCCCGGCGGAAAGCTCCATCTGACCCGTCGGCCGCGCTCGAGCGGAGGGCCTGCAACCTCCAACACCGCTTCCGGCCCTGCCAAAATCGCGTCTCCGGCAGCGACGACACCGTCCGACGGATGCTCGGCGCCCAACAGGCGCGCGACCTGCGCCGACGCCGGCCGTCGATAGACAAGGTCCGTTCGACCGGATTGCAAAACCCTGCCGCCTTCCAGCACCAGAAGCTCATCGGCGAGCAGCATGGCTTCCGCGGGATCGTGGGTGACGACGATCGTGGTGCCGGCGAACGCGCGCTGCACGTCGAGAAGCTCTTCCCGCAAGGCGGCGCGCAGGGGCGCATCCAGGGCGGAGAACGGCTCATCCAACAGGAGCAGGTCCGCGGGCCTCATCAAGGCCCGCGCGATCGCCACCCGCTGCTGCTGCCCGAGCGAGAGCTGCGCGGGACGCCGCTGCTCGAGTCCGCACAATCCGAGCCGCTCGATCCACTCGAGCGCGCGATCCGGCTCGGCGCCCGCCGGAAAGCGCAATTGGTCGATGAGTGTCAGATGCGGAAAGAGGCCGTAGCTCTGCGGTACGTACGCGATCGCCCTTTCCGCAGGGGCAGACCGGCTCACATCCCGCTCCCCTATGCTGACCTTCCCCCTGTCGGGCCGCTCGATACCTGCGATCAACTTCAAGGTCAGCGACTTGCCGGACCCGGAGGGACCGAGCACCGCGAGCCGTCGTGCGCGGGTGAGCCACTCGACGGCCAACCGGAAGCCATCGAGGCGCTTCTCCACGCTGAGAGTCAATCCGGTCGCGCCAGCCCGCGCGCCGCCGCCGCTCCCCTGCCACGCCTGCGGACTCGATCGCCCCGCAGATACCACTATTCCCGCCGCCCTTCCCTCCTCGAGCGACGCGCCGGTCGTCTGCGCCGTCCCCAGCAGACTGCTGAGCGCCATGATGGCGAAGGCCAGAAAGAGTGCGGGCAGGAGCACCGGGAGCATCGCCGGCAGCCCTTGCGCGCCGAAGGCGACATACGTGTAGACCGGCAGCGAATAAGGATGGTACGCGACCATCATGGTCGCGCCGAACTCACCGAACGCGCGCAGCCAGGCCAGAAGAAGTCCGGAGAGCAGCGCCGGCCGTGCAATCGGCAGGCTCACCCGCAAGAAGACCTCGAGCGGACTGCGGCCCAGCGTCCCCGCAACATCCTCGAGCGCGGGGTCGATGGCCGCGAACGCCGAGCGGGACGCGATGATCACGAAGGGCGCGGCAACAAAGGCCTCCGCGAGGACGATCCCCGCGAATGAGTCCGTCAATGCGCCCTCCGTCAGGCGTCCCAGCGGGGCGCCGTAGCCGACGAGAAAGAGGAGCAGCACACCGCTAACGAGCGGCGGTAATGCGAGCGGTAGCTGCACCAGGAATCCGAGCGTCGCCAGCGCCCGCCCGGGCTTTCGCGCCAATGCGTAACCCAGCGGAATGCCGCCCAGCGCCACCACGGCAGTTGCCGCGGTCGCGCTGGCCAGTGAGACCCCACAGGCGCGCAGGAGCGTCGGCACATCGACCGAGCTCCAGCGCGCCGAGAACGACTGCATCACCCCAGCAACCATGGGTGCGATGAGATACACCGCAAGCAGTCCCGCAAGCAGCGGCAGTGGAGAGGGAACGCGCCTCGGCACGTGTCTTCAGCTACCGACGGAGAATCGAGCGGATAGCCAGCGGCACATCCGCCCCCGCTCCCGTCAGAGAGGCTCTCCGGACCGTGAGGCCGTGCTCACTCATCAGCCTTCTTCCCTCGGGACCCAGGAGGAAGGCGACGAAGGCTTCGGCGCTCGCGGGATGCGGCGCAGCGCGAATGAGGGTGACGGTGTATGCGGCCTTCGGAGTGATTGCCGCCGGCAGGCTCACGGCCGGAATTCGCGCATCCGAGGTTTCCGTCGAGTAGAAGAATCCGGCATCGAGCTCACCGGATTGCAGCCGCCCCACCAGCGCTTCCTCCGGCAAGACCTGCGCCGGATTCTCCGGTGCTCCCAGAACGCGCTCCTCGAGACCGGGTATCCGGTAGTACGACTGCGCCCGCTTCATCAGCGCCAAGGTCAAGGCGCCCTTCGGATCGAGCTTCGGGTCCGTGCGCCCCAGCCGGATCCCCGGCTCCTGCACCACCCGGTACCAGGGTTGGCTCGTGAAGTCCGCGGCGAATCGGCTCGATGGGTCGTAACCGATGACGAGAGGAGACTCGGCGAATCGGATGTACCAGCGCTCCCAGTTGCCGTTCTTCGAGCCCGTCAGCAACGCGTTGACACCGGGCGCAGCGCTGATGAAGACATCCGCCTGCCGCAATCGCTCCCTGATCTGATTGGCGAGCAGTTTCGAGCCTCCCGCGTAGCCCCGGAAGTGATCACCGCTCGCCCGGTCGAATGCCGGACCGATGGCGTGCTCCATGAGGTTCACCAGGGAGCCGGCATAGAGCACGTTGACGAGCTCTCCGGCCCCGGCGATGGCTGGCGAGAGGCCGGCCAGCGCCATCAGAATCCAAGCGCCTCGACTACGCGCCACGATCGCTCTCCCGGGGGAACGGTCGTTGTATTTTATAGAATATACCGAGCCGGGCAACCGGCTTGCCGGTCGCACGGGCTGCCTCGACGGGCCCACAGCCGATCGGCACCGACCTCAATCCTCGCCCGCGCAAACGCCTGAGATCGGCTCACGGCCCAGGGCGCGGATCCTCTCCTGAAACAGCTCCTTGAGCATCTGAGCCCCCGGTGAGAGGGATCGCCTGTCGAGGGCATAGAGCATCATGCGAAAGCGCAGGCCTTTCTGCCCGGCCGGGGGTGCAATTTCCTGAAGTCGGCCGGCCCGGATCTCCGAGGCCGCCGCGAACGTCGACGACAACCATATGGCGTCGGTCGATTCCGCGATGCGGGCAGCGGCACCGAAATCCTCGATGACGTGCAGAGGACCCGCCAGGTGCGGTCGGCAGTACGCCGGCCAGCGCTCGACGCCCGTGAATTGTCCGGGGGAGAGCACCGGATAGCGCCCGGCGCCATGGGGGCTCTCCAGAGCCGGGTGCTTGCGCCGCACGAGCAGCGAAATGGGGAACCAGCCGAGCAACACGCTTTTCACCGGCGCGGAGGGCGGAATCGGGTCCTCCGGGCAGATGAAGAATTCGATCTCTTCCTCCATCAACGCCGGCAGGAGAGTCGCCACGTTGCGCACCAGGACGCGCGTGCGCAGCTCCGGCTTCATCGCCAGAGTCCTCGGCAGCACCGCCGGGAGCAGCGCTTGCGCCGCGAGCGGGCCCATGCCGAGCGACACCTCACCGATGTCACCGGTTGCCGATTGCCGCAGCATCCGGTCGAGATCCTCGGCGTCACGCAGCAGCGCCGAGGCGCGCTCGACGAAGTCACGCCCGACGGGTGTCACACAAACTCCGCCCCGATCCCGATCGAAGAGTCGCGTGTTGGCGCGCCGCTCGATGGCCTGAATGCTCCGCGTGAGCGCCGATTGGGTGAGACAGAGCTCCCGCGCCGCTTTGGTGAAGCTGAGGAGCCTCGCGAGAACCACGACGTGCCGCAGACCACGCAGGTCTACATTCATATGATTCATGAAACACTATATCCATATGCATTGGACAGCATAAGCCCGGCGCGCGCAAGATCCTCCCGGATGGACTCGCTGAATACGGGTGGCGCGATGTCAGAAGATGCCGGCTCGGTGGCGCTCGAGGATTTCGGTGGCCTGATCGACTGGCCGAAGCTCAATGCCTGGATCGCCGCACGGGATCTGCCGGGATCCGGGCCGGTCACCGGCGTACGAAAGCTCACCGGCGGCCTGCAGAACGACGTCTTTCTCATCGAGCGGAGGCACGAGGCGATCGTGTTGCGGCGCCCGTCCAGGCACCTTCGTCCCGGCAGCAATGAGACCATGCTGCGCGAAGCCAGAGTGCTCAAGGCCTTGGCCGCAAGCTCGGTTCCTCATCCGCAACTCTACGCCGTGTGTGATGACCCGTGCGTCATCGGGGCCTGCTTCTACCTCATGGCGCCTCTCGAGGGCTTTGCGCCGAGCCAGCAGCTGCCCGGCCGGTACGCCGACGATCCTGCCTGGCGCCGGGCCATGGGTGAGGAACTGGTGCGCGCCGCCGCCGCCCTGGGTGGCGTGGACACCCAAGCCGTCGGGCTCGGCGATCTTGGCAAGCCTCAAGGCTGGCATGAGCGGCAGGTGGATCGCTGGCGCTCGCAGCTCGACGGTTACCGCTCGATGCCCGAGTACGACGCGGCCCTGCCGCACGTCGATGAAGTCGGCCGCTGGCTCACGGACAACCTGCCGCGGGAGCGGCGCATCGGCATCGTTCACGGCGACTTCCAGTTCGCCAACGTCATGTTCTCCCGCCAGGCGCCGCGGGTGGCCGGCGTCGTCGACTGGGAACTCACCTCTCTGGGCGATCCCCTGCTCGACCTGGGGTGGATCCTGACGAGTTGGTGGGAGGAAGGAGATCCCGAGGGCAAGAAGCCCCTGGTCCAACCTTGGCGCGATTTCCTCTCGCGTGCCGATCTCGTAGCGCTGTATGGACGCATCAGTGGACGCGACACGAGCGCCGTCCCCTGGTTCTTCACCCTCGGCTGCTACAAGCTCGCCTGTCTTCTCGAAGGGACTTACGCCCGCTCGCGGCAGGGCCAGATCCCGGCCCATGTCGGTCAGAGCGTGCACGCCTATGCGCTTTGGCTGATGAGCAAAGCCAGGCAGATCATCGCCGGCTGAACCGCCGCTGCGCCGCCTCGCCGCCCGGCACGGCATCACCCCGAGGTCCTCATCGTGGATTTCCGAGTCGAACCCGAATTCCAGCAGAAACTCGATTGGATGAGCGAGTTCATCCGCAAGGAGGTCGAGCCGCTCGATCTGCTCTTCCCACGTGCGAGCGAGATGTACGACACGACGAACCGCAAGGCCCGCGCGTTGATCAAGCCGCTTCGCGAGCAGGTCAAGGCACAGGGACTCTGGGCCTGTCACCTGCCGCCGCAGCTCGGCGGCAAGGGCTACGGGCAGCTGAAGCTTGCCCTGATGAACGAGATCATCGGGCGGTGCTCGTGGGCCCCGACGATTTTCGGCTGCGCCGCGCCCGATACGGGCAATGCGGAGATCCTGGCGCTCTACGGCACGCCCGCGCAGAAGAAGCGCTACCTGCAGCCGCTCCTCGACGGGGAGATCGTCTCCTGCTTCTCCATGACCGAGCCACAGGCGGGCGCCGATCCCAAGGAGTTCACCTGCAAGGCCTGGCGCGAGGGCGAGGAGTGGGTGATCGAAGGCGAGAAGTGGTATTCATCCAACGCTCGCTTCGCCTCGTTTCTCATCGTGATGGCGGTGACCAATCCCGAAAACCCGCCGCACGAGCGGATGTCGATGTTCATCGTACCCGCGGCAACGCCCGGCATCGTCATCAAGCGCAATGTCGCCGGCATGAATGACGATCCCGACGACGGCACCCAGGCATACATACGTTACGATCGCGTGCGCGTACCCCTCGATGCATTGCTCGGCAAGCCCGGCGAGGCTTTCAAGGTCGCCCAGGCGCGCCTGGGAGGTGGACGCATCCACCATGCGATGCGCACGGTGGGCGTTTGCAACCGCGCTCTCGAGATGATGCTCGAGCGTGCCGTGTCACGGCGCACCCAGGGGCGGCTGTTGGCCGATCACCAGTTCGTCAAAGGCATGATCGCCGACTCCGCCATCGAGCTCGAGCAGTTCCGACTTCTCGTGCTGAAGACCGCCTGGATCATCGACAACGAGCCGCACGGGACGGCGCGCATTCATATCGGTATGTGCAAGGTCGCCATGGCGAAGGTCTACCACGACGTGGTGGAGCGGGCGGTACATCTGCACGGGGCGCTTGGAACCTCGCGCGATACACCGCTTGCCAAGTATTGGATGGGTATTCCGATGCTGGCCGTCGCGGATGGACCGACGGAGGTGCACCAGGTGCAGGTGGCGAACGCTCTGCTCAAGACAGCAAAGCCGGCACCGGGCCTCTTCCCCTCGGAATACATCCCGCACAAGCGGGAAGCGGCACTCGAACGCTTTGGCAGTGTGCTGGATGGCGCCGGCGCGAAGGAGCGCGAATGACCGAGACCCGCGCCGGTCCCATCGGCCCGCAGCCCACCGCGATCCGCCTCGATGGCAAGATTGCGGTCGTTACCGGCGGAAGTCGCGGGCTCGGACAGGCCATCGCTCGCGGGCTGGCTCGTGCCGGCGCGACGGTGGCGCTCGCAAGCCGCAAGCTCGAGGCCTGCGCGGAGGTGGCGGAAGAGATCGCCGCCTCGGGCGGACGCGCCTCCGCTCACTCGTTCAACGCCTCGAGATGGGAGGACTGCGACCGTCTCTACGCGGAAGTGACGGAGCGCTGGAGCGGCGCCCAGATCCTGATCAACAATGCGGGAATGTCTCCCATTGCGCCCTCCTCGCTCGAGACGACGGAACAGCTCTTCGACAAGGTCGTCGCCGTGAACCTGCGTGCCGTCTTCCGGCTATCCGCTCTGTTCGGCGCCAGGATGTGCGCAGGCTCGGGTGGAGCGATCGTGAACATCTCCTCGACCGGCTCGCTTCGTCCGGAGCCGGGGTTCGCCCCGTACGCGGCGGCCAAGGCAGGCGTAAACGTCCTGACAGCCACATTCGCCCAGGAATTCGGGCCGAAGGTACGGGTGAACACGGTCATGCCCGGGCCTTTCCACACCTATGCCACGCGGGCGTGGTCGCGTTCCGCGCAGTTCGAGCGGCACGCCGAGCGTGCGCTGCCTCTCGGGCGCGCCGGGGAGCCCCACGAGATCGTCGGCGCGGTTCTGTACCTGGTAAGCGATCTCGCCTCATTCACGACGGGTGCCTGCCTCGCAGTCGATGGCGGCCACAGTATTGCCCCCAACCGGTCCGAGTAGCCCGACGGCCGCCGGCCTTCATCGCCGCCTGGAGCAGGCTTGGCGATCATCTTCATCTCCGTTGCCGAAACTCTACGCAGTGCTCATGATCGAATACCGATCCGAGACCCGGGCTGAGACTCGGATTGCCTGGCCACCGCGGCCGTCGTATCGATCAGCAAGACACTTACCGGCTCACGGAGACTCCCATGAAGCTCACGGCTCCATTTGACGATGCACAGCGCGGGGCGTGGCGCGTGCTGACCGGGACTTTTGGCGTGGTCTGGCTGGTGAACGCCGGCTTTCAGGCCATGGCGTGGCTGGCCGTCCCGGGCGCCAAGGCCAATTTCGTCCACGCGCTCGCAAAACCCGCCTCCAAGGTGCCTGCATGGATTCGACCGCTGCTGCTCGCGGCACTGCACGGTACGGAGGCGATCGGCCCGAAAACCGTAGCAGGCTGCATGGTCCTGATCGCCCTCCTGCTCGGCGCGGCGCTCCTGATGCGCAGGAATGTCGCTCTCGCGGCACGCGTCGGCATCGTCTACAGCGCGATCTGCTGGGTGTTCTTGAACGGCTTCGGATTTCCGTACAGCAACGGACAGACCGATCCCGGCGTTTTCGTGGCCTATGCGATCGCCTTTCTGTTCGTGCTGTCGCTGGCGCCCGCGCTCGAAAGCCGCGCCACCGACAGGTCCCACGCCGGTACCCGGCTCTGGGATACGGCTCGGATCTGCTTCGGCCTGCTGTGGCTGTTCGATGCCATCCTCAAGTGGCTGCCGGCGTTCCTGTTTCACTTCACGAGCCAGATCACCTCGGTGATCCCGGGGCAGCCCGCCTGGATCGCCGCCTGGCTCGGATTCGTCGGCACGGTCGTCCACGCGGTCGGAGCCGTCCCGATCGCCATTCTCGTGGCGCTGTCGGAGACGGTGATTGCCATGGGTCTGCTCACCGGCAGATGGCTGCGTCTCATCATTCCGTTCGGGATCGCCTATTCGTTGGCGGTCTGGTCGACCGCGGAGGCGTTCGGCGGACCCTACTCCACGGCTGGAACCGGGGTCCGCGGTAACGTACTCGGCAACGTCCTGATGTACCTGATCCCATTCGTATTCCTCGGGATAGCCAGCGTGCGCGCCCGAACGAGTGTAGAGGCTCACGGCTGACCGTAGGCGCTGTCTCAGAACGGAAGGGCGAGAAGCATTGCGAGCACCGCTTGCGCCTGCGCGAGCGAGGAGCGAAGCTGGATCTCCTCGGCCCGGGTAGCCAGCGCGCTGGAGTCGACGCTGGCGTAATCCGTGAGCGTGAAGGTTCCGCGCCCCAGACTCTCCTTGGCCGCCGCCGCCGCGCGGTCAAGCCGCGCGAGCCGCCGATGCAATCTCGCGAGCTGGTGCCGCATGATCAGGATGGCATTCCAGACCTGATCCGCTTGACTCACCGTCGAATCGAGGTCGGCTTGATAAGCCTGATGGAGGTACGCCCGGCTCGCTCGACCGACCGCGATCGGCCCCCGGTCGCGATTGAAGATCGGCAGGGCGAGGGTGACATTGAATCCAATGCTCTGGACGCCGTCTTGCGGGTCTCTGTTTTTCACGACTCCCGCCTCGATCAGCGGGAACTGGGCGAGAATCGCCTCGCGCAGGCGCTCCTGCGCGCTGTGATAACCCGCTTGCAGCGCAAGGAGGTCCGGCCTGCGGTGGGGCAAGGCGGCGAGCGCCGAGCGGTACTGAGCCCGGCTCACGAGCGGCTCGCTCGGGCTACCCCGCAGCCGCGGCCGGGCATCGGGCGTAAGGCCGAGGAGCGAATCGAGCTCGTGACGAGTGCGATTGTCCTGAAGCTCGAAGGCTCGCCACTGCATCTCGGCCGAATTCCAGGCGATGAAGTCCGCCGTTATGTCACTCACCGTGACGTAACGGCGCTTGAGCGATGCCTCATCCTGACGATATACCCTTCCCAGTAGCTCTCGTCGCCGATTCAACACCCGGCGCAGTCTCGCGAGCGCCCGAATCTCGATGAAAAGCTCCCGGGCTCGCTCGGCGACCTGCCACTCCCGCCAGAGGATCTCGAGATTGACCTGCTTCAGGTGCGCACTGGCCGCGTCCTGGGCCGCGCCCCGGGTGATCAACGCCCGAATGTCCTCGGCAAGCGTCGCGCTGTAACCGGTAAGGAACGAGGACTTCAAGAGCGCGCCGGAGAGCTGCGGATCGGGAAGCAATCCGGCCTGGAGCAATTGCGCGCGGGCTATTCCCGCCTGCAGCCTTGCAGCCTTGAGCTGCGGATTCTCAAGCACGGCGAGCGTGACGACGTTGACCTGCGTCAGCCCTTTCGCAGGATCGAGCTGCTCGGGCTCGAGCCCCGGGACGCCAAGGTCACTCGCCGGCACCGCGAGAGCGGGTGCACGGGCCAGATCAGGCCGGGTGGGCAGCGGTTTCGAGTGATAGGTCGCGCATCCGGCGAGGAGCGACGCGCATCCCGCCAGGAGCACCAGCACGCCTTGCCGGATGACTCCGGTGCGTGTCGATCCGAGGAGCCATGCCGCGGGATGGACGGCAGCCCGCCTCACGCGCGCCGCTCCCTCGCGAGCTGCTGGCGGCGCCAATGCAGATAAAGCGCCGGGATCAAATTCGTGCTGCGGATCGCGCTCCAGGCAAGGCCACCCAAGATCACCACCGCGAGCCCCTGCTCCGGGGCCGCCCCCTGACCCAAGCCCAACGCGGTGGGCAACATCCCTAGCATGGCAGTGACCGCCGTAAGCACGATCGGGCGGAAACGCACCTGTATGGCTTCCCGTACGGCCTCCTCGACCGGCATACCCTGCGCCTCATTCTGCTTTGCCCGGTCGAGCAGGACGATGCTGTGACGAAGCCCGATGCCGATCAGCGTCAGAAATCCGATGATCCCGGTGGCATTGAGACCCACTCCGCTCAAGATGAGCGCGAGGGTGCCGCCCGTGATGGCGAGCGGAATCTCGAGCAGCAGGATCCCCGGAACCAGCAAGCCGTCGAACTGCAGCATGAGGATGCCGACCATGAGCACGAAGGCGGCGATCGCGGCGATGAGAAGCCCCAAAGCCGCACGCTCGAGCTCGGCATAGAGTCCCCCGAACGTGACCCGATAGCCGGGCGGGAGCTTCAGGCCCGAGAGCGCACGGTGCGCCGCGGCGATCGTGCCGCCGAGCGTTCCCGTGGGTGTTGCCAGTATGTCGAGCGCCCGGGCGCCGGAGATATGGCGGATCTGGTTCGGCGTCTCGACGAGCTTCAGACTCGCGAGCTCACCGAGCGGCGTCCAGCCGCTCGTCCGAATCGGCAGCCGCCTCAATGCGCCGAGCGAGGTATGCGGCGCATCGGCAAGACGCATGTAAAGGTCGAGCGGCACGTTGCCTTCCGGGACCCGAGCAAGCACCTCGCCATTCAGCAGCGGTTGGATCTGCGAGTAGAGCTGCGCGGGAGTGAGTCCATATCCGGCCAACGCACTGTCGCGCGGGTCGATCTGAAGTTGCGTGACGGGGTAGCCGTCGTTGTTGAAAAGATCTGAAAGGGCCGGAATGGGACGCAGCCGGGCGGTCACCTCCTTGGCCAGGACGCGCATCTCGCTCACCTTGCTGCCGAAGATGTGGATCACGAACGGCTGGGGCAGCCCGGAGAGGCTCTCTCCCAACCGCTCGATCGTGGGCGTATCGACCGAGAGCTGCACGCCGGGGAGCTTCGACTCCCGCTGGATCCGCTCGCCGATCCGATCGAGCGCATTGACGCTGACGCCCGGCTTGAGCGCCACCATCATCTCACCGGCGTACGAGGGCTCAGTGTAGGTCGTGGCGGCCGAGGAGCCGATCCGCGCGTAGACGTGCGCCACGACCGGATCGGCCAGCAGCCGGTGCGTCATCTCATCGACCGTCGCCCGTGTATCGAGCATGGAGCTGCCCGGAGGCAGGGTGAACGACTCGAGCAACACCCCCTCGTTCGGCAGCGGCAGGAAGTTGATCGGCACGAGCACGAGCCCCACCAGGCTGAGCGCGAGCACTCCGAAAGTGATGGCGAGCGAGAGCCGCGGTCCCCGCGCGACGAGATCGAAGAGCCGCTCGTTCCAGTGCCGAACCCGCTCGAGCGCGCGGTGGCCGCTGCTCGTTTCCGCGGCCGGACGCGACTGCATGAAGCCGAGGCCCAAAGGGATGAGAGTGAGGGAGACGAGGAGCGAGGCGAGCAGTGCGAAGGTCATCGCCAGCGAGAAGGGAATGAAGAAGAGCCCCACGAGCCCGCCGACGAAAAGGAGCGGCACGTAGATCGAGACGTTGGTCAGCGTGCCGGTGATGTCGGGGATGATGATCCTTCTCACCCCGTTCCAGATCCCCTCCCAGTGACCCTCGCCCTGCTCCCACTGGTGATAGATGCTCTCGAGAACGATGATCGCATCGTCCGCAAGCAAGCCTACGGCGACCGTCAGGGCACCGAGCGTCATCAGATTCAGATTTTGCCCCGTGAAGTAAAGCGTCGCGATGGCGAGGGCGAGCGACAACGGGATACTGAAGGCGAGTACCCAGATCCCACGGCCGGCTCCGAGCACCCAGAAGAGCACGGCCACCGCGAGCGCCATGCCGATGAGCAGATTGCGTCCGAGATCGACGCCGATGATGTGAACGATGTGACCTTGGTTGTAGATGCGGACCCAGCGCACGCCGTGCGGAAGCTGGCCCACGGTCTGCTGCAGAGTCGCTTGCGCCTCCTTCGTGACCGATGTCGTCGCGGCGCCAGGCTGCTTGACGATGGTCAGGGCCACACTGCGCCGGCCATCGAGCTCGACGGCATTGTGCGTCGGGATCGCCTCACGCACCACTCGGGCCAGGTCACCGAGGCGGATGGGGCCGTGTGCGCCCCTGACCGGGACCGCCTCGAGTTGAGCGATGTGCACAGGCAGATGCCTCGCCTCGATCAGCACGTCATTGTGGCCTTGGGTGGTATAGCCCGCCGGCTCGAGCAGCACTTGGCTCCTGACGGCCGCCGCAATGGCAGTAACCGACACGCCGTACCGGCGCAGCGCCCCGAGATCGGGTTGGATCCACAACGCCTCATCGCCCGCGCCATAGACATTGACGAATTGCACGCCCGGCAGCGCGCGCAGCGCCGGCGCGACGTAGGCGAGCACTGCGCGCTGCACTTGCGCTGCGGCGACGTCGGTGGGAATCCGCGCCGTATAGTCCGCCACCTCGTTGATGGAGTTGCCCATGATCTGGGCGAGCGGATTCGCGGCGGCGGGCAACTCGCCCCGTGCACGGTCGATCGCGCCGTTGACGGCTTGCAGGTCCTCCTCCGTCGCCGTGCCCTCCCGAAAGCGCACGTCGATCTGCACGACACCGTCGCCCATCTTCGAGCGGACACTCTGAAGATCGGGAAGAGTCAGGATCTGCCCCTCGAGCGGATAGACGACGAGACTCTCGAGCTCGCTGGCCGTGGTTCCCGGCAGGTGCACGAAGACGCTGATCTGCGGAAAGTTGAATTCCGGCAGCACCTCCGTCGGGATGTGGATGAAGGCGTAAGCCGCGTAACCGATGAGCGCGGCCAGCACGAGCACCCACAGCAGCGGGCGCATCAGCACGTTGGGCAGGGGACGAGCGGCCGTAGCCATGCATCAGTCCGGCGGCGTATACCGCTGGGAGATGCCGCGATGGAACTCGAGGTAGGCGTTCTCGACCACGACCCGCTCGCCGGACTTCAGGCCGGACGAGATATAGGTCATCCAGCCTCGCGTGGGTCCCGGCACGACCTGTTGCCGGCGATCGCCGCTCGCGGTGCGCAGCAGCACCCACCAATGCGCCCGGTCGAGAACCAGCGCTCGGGTCGGCACCGCCACCATCGGGCGAGTCGTTCCCACCAGAGTCACCGTGCCCCATTGACCGCTGCGCCATGACCTCGCCAGCGCAGCCGCCTCATGCCCGTCCGCCGAGAGCGGGAACAATCCCGCCTGCTCCCCGCCATCCGAGCCAAGGGCCTGCGATACGGTCCTCACCCGGACCGCAATCGTGCCGCCCGTCGTCGGCTGGAACCGCCCGGTCATGCCGGGATGGATCGCCAGGGCCTGCCGTCCGTAGAAGATCGCACTCAACCACGGTCGGCTGGTTTGCAGGGTAAGAAGGAGTCGACCCGAGGCGACCTGCTCGCCGTCCGCCACATCGGCTGCCAGCACCTGACCGGCGCCCGGAGCAC
Source organism: Pseudomonadota bacterium (assembly GCA_021807675.1). GTDB lineage: Bacteria > Pseudomonadota > Gammaproteobacteria > Steroidobacterales > Steroidobacteraceae > 13-2-20CM-66-19. Next base: position 28,240 of record JAKBCR010000029.1, read on the forward strand.
GCAAGGTCAGCGTCTGCAGCGCCACCTGCAGCCGACCGCGCGCAGCCTGATATGCCGCCTCATCCGCCGCCAGTGTCTGCCGAGTCGCGAGCTGCGCCTTGAATTTCCGGCGATCGGCCGCGAGTTGTATCGAGGCCGCGCGCAACGCGCCTCGGCGCTCCGCCAGCAGACTTTGCGCCTGCGCACCACCGAGGACGGCGAGTACCTGACCGGCCTTGACCTGCTCTCCCGGTAATACCAGCCGTGCGACCACCCCGGCTTCCACCGCACGAACCTGCGTGACCGCGACGGGCTGGACCTGGCCATAGGCATGGAATACCTCAGCGACCGGCCGAACCTGCACGGTCAGGGTAGCCGCCTCTCGCGCAGCGGGAGCGGCAGCGGACGGCTTCGCCGTCTGCGCGTGTACGGACACCGCGCACAAAATGAGCACTGCCGCGAGCGCGGCCTGTCCCGAGGCGGCCGGCATCCTCATGAGGCGCGACGGTCCGCCGCCGAAGCGACATCCAGGCGCCGCAGGCCCGCCCAGCGCGGCGTCCTCAGGCTCACTGGAAGGCATGACGGAGTCGCTGCGTGTCATGATGTATGTTACGACATCGGTCGTAATGGTGAAGGTTACGATCGTCGTCGTGGAATTGCAACCCTCCACGGGTTTCAACCGCCGGGGCCGCGGGAGCGGCTGCAAGGGTCACCGGGTCCTGCCACTTCGAGCATCCTCCTTCAGGCTGCGGCGGCCTCGCGGCGGATCGCCCCACCCGCTCAGGCACAGTGATTGCTGGGCTCCGGTCCAAGCCCCGGGGCACGCAGCCCCTTGGCCACGATACCCACAGCGGCTCCGGGAGGGTCCTCGCCGTCCATGAACGATCTGGGTACGCGACCTCCAAGGGTCCTGTTGATCGGACCCTACGATCCGCACTGCGGAGAGTACACGTTCCTCGCCCCGCCGCTCGGGGTGTGGCGCCTCGCCGGCGTGCTCGAGTCCTGCGGCGCCTGCGTCAAGGTATTCGATCCGAACTGCCGCTCGATCGCGCCGCAGCGGGCTCTCGAGCGCGAGATCCTGCAGTCACCCTGGGATGTCATCGGTGTTTCCACGACCGGGATGACGCTGAGGTTCGACCTCGAGCTGGCTTACGTTGCGCGCCGTCTCGCGACCAATGCCCTCATGGTCGCCGGCGGCATGGAGGCGACTTTCAGGCCGGAACTGATGTTCGAGCTCGGCCCGTTCGATCTCGTGGTGCTCGGCGAGGGCGAGCGCCCCCTCGCCGAGATCGTTCGGCGCCTGCGCAGCGGCGAGCCGCTCGGCGCCATCGCCGGCACGGCCGTCAAGGCGGCCGGTGCGGTCGTCAAGACTCCGCAGCGCGCACTCAACCGCGAAGAGCTGCGTGCGGCGATATTCAGCACTCCCTATGACCGGATGCCATACTCGGCCTACTGGAGCCGCCTCGAGCACGCGTACCGCGTGGGCCAGCTGCCGAGCAAGGCGGCGCGCGAGGCACGCCTCGCGGAGATCCGCTCCGTACGGCTGATCACGCTCAACTATTGCCCGATGGGCTGCAGCTTCTGCTCCGCGACCAACTTCCTGCACGAAGCGCAGGGTCATGTCGCGGCCGTGGCGCGCCTGGAGGCGGAAGAGTGCCTCACCATGATCGACCGCATCGTCGCAGCCCATCCCGGCGTGCGCACGATCATCTTCCAGGATGACATCTTTACCTTCACGCAGGACCGGCGGCTCCTGCCGCTCTGCGAGGGCATCCGCGCCGCCAAGGCGCAAGGCACGCTGCCGCATGACCTGCAATTCATCAGCACCAACCGCATCGACGCGATGTCTGCGGAGCGCCTCGCGGCGATGCGCGCCGCCGGCTTTCGGGTGCTCGGGTTCGGTATCGAAAGCTTCTCGCGGCGTACCCTCGCCGAGTTCAACAAGGCCGCGATTCATCGCCACATCGAGCCGATGCTGAAGGCCGCGCTCGATGCCGGCATCACCCCCTTCCTCGACCTCATCCTGAGCTCGCCGCATGCGAGCCTGGAGGATCTCGGCGAGACGCTCCGGGAGGCCTATCGTTGGCTGCGCCGTGGGTGCGAGATCGGGATGTACCCCTATATCATTCCTTTCTCCGGCGCGGCATTCGCGCGCGACAGCTCCCTCGCCGCCCATACGATTCACGCCCGCCGGCGCGTCGCCGGCACCGACATCGAGTGGGACCAGCCGGCGAAGATCCTGCCGATCGACCCCACACTACGAGAGGTCGTGCTGCGCATCGAGAGTGACTTCGAGCGCAGAATCGCCGCCATGGACGATGGCGCCGTTCATCTTCCCTCGCGCATACGCTCCCTGGTCTGGACCTTGAGCTCACTGCCCGTGCTCGCGGAGCACGGGATCTCGATCGCCAATGCACGCGAGGTCGAAGCCGAGCTCGATGCGCGCCTCCCCCGGCTGGAAGGAGCGGCGGACCTGCGGGCCGTCGCGACCGCATGACGAGCCGTCGCTTCGTCGGCGTCGCCGCGCCACTCGCCGTATGCGGGCTTCTCGGCGGCTGGATCGCCCTCTCCGCCGCGAATGCCGAGGCCGCGAGCTTCTCGATGCTGGTCTATGCGCTCGCGAATCTGATCGTCTACACCGATGCGCTCGATCTCGCGCTGCGGCTTTACATGAAGCGGCGCCACACCGCCACCGCTCGCGGCACCGGCCGCGAGCGCGAGACCTCCATCGATCTCGCCACCGCGCTGCCGGCCGGCGCGTTGCCCGTCGTGCCCGTCGAGCCCTACGCCATCATCGCCTCGGTCTTCAATCTCGAGGCGCACATCGAGGAGTTCGTGGCCGCCTACACGCCCTACCGGGAGCGGATGTGGCTCATCAGCGACGGCT
>JAKBCR010000208.1 GCA_021807675.1 Pseudomonadota bacterium
ACCTGCTATGAGAAATAGCGGACGACCGGCGCCGATCTCGTGTCCCGCGAGCTTCATCGGCTCAGGCGCCCGCGGCCTGCGGCAGAAGTGAGGCCCGGTGGGCACGCGCGGCGCGGATGAAGCCCGTGAAGAGCGGATGGCCGTCGCGCGGCGTCGAGGTGAACTCCGGATGGAACTGCGTCGCGACGAACCAGGGGTGCCCGGGAATCTCTATGACTTCCACCAGGCCGTCGCGGGAAAAGCCGGAGAAGCGCATGCCCGCCTGCCGGTAACGGTCGAGGAAGTTATTGTTGAACTCATAGCGGTGGCGATGGCGCTCGAAGATCGACTCGCTGCCAAAAACCTCGCGGGCGCGGGTGCCCGCTCCGAGCAGCACCTCCTGGGCGCCGAGGCGCATGGTGCCCCCCTTCCCGGAAGCGTCATCGCGGGTCTGGGTGCCGCGCGCCTGGTCCTGCCACTCGCTGATGAGCGCGATCACCGGGTGCGGCGACGCGCGGTTGAACTCCGTGCTGTTGGCGTCCATCAGACCGAGCACGTGGCGCCCGTACTCGACGATCGCCACCTGCATTCCCAGGCAGATGCCAAGGTAGGGAATCCCATGCTCGCGGGCGTAGCGCGCGGCCTGGATCTTGCCCTCTATGCCCCGCTCGCCGAATCCACCCGGCACCAGGATGGCATCCATCCCCTTCAGCGAGTGGGTGCCATGCTGCTCGACATCGGTGGACTCGATGTAGTGGATGTTGACGCGGGTGCGGGACTTCAGCCCGCCATGCATCAGGGCCTCGTGCAGCGAAAGATAGGAATCGCGGATCTGCACGTACTTGCCGACCATGGCGACGTCCACCTGGCCATCGGGATTCGCCTTGGCGCTGACCACGTGGCGCCATTCGGTGAGGTCCGTCTGCGGCACCTCGAGCCTCAGTTTGTCGACCACGATCGCATCCAGCGACTGCTCGTGCAGCAGGATCGGGATCTGGTAGATGTCCTCGGCATCGACCGCGGAGATGACGGCCCGCTCCTCGACATTGGTGAAAAGCGCGATCTTGCGGCGCTGCTCCTCGGGCAGCGGATGTTTGCAGCGGCAAAGCAGCACATCGGGCTGGATGCCGATGCCCCGCAGCTCCTTGACCGAGTGTTGGGTCGGCTTGGTCTTGATCTCCCCGGAGCCGCCGACCACCGGCACCAGCGTGAGGTGCAGATAGACGCAGTTGCTGCGCCCGAGCTCCACCCCGAGCTGACGGATCGCCTCGAGGAAAGGGAGCGACTCGATGTCGCCCACCGTGCCGCCGATCTCGACCATGCAGACATCGGCGCCCTCGGACCCGAGCTGAATGCTGCGCTTGATCTCGTCCGTGATGTGGGGGATCACCTGCACCGTGGCGCCGAGATAGTCGCCGCGGCGCTCTTTGGCGATCACGCGCTCGTAGATGCGTCCGGTGGTGAAATTGCTGTTGCGCCCGGTGGTCGTGCGCACGAACCGCTCATAGTGGCCAAGGTCGAGATCCGTCTCCGTGCCGTCATGGGTGACGAACACCTCCCCGTGCTGGAAGGGGCTCATGGTGCCCGGGTCGACATTGATGTAGGGATCGAGCTTGACCATGGCGACCTTGAGGCCACGGGCCTCGAGGATCGCGCCAAGGGAGGCGGCGGCGATACCCTTGCCCAACGAGGACACAACGCCACCGGTGACGAATACGAATCGCGCCATAGTTAAATCAGGGATGTCCCGTCGTAGGAGTGCTGCAGCCCGATGGATCAGAGCGTGAACGACGGGAGGGCAGATTATCACAAAATCGCCGGGAGCGATTTTGGACGGCGCATAGCGCCGGCCCCGCAGGGGTGAGGCCCAGGATGGGCCGAACACTAAATCGCCGGGAGCGATTTTACTCGACCGCGTCCATGCGCCTCGGCCCTCCGGGCCCGCCCTGGCGGGCGTTCAAAATTGCTCCAGGCAATTTTGTGGACGGCGCATGGCGCCGGCCGATCTTTACTCTGCCCGACCGCCGGTGGGCTTGTGCCAGATGAGACGCCCGCGGTGCCTCGCCTCGGGCGGGGCCCGCACCGACACGTCGATCCACAGATCCGCCGCGGCAATCAGCGTGCCGCCCGCCAGAATCAACGGGAGGCGCGCACGCTCCCTGAGCGGTACGCGAGCTTCACGGAGCAAGCTCTTGAGCGGGCGTCGGGGCCCGCCGCGCCGTATCCGCAGGCGCTCGCCGCCATTGCGCCAGGCGATGGCGAGCCGCGGCGGCAGCGCGTCGAGGTCGATCGGTCCGTGCCGCTCCGGCGTCAGCTCCAGAGCACCGCCATCCGGCAGTGCGCATCGGGACGAGCCCCGCCAGTCCCAGGCGAGCTGCCCCGCCGCCTCTGCCGGATGATCCGACGCCGGCTCGCGCTCGAGGAGCGACAGCAGATCCGCGTGCCGCATCACGACCGCTCGCCGCGTGCTTGCGGCATCCCCGCCCCACTCCACCCGTGGATGCGCATCGGGGCGAGCCTCGATGAGGGGACCAGCGATCTCCTCCAGCCGCCTGGCATCCGGCACGAGGCGACCGCCGCTCGCGATCCAGAGCCGCAGCACATTGCGCCGCCGGTCAGGCGGCAGCGGCCGCAGGGCCTTCACGGAAAGCGACGCGCCATCGCTCGCGCGCTCGAGATCGGCCTGAGCGAGAGCCACAAGGAGTCGCTGCCCCTCGGCGGCGTGCCGCGCGGAGCGCGCCACTGCCACGCCCACTCCCGGCCATCGCCGGCGTACCCCGGGCAGCACCTGCCGGCGCAGATAATTGCGGTCGAAGCGCTCATCGAGGTTCGTGTCGTCCTCGATCCACGAGAGCTGCTGCGCGCGCGCCCAGGCTTCGAGCGCGGCGCGCGAGCACGCCAGGAGCGGCCGCGCGTGAATTCCCGAGCCCAGCGGCGCAATCGCCGGCATGGCGGCAAGGCCCGGCAGACCGCAACCGCGGAAGAGCTGCAGCAGCACCGTCTCGAGCTGGTCGTCCTGTGTGTGCGCGGTGAGCAGCACCTCCCCGCTGCGCAACTGCTGCGCCAGGCATCGGTAGCGGGCGACCCGAGCGGCCTCTTCCAGCGAGGTACCGCGCTCGCGAGCCACCGTGACCGCGAGCACATTCAAGGGGACGCCGAGCTGACGTGCAAGCTCGCGGCAGTGCGCGCTCCAGCGCTTCGCATTGGGGTGGAGGCCGTGATCGACGTGCGCGGCGCGCACGCGCAGGCCCTGAATCCCTGCGCGCCTGCCGTGCGAAGGCACGTGCACGAGCGCCGCGAGCAGCGCAGTGGAATCGATGCCGCCGCTCAGCGCGACGCAGACCGCGGTATCGGGGAATCCGGGCAGCAGTTGCGCCAGCCGCCCTCGGAGCCAGTGCGGACCGAACGAGGCCGCGGCGCCCGCATCGCTCTCACTCTTCAGTCTCACTGAAGACCCCGAAGGAGGCGATCCGGTGCGAGCGCGCGGCGCGCAGCTCATCGCGCGGAATCGACTCCAGCGCATCGAGGTGCTTCAACAGCGCCGCCTTGAGGCTCGCCGACACGGCAGCCGGATCGCGATGGGCGCCACCGAGCGGCTCCTCGATCACCTCGTCGACGAGGCCCAGCTTGGCGAGGCGATCCGCGGTCATGTTGAGCGCCTCGGCTGCCGCCTCCTTTTTCTCCTGACTTTTCCAGAGAATCGACGCGCAGCCCTCGGGCGAGATGACGGAATAAGTGCTGTACTGAAGCATGAGGAGGCGGTCGCAGACGCCGATGGCGAGCGCGCCGCCGGAGCCGCCTTCTCCCGTCACCACCGTCAGGATCGGCACGCTGAGCACCGACATCTCGAAGAGGTTCCGGGCGATCGCCTCGCTCTGGCCGCGCTCCTCGGCGCCGACACCGGGATAGGCACCCTGCGTATCGATCAACGTGATGAGCGGCAGGCCGAAACGCTCCGCGAGACGCATCAGCCGCAGCGCCTTGCGATAGCCTTCCGGCTTCGGCATCCCGTAGTTGCGCCGCACCCGCTCCTTAGTGTCGCGACCCTTCTGATGACCGATCACCATGACGGGCCGGCCGTCAATGCGCCCGAGACCGCCCACGATCGCCTGGTCATCCGCAAACATGCGGTCGCCGTGCAGCTCGGTGAACTCCGTGCAGATGGTCGCTGCGTAATCCAGCGTGTAGGGACGCCGGGGATGGCGAGCAAGCTGGGTGATCTGCCAGGGCGTGAGGCTCGCGAAGATGCTGGTCGTCAGTTGCCGGCTCTTCGCCTGCAGGCGCGAGATCTCCTCCTGGATGTTGACCTCGGAGTCGGAAGTGACATGCCGCAGCTCCTCGATCTTGGCCTCGAGCTCGGCAATGGGCTGTTCGAAATCCAGGAAGGCAACGGCCATGCAGTGTCTTACCGCGATCTTCTCATGCTGCGCGCGAGGTTAAGGGCCCGCAGCCCCGGGCGCAAGCTCGGCGGTGGGGCATCAGCGTCCATCCGCGGACAGCGGCGGATCGGGTGCGGAGGCGAGCGGGCCATAACTGACGTCCACGGAGCCACGACCGAGCAATCCCTCGAGACGCTCCCGCAGCTCACTCGTGGCACGCACCGTCCACTGCGGACCCAGCCTGAGCGCTCCGCGCGCCGCGGAGCCGCAATACTCGATCGTGATCGTGCAGGGTCCGGGCCGATGCGAGGCCAGCAGCTCGGCCAAACGCCCTTGAAGCGCCGCCGTATCGAGCCGGTCGCGAGGCCACGAGAGAATCATGTTGCGCGCCTGTTGCTCGCTCATCTGGCGCAGATCGCCGATCGAGCGCGCGGTGAGTCGCCAGCCATCGCTGAAGTCGTCGAAACGCAGCATACCCTCGACGAGCACCAGGGCGTCCTTCGTGGCGATATCCCGATATTTCTGGTAGACGTCCTCGAAGAGTGACACCTCGAGCCTGCCGGTGCCGTCGTCGAGCGTGAGAATGAAGCGGGGCCCGCGCTTCTTGACCTCGTCGATCAGGCCCCCGACGGACACCAGCTTGCCGCCGCCGAAGCGCACCGGCTCGGCGCCGGGCGGCGGTCTCTCACTCACGAGGTCCCCGATCCGATGTGAGGCAACGCGCGCGAGCAGCGGTGCGAACGGCCGTGCGGGGTGGCCCGTCAGATAAAGCCCGAGCGTCTCCCGCTCGCCGGCGAGGCGCACCGCTTCGGTCCACTCCTGCAACACGGCGCCACTCGAGCGCGTCGCACCGGCCGAAGCCTGCAAAGTGGCGGCGGCCGGGGCGGGTCCGAGCCCGAAAAGGTCGTTCTGCCCCGCCTCATGGGCCTTGGAGTTCTGATCGCCGAGCTGCATTGCGGCAGGCAGGCGCTGCATGAGAGTGGCGCGGTTCGGACCGAGCGGATCGAGGCTGCCGGAACGCAGCAGCGCCTCGAGGACGCGGCGGTTCAGTTTCTGCAGATCGGCCCGGCGGCAAAGATCGTCCAGGCTCGTGAAGGGTCCCCGCGCCTCGCGCTCGGCGATGAGCGCCTCCACGGCTCCCCGACCGACGCCCCGCACCGCTCCGAGCCCGTAGAGAATGGCGCCCTCGCCCTGCACCGTGAACTCGTAGAGCGACGCGTTGACATCGGGTCGGCCGACCTTGAGCTTCAAGGCTTCGCATTCGTGGATCAGCGTCACGACCTTGTCGGTGTGATCCATGTCGGCGGACAGCATGGCTGCCATGAACGCCGCCGGATAGTGCGCCTTGAGGTATGCGGTCTGGTAGGAGAGCAGCGCGTAGGCTGCCGCGTGGCTTTTGTTGAAGCCGTAGCCGGCGAACTTCTCCATCTGGTCGAAGATCGCGTTGGCGGTATTCTCCTCGATGCCGCGCGCCGCGGCGCCCGCGACGAAGACGCTGCGCTGCTTGGCCATCTCCTCGGGCTTCTTCTTGCCCATGGCGCGGCGCAAGAGGTCCGCGCCGCCGAGCGTGTACCCGGCCAGGCGCTGCGCGATCTGCATGACCTGCTCCTGATAGACGAACACGCCATGCGTCACGCCCAGCACCTGCTGCATGTCCGGATGCAGATACTCGGGCCTCTTGCCGTGCTTGCAGGCGACGTATTCCGGGATAAGGTCCATCGGTCCCGGCCGGTACAGCGCCCCGAGGGCGATGAGGTCATCGAAGCGGTCGGGCTTCGCATCCTTGAGCATGCGCTGCATGCCGCCGGACTCGAACTGGAACACCGCCACCGTCTGCGCGCGCTTGAACACCCTGTCATAGGTGCAGGCGTCGTCGAGGGGGATCCTGGTGATGTCGAGCGGTGGCTCGCCGGTCTGCGCGCGTCGCGCATTGATGGCCTTCACCGTCCAGTCGATGACGGTAAGCGTGCGCAATCCCAGGAAGTCAAACTTCACGAGACCGGCCGCCTCGACATCATCCTTGTCGAACTGAGTGACGAGGCTCCCGCCCGACTCGTCGCAGTAAAGCGGCGCGAAGTCCGTCAACACCGACGGCGCGATGACGACACCGCCGGCATGCATGCCGGCATTGCGCGTCAGTCCCTCGAGGGAGCGGGCAAGATCGATGAGGTTGTGGACGTCCTCCTCGGAGTCGTAGAGGCGCTTGAGCTCCGGCTCCTTCTGCAGCGCATCATCGAGAGTGATGCCGAGCTCGAAGGGAATGAGCTTGGCGATTTTGTCGACGACGCCGTAGGTCATGCCGAGCACGCGGCCGACGTCGCGGACCACCGCTTTCGCGGCCATCGTGCCGTATGTGATGATCTGAGAGACGCGCTCACGGCCGTAATGGCCGGCGACGTAGTCGATCACACGATCGCGCCCCTCCATGCAGAAGTCGACATCGAAGTCGGGCATGGAGACGCGCTCGGGATTCAGGAATCGCTCGAAGAGCAGGTCGTAGCGCAGCGGGTCGAGATCGGTGATCCTCAGGCTGTAGGCGACCAGGGACCCGGCGCCGGAGCCACGGCCGGGGCCCACGGGCACACCGTTCTCTTTGGCCCAGCGGATGAAGTCGGCGACGATCAGGAAGTAGCCGGCGAAGCCCATCTGACAGATGACGTCCAGCTCCGCGGTCAGGCGTTTGATGTAGGTTCCGCGGGTGGCGCTGTCAGTTAGAGGATCGGGCTCGACCGCAACATTTTCGGGCGGCGCCCCTTCACGTCCGGTGCGCGCGATCTCTTCTAGGCGCTTCTCGAGACCTGATTCGGCCTCTTTTCGCAGGAAGTCTTCGGTGCTCAGGTCACCGGGAACGGGGTATGGAGGGAGGCGCGGCTGGCCGAGCTTCAGGGTGAGGCTGGCGCGACGGGCGATCTCCACGGAGTTGGCCAGTGCTTCGGGGACGTCGGCGAAGAGGCGCGACATCTCCTCGGGGGAGCGCAGATACTGTTGGGCGGTGTAGCGGCGGACCCGATTGGCGTCGGCCAGGAGCGTGCCGTCATGGATGCAGACGCGCGCTTCATGGGACTCGAAGTCGCTCGGCTTCAGGAAGCGCACGTCGTTGGTGGCGACCACGGGGATTCCGCGGCGGCCGGCGAGGCTCACGGCCGCGGCGATGTAGCTTTCCTCATCGGCGCGGCCGAGACGCTGCAGCTCGATGTAATAGCGATCTGGGAGGAGAGCGAGCCAGTCATCGAGCGCGCGCGCGGCGTCCTGCTCGCGGCCGTTGGCGAGTGC
>JAKBCR010000030.1 GCA_021807675.1 Pseudomonadota bacterium
GCGGCGCTTTGCCGACCTGAGTTCACGCCCGCCCGGACCGGCCGGCGGTTGATCGGCGTCAGCCGGCCGCCGCAGCGCGGAGGATGCGACGCGCACGCCCCGAGCGCGAGCAGCACTGTGCAGATGAGAAGATGCGCTCTCATGGTGATCACCCCGACTTCTCGAATGAATCATCGATGCCCGGCGAGCTCGCGGGCGCGCCCGCTCTCTGCGGGCGCCACCTGTCGATGTAGGGCTGTACGAAGCGCCCGCTCTGCTCGAGAGCGACTCCTCCCACCCATGAGCCGCCCTTCGCGGCCGGGTATGCGGCGCGCGAGCCCACCCACGCAGTGGCCCGACTCACGACACCGAAGGTGCTGAGCGCGACACCTCCCGCGAGACCACCGGCAACCGGCATGATCTGGCGCATGAAAAGGAGCACCAGGCCCGTGACCAACAGCATGTTGAGGGCGTCGACGACCTTCATTCCCGCACCCAGGGCCGCGGTCTGGCTGGCGTAGGAGGCCGCCAGATGAAGGAGCAGCGTCCCGACCATGACCGTGAGGATCGTGACGAGCGCGTAGTGGGTCAGCTGCGCGAGCCATGCCTCGAAGAGCCTGCGGGTCGAGTCGAAGAGCACGAAAGCGATGAAGAACGGGCCGAGCGCAAGAAGCACCGACAGAGCGACGCTGGCGAGCGCCAGAAGGAACATGGTGTAGACACAAAGGAGGCCCACCAGCAACCAGACCATGGCGCCGACGAAATCGGCACCGAGGCTCCCCAGGATGCCGGTGCCGTCGCGAAACAACTGACCGGCCACGGCCCCACCCTGATCCCAGATGGCATCGATCGTCTGCACCGGATCGGATGCGCCCACCACCGCCGCGGCGAACTGCGCCGGCGCATCGTAGAAGGTATCGACCAGCAGGGTGTTATAGAGCCACAGATGCAGCCCCACGCCGAAGATCACCGCCAGCGTCACGATGCGTTTCACGCCCGTGGCGAAGGGCTCCTCGATTCGTCCGGTGAGCTGCAGGTAGCCCCAGATCATGACGTACACCGTTCCCAGAGTGACGATCGTCGGCTCGAGTATCGCTGCCACCCGCGCGGTGTTCTGACCGATGTAGCTTGCAAGCTCACCGTTCAGCCACGTCCAGAATGTCCGGAAGAACTCCATGGCCCAGCTCCCCGGGATCAGGGCGTCGGCTGAAATCGAGTTGCGAACTCGCCCTGCTCGGCGATCGCGCGCTCGCGATTGCGCTGCTCATCGGCCCAGCGCTGCGCCTCGGCGGCGGCGACCAGCATGGCGAGCTTGTTGCCCTCGTTCTGCACCATCGCCTGCTCGGCGCCGATGCGCGCGTTCAGATCGAGAATGCTCTTCTGGTCGCCCGCCGTGCCGATGGCATCGATCAGCTGCTGCAGGTCGGCGAACCGGCCGCTGGCATTCACCAACGCCTCTCGCGATATGGCCTGCAGCAACGCCGTCGTCTGCCGATCCTCGGCGAGCTGCTCCTGCGCGCCCGGAGAGAGCGTCGCGACCTGCTGCGGCGTCAGAACGGAATCCTGCGCGAGAGCCTGTTGGATGGCGGCCGAGAGTGTCGCGTAGGCGGAGCTCTTGTCCTCGAGCGCCGCGGTGAGCTGCCCCCAGCTCGCGGGCAGGTAGTTTCGGTCGGTGTTCGCCAGCAGGCGCTCCATGCCGCGATCGCCGGTCATGGAACGCAGCTGCATCTGCGCCTCCGTGAGGCTATCGCGCGCGACGGTGAGCGCTTGCTCGAGGTCCTGCACCTCGCTCACGAGCTGCGTGACCGCGGCGACATCGACTACGGCGAACTGGGCGTGCGCCACGGGAGCGGCCAGGCCGAGGACCACGACCACGACGGACAGACGGTATTTGACGAGCGACATGACACCCTCCGTGAGACGGGATTGATGGATAGCGGGAATGCTCAACGGCCGGTCGGCCGCGCCGAGAGCACCTCGAGCTCGGAATCGAAGCCCTGCAGGTCCAGCCGGCAGACGACGCTCTGGTGGCCCTGCTTGATGAGGAATGCACGCACGCCCGGCTCGAGCTCCTCCTTGATGAGCGCGAGCTCGCGGCGGCCGAGGCCGAGCCCATCGGTGTATTCCTCCGGAACGGCATCCGCGTTCGGGAAGAAGATCTTCGTTGGCGTCTGCTCCACGATGGTGCGGCTGATGGGGCTCTCGAGCACATCGCCCGCGCTTTGCGTCGCAAGGCACATGACGCCATTCAGCTTCCGCCAGGTCTTCGGCCCATCCTTCGCGAAGCTCTCGAATGCGGGATCCTGGAGCAGCCGCCAGAACTCGTCCATCCAGCAGACGAGCCGGCGTCCGTCGAGCATCTGCCGCACGAGATGGAAGAGATACAGGGTGACCGGCGCGCGAACGGCATCGTTGTCGAGAAACTCCGTGACATCGAATCCGATCACCGGGTGGCCATTGAGTCGCCCGATGACGGAGTCCTCCGGGTTGTCGAACACCCAGGCGTAGGGGCCTTCATCGGCCTCGGACCATCGTCCGAGCCGCGCGTGCAGGCCCTCCGGGTCGGTCGGGTCGAGAAACTCGGTCAGGCGCGACAGCCGCCTCGCTCCCGGAGCGAGGGACAGGGCTCCGCGTAGCGCCTGGTCGAGCTCCCGCTGCTCGCGCACGTTGAGCGCCCGTGAGCCCGGCGCGCGCGCGAGAAGGCGCAGCCAGCTGCGCAGGAACTCCAGGTGCCCGGGGCCGGGCGGCAGCTGCAGCGGATTGAATCCGGTGGCCTGCCCGTTTCGCAGTGTCAGGTATTCACCCCCGAGGGCGCGAACCAGCCGCTCGAGCCCCCGGTCCTTGTCGAGCACGACCTGGGTTGCGCCCTGCCGCGCGAGCATCGCAATCAGGAAGCCGATCAACACGGTCTTTCCGGAGCCGGTTGGGCCGCAGATGAAAGTATGTCCGGCATCGCGCCGGCTGCTGCCATCCGACGGATCGCTCGCATGGAGCGAGAAGTGGTACGCCGATTGCGCCCGGGTCGGCAGGAGCGCCAACGCCTCTCCCCAATGGTTGCCGTGCGCGCGCCCCGAGGGAAAGTTATGGAATGAGGCCATGGCGGCGAAATTGCGCGAGGTGATCGGTGCCTTCCGCGGCCGCAGCGAGAAATTGCCCGGGAGCTGCGCCCAGAATGCCGCCTCGAGCGCGAGGTCCTCTCGCGCCACCACCATGCCGGTATCGCCCAGGGCCGCCCGCGCCCGCGCCACACAATCGTTCAGGGTGCGCAGCCGCTCCCCGCCAGGCCGCCCGTGCGGCACGTCGTCGGGATCGGCGATCACCTGGAGCGTGAAATGATGGTCTCCCATCACGAATTCATTGCTCGTCAGGGCATCCAGCGCCTCGCGCAGCTCCTGCGCCTGAGAGACCGCGAAGTCGCCGGCATTCGCCATCCGGTTGATTTGGCGTGTGAGCAGCGCCTGGCCGCTCGCCTTCGAGAGAAACGCGAAGGAATGCGTGAGCACGAAAGCGAATGGGGCGCTCAGCAGCCGGTCGAGCATTCCGGCGACGGTGGGCGCGGGATACTCCTTGATCCCGAGCATCGCACCTACGTGGGTACCCGTTGGGCGCCGGTATTCGACGGTCTCCCCGCCAAAGTAAAGCCGCGTCGTGGCGATCGCCGCGCTCAGCGGGCCGCGCGGTAACGGCATCGCCTGCCGCTCTCCGTTGACGAGTAGCGCAAGATACTCGATGAGCGCCGAATACCAGCGCCCGGAATGCTCGTAACAGCCCAGAGTCTCCGGCTCGTACCGCGCGAGTGAGGCGCGCAGCGTCTGCGCGATCTTCCGGCAGGCCTCGAGCGCATCGGCGGTCTCGAGTGCGGAGCTCCCGGGCTTGAACCGCCGCAGCGCACCCGACAGCAAGCCCGCTGCCCGACCGGACACGGGCCGGTAGAGCACGGCGAGGTAGAGCTCATTCACCATGAGGAGCTCACCGGCCAGGCGCCGGCGGTATTTATCATGGAGGGCATCGGCGAACCCGGCCGCGGCGGCGGGCGATCCGGCCACGGACTCGCGGCGGCGGATGACGTGCGTCCAGAGGGCGATGCCCGGAGCTGCCACGTTCCGCCACAACACGTTGCGCCGCTCGTAGAGGACATTCAGCTGCTCGACGTCCGCGCTCTCGAAGCTGACGCCTCCCAGGCGAAACACCTGCAGGTAATCTCCGAGGGCGGTCCTGATGACCTCCGGGGCAACGTGCGCGGTGTAAGGAACGTAGCGATCGGCGGTCAGCTCACGCCGCACGGCGGCGCTCCGTGCCGCGCTCAGCATGGTGCCGGCCTCCCGCTCGAGCCGCCCGCGGTCACGGGAGCGATATCCCCGCAACGCCGCCCGGACGCGCGCGGCGGATCGAGCGCAAGTGGGCTGTAGCTGCTCGCGTGCCACCAGCGGCCGTTGGCGAGGAGTGCCGGCAGGCGAGTCCTTCCCCAGAGGAGGAGCAAGTCGAAGCAGCGCGCGTCACGACCGCAGAGCAGCACGCTCGCGCCATGAAGCGGCAGCGCGACGAGCAGCGTCAAGAGATTTCTGGTGACGAGAAACGCCTCGAGCGTGAAGACCAGATTGAAAAGCAGCGCCGAGTAAGTGACCCCCCAGCGCATCGGGGGGCGTGTGGCGCCGACGAAGAGGGGATCGGCGGTGAGGCCGCGGGTCGTGCTGTTCATTCATGTTCCCCGGAGTGTGGGCCGTAGCGGTGGCCATCCCTCGCGGCCGGGCACCCGGCCCGGGCCCCCGTCGTTCGCGCGCTCGCTCGGATCGAGGACGCTTCGAGTGTGCCCGTTAAACACCAAACATCCCTCGCACCCACGCAACGATCTGCGGCGCGCCGAAAGCGATCGCGATGCCCAGGATCGCGCCGATACACCACCCCCAGGAAATCCGGTTCGCCATCGCCATGCCTCCGAGCACCATCACGAGGATGATGGCGATCGGCGTGAGCCAGGCGAGGATGTTGCTCTCGAGAGCGGTGGCCCCGGTGAGGAAGGGCGATGCCTGCGCGAGCGCCGGCTGCGGCAGCGCCAGGGACAGCACCACCATCAAGCCGAGCGACAGGGTGAGCGCGCTGGCGCCGGGCACGCCCCGCGCCGGGAATCGAGCATTTCGCTGCAACATGATTCGTCTCCGTTTCCATTCCGTCTTCCAGGGCATCCGCCGCCTTCGTGAAGATGCGCCTCAGAGGTGGCGCCGTTCAGCGCCTTGTCCGTTACGCGCCCGCGGCGAGTCGCTGCGGCTCCTCGGGGCGCCGGGTCGCACGCTCTTCCCGCTTGGCCTTGCCCGGCGCGCCGAACCGAAAGCCCTGCACGACGAAGTTGTAGCCGTAGCGCCGCTCACCGTCCTTGTCCGTCCAGTTGTCCGCGCGCACCTGCGCATCGACGATGAGCTGGTCTCCCTTGCGGGCGGTGCGCGCGATCGTCTCACCGAGCTGGCCGAAAGCGGTGAACCATATGCTGGTCGCGATCTCCCGCGCCCCACCCTCCTCGTCCTTGCCGGCGTAGTCGTTGCCGATCAGGCAGAACTTCGCGTAGGTGTGATCGCCTTTGACGGTGAGCTCCGGATTGCGGGAAAGGTTGCCGATGGCGGTGAGGGTGAAACTGTTCATGACGGGCTCCTGGTGTTGGGTGAGCGTGCCGGAGGGCACGATGATCAGTCTAAAGACACCCGCCGGGATTGGAACCGGATTTGCCTGCGTGTTTGTACAGAAATGCGCATCGGCCCCCCTGCACAACCACCTGGCGCGCCCGTGCGCGCTATCCTGACACCCGCAGTCATTCGCGATAAGCGGAGGTTTCCCATGTCCCCGATGATCGATCCGGACGACACCGTGGTGGAGGAATGTATCGAGGAGCTCGATGAGCTCGTCATGACTCTCGACCGCTACCCGCCGGCCGCCGTCGCGGTGGCGATAGGCACTTATCTCGAGGGGTTGCTCGGCGCGCTCCTCGATGAGCGCCGGTGCACCGTGGATGAGGTGCGCGAGCTTCTGCGCGAGATCGAGGCCGGCGTCATCCCGTCGGCCGCTCCCGAGGCTCAAGCGCCGACCCGGCGCTGAGCGCCCTTGGCCAGCCTCTGCGGTCCGCGCGGGCCCGCGGAGAGCGGACCTCGCGCCGCGGTATTAAGATAGACTGTTCAGCCTCATCGAGCGTAAGCCGGTTCCGAGCGATGGGCGCCAGGTGCAAATCGCCGTCACCGGCAAAGGTGCCGCGGTGCGCAGCAGCGCCAAGGACCTCAAGCGCGCCTGGCTCGGCCGGGCGACGGCGCGGCTCACGGACGAGGAGCGTGAGATCCTCGGCAGGGCCGGCAAGATCCTCAAGGAGCTGCTCGACCGATGAGCGATGCACGGCACTGCGCCAGCGGCTGCCCGACGTCCGCCCCGGGCTCGGCCCGCGGCCCGATCGCGCATGCCTGGCGGGCGCTTCGCCACCGCAATTTCAAGCTCTTCTTCTTCGGACAGAGCACCTCGCTGATCGGCACCTGGATGACGCGGCTCGCCACGGCGTGGCTCGTCTATCAGCTCACCCATTCCGCGCTGCTCCTCGGCGTCGTGAGCTTCTGCGGCCAGATCGTCTCCTTCCTCCTCGGCCCGTTCGCCGCCGTGTGGGTGGAGCGCCTCGAGCGGCGCCGGCTCCTCGTCTGCACGCAGACGGCCGCTGCCGTGCAGTCCCTCACTCTCGCGGCGCTCACCCTCGCTCATGTGGTCACGCTCGGCGAGATCATCGCGCTCATGATGTTTCAGGGCCTGATCAACGCCTTCGACATGCCGGGCCGTCAGTCCTTCCTCGTCCAGATGGTGGAGGACCGCGGTGATCTTGCCAACGCCATAGCCATCAACTCCTCGATGGTCAACGGTGCACGGCTCATCGGTCCGGCGATCGGCGGGCTCATCATCGCGGCATTCGGGGCAGGCTGGTGCTACCTCATCGACGGGGTCTCGTATCTCGCGGTGATCGTCTCGCTCCTTCTCATGCGGCTCGCGACGATGAAGGGCCGCGGCCGACCCGGGACCAGCCTCATCGAGGAGCTGCGCGAAGGCTGGCAATACGTGAGCGGCTCCCGGCCGATCCGCACCATCCTGCTGCTCCTGGCGCTGACCTGCGTGATGGGGTGGTCCTATTCGGTGCTGCTGCCCGTTTTCGCGGGCGAGGTGCTGCACGGAGGCGCTTACACCCTCGGATGGCTCACCGCGGCATCGGGCCTCGGAGCCTTCTCGTCCGCGCTCACCCT
The DNA here is from genome assembly GCA_021807675.1 of Pseudomonadota bacterium. Lineage (GTDB taxonomy): Bacteria > Pseudomonadota > Gammaproteobacteria > Steroidobacterales > Steroidobacteraceae > 13-2-20CM-66-19. The sequence continues at coordinate 7,236 of JAKBCR010000030.1, forward strand.
CGCGATGCGCAAGTCCATCCTGGGACTCACCCGGGCGCTGCAGGCGGCGGTCGTCGTGCTCGGCGTCGGTCTGATCCTCTTCGGCTTCTCGCACGTCCTCTGGGCATCGCTCGCCCTGCTCGCGGCGATCGGGTTCGGCCTCATACAAACCGCGGCCGCGTGCAACACCATCATCCAATCGCTCGTCGCGGACGACATGCGCGCGCGTGTCATGGGTTATTACACCATGGCCTTCGTCGGCTCGACCCCCTTGGGAAGTCTGGCGGCCGGCGCGCTGGCTCAGCGCATCGGCGCTCCTCACACCGTCATGCTGACCGGCACGTTCTGCATCTTGGCCGCCGTCTGGTTCACGTCGCAACTGCCCAAGATCAAACCCGAAATGCGGGCGAGCTACCGGGAGAAGGAGCAGTCCGCCATGCGGGCGGCGCGCGAAGCGACGGCATAAGCTCGGGCATCGCTATCGAGGGTCGAGCCGCCGCCTGCCCAGGCACGAGGAGACGGATCCCCTCGCGCGGGCCCGGTTCGGTCGTAACCGCGGCATCCACCCGCGTCCTTGGCGTCAATACGGAAATATACGGACCCGATCGGGCCCGGGAAATGCTGCACCGTAAGCGGCACCGCCCGCTGCCCCGACGCTCGAGTAGAAGCCATGCGCAGACTCTCCTTCGGTGTCCTGCTGATCGCATTGTCCACACTGATCCTGGAGCTGATGCTGACGCGAGTGTTCGATGTCACGCTGACTCCGAATATCTCGTACTTCGTCATTTCGCTCGCGATACTCTCCTTCGGAGTGGCGGGCTTGATCGCGACGCTCTGGCCGCTCGACCCGCGCAGGGACATCCGCGGCATCCTCGCCGCCTGCTGCATCGGGTTCACGATCTCGGCGCTGCTGCTGAACCCGATCATCAACGCGCTGCCGCTCAACTTTCTGCGGCTGATCAGGGCCCCGCTCACCACCGCTGGCGCCTTCTGCGCGCTGTACCTCACGCTTCTCGTGCCCTTCACCCTGGCGGGCTACGCGTTGATCACCGTGTTCTCGACCTACGCCGCGCGCATCCAGCGGCTGTATTTCTGGGATCTGGTCGGGGCCGGAATCGGCACGGTCATCGTCGTGCCCTTCATCTTAAGGGTCGGCCCTGGCGGACTCATCGTGTGCGCCGCGGCGCTGGCTCTCATTGCCGCCGCGCTCTTCAGCGGCTCCCGGGCCACGAGCGTCGGCTGCGTGGCGGTGGCGCTCGCGATCGCCGCGGTGCCCGCCATCCGCGGCCAGAACTACATCGACTTCCGGTACCACATCGACAAGCGCGACATCCGCACCGCGGTCGAAGAGGGCAGGGACGAGCTCGTCCGCTGGGACCCGATCTCGAAGATCGACATTATCGATCAGACGCTTGGACCCGAGACCATCAGGCCCTGGCACAAGGCCGGCAACCGCATGGCCATCCAGTACGATGGAGGCAATCAGACGAGCTATTTTTACCAGTTCAACGGTGATTTACCCGCCCTGCGCGCGAGCATCCGCAACGACCCGGGACTCGGGAAAGTCGATTTCTGGCAGATCGGCGTGCTCGCGGCCCATTATCTGAAGCGTGACACCCATCAGAGCGTGCTCGTGATCGGGAGCGCCGGCGGGGAGGAGACCAAGGCCGCGCTGATGTACGGGGCGAGGCGGATCGATGCGGTCGAGCTCGTGCCCACGGTGATGCATCTCGCGCTCGGCCGCTACTCCGCCTATATCGGCAACATCTTCCACAACCCCGCGGTCCATCCGCACGTCGGCGATGGCCGCAGCTACCTGCAGCACTCGCATCGCAAGTACAACATCATCCAGCTCTACAGCGACTATACGAGCTCGAGCATCGCGCAGGGCACCGGGGCCGTGGCGCCCATGTACCTCTACACGGCCGAGGCCTTCGAGGAGTACTTCTCACACCTGACGCCGGGCGGGGTGCTGCAGATCAACAACTTCGCGTGGCCCCGGATGATCACCACCGCCGCCCTCGCCTGGCGGCGCATGGGACTCAACGACTTCCAGAAGCACGTGGCGCTCTACTACTGCGCCTGCCAGCCGACGCTGCCGACGCTCCTCATCGATATGAAGCCCTGGACGGCGGCGCAGATCGCCACTCTCAACGCCTTCCTCGGCTCGCCGAAGCTCCCGCCTGATGACCGGCTGCACCTGGTGGCGGACCCGCTCGATCCGGCGATGAGCTTCCTGCCTTCCGTCTTCTACTCCGGCACCTATCCTGCCTGGCTCGCCAGGCGGATACCCGCCGACTTCGCTCCGGTCACCGACAACTGGCCCTACTACGGCAACTTGCGCAATCACCTCGGGCCGGTGACGGCGACTGCCGGAAATTTCCTCGACCCGGGGACCGTGTACGTGCTCAATTCCGCGATCCTTCACGGCGTGCCCATGGACGTGGTCCATCTCTTCCTCACGGGCGCGGCATCGGTGGTCTTCGTCATCCTTCTGATCCTGGTACCGCTGCGCTTCTCGCAGGTCGGCCGGGAGGAAGGCGCGGCCGCCGTTCCCCTCCTGACTTACTTCTCCTGCCTCGGCGCCGGCTTCATCATCCTGGAGCTCGTCTTCATCCAGAAGTTCATGAATCTCATCGGCAGTCCGCTCTACACGTACTCGACGGTCATCTTCACGATGCTGTGCGGCGCCGGCTTGGGCAGCGCCGCTTCCGAGCGCTTGGGAATAGGGCCGCGGCAACGCTGGTCGATACCGTTTCTCGCCGTGATCGGTATCGGCCTCGCGCTCCTTGTCTGGTACCCCCCCGTCGCGCGTCTCGTCCTCGCGCAGCCCCTTACCGGGCGGGTCGCGCTCTCCGGTGCGCTCCTCTTTCCGCTCGGGTTCTTTCTCGGCATGCCCTTCCCGCTCGGTATCCTCGCCATCGAGCATCAGCCACGCGGCGCAGTCGCCTGGGCGTGGGGAATGAACGGCATCTTCACGGCGGTGGGCGGGCTCCTGGCGGCGCTCCTCTCCCTGGAGGAAGGATTCAACTTCACGATTCTCGTGGCCCTCGCGTTCTATGCCGGGGCCCTCGCGGTATTCGTCTGGATGCGTGATATGGCTCCAGCGCGCGCGACGGAATCGGCCGCGTATGCCGCCCTACCCGGGGTGGCCGGGGCACCGGTCATGGCCACGGCACGGGAGCTCTCAGCCGATCCCTCCGGCACGCACCACCGCAAAGGGCCTTGAGCCGAGCGGCCCGGGAGCCGCATCCGCCCGCGGACGCGCCTCGGCAGGCGGCTGCTCCATTGGATGGAACTGCGGCGCTCGGGAAGGGGCTGCGCGCGGCGCGGATGGATGCGGTGGGCTGTAGCGCGGAGGCACGAACCGCTGCTGCGGAACTTGGCGCGGAGGGGGCGTAAAGCGCCTTTCCGGGATCTGACGCTCGGGCGGTGCGAAGCCTCCCTCAGGTGCCTGCCGCGGCGGGACGAATCGTTGCATCGGCGCCTGCCGCTGCGGCAGGAACTGCCGCCGCGGCGGCACGTGCCACTCGAGTGGACCCTGCTGACGTTGCGGCGCAGGCCTCTGTGGACGCGAGCCTGCCTGACGCTCCGGTGCAAATTGCTGCTGCGGCGGCACTTGCCACTCCAATGGACCCTGCCGCTGCTGGGGCGCGGAGCTCGACGGACTCGGCCGCCCCATGGGTGCGCCGAACGGGGCGGGCCGCTGCTCGACCCAGGGCGGACGATCACTTCTGGCGGCGCTCCCCGGTGGCAGACTCGGCTGCTGCAGCAAGCGCTCGCGCGCCGCCATGCCACCCCGATTCGCCGGCGCCGTGCGCCACTCGAGTCCCGGGCGCGCGCGCTCGGGGGGACGAGCCATCCGCACCGGCGCAGCCGGTGTATAGGGGCGCAGCCTGTCGAGCTGCGCGAGGGACACCGGACGGCCGCCGTTCGCGCGGATGGCCGCCTGCTCCCTCGCGAAGGAGACGGGCGCACGCGGCGGCGCAAGTCGCGCCACCACCGGACGGTCCACGATCGCGCGGGGCGGCGGCCTGACAATCCTTCGCGGGCCCACTCCCAGAACGCTCTGGCGCACGGGCATGATGGCCGGCGCCGCGGTCGTCGCTCGTAAGTTGAAGCCCCCCTGGTGCGGCAGGATCACCCGGTGCGGCGCGACGGGCTGCGCCGAGGTGAATGCGTTCCGCGGCACGGCGGTCACGGCGCCCGGCACTCCCATGTTGGCGTATCGCACGCCGGTGACATGGCCCTCATAGGCCTTGGTGATGTACGCCGTATCGGCTATATGCGCGTTGGCGATGTTGATGTTCCGCACGTACGCGGGACTCACGTGATAGCCAGGCACATAGACATCGTGCGGTCCGAGCGGGAACCAGCCGACGTCACCGCCGATCGCCTCCGGGCCGCCGCGATGGCGGCCACCGACCCACGCAACCATCGCCGGTGCGTAGATCGGCCGGTGCCAGCGGGGTCCCGGAACCCAACACCAGCGGTGGTGCCAGTAGCCCCAGCGCCCGTAGTGAAAGGGTGCGAAGCCCCACGGCTCCTCGTCGACCCAGGTCCAGCCCCAGGGTGAGACCCAGGTCCAGCGCCCCAGGGTGTAGGGCGCCCAGCCCGCCGCGACAGCGGGAAACCATGCATACCCCCAGTCGGGCGTGCTCTCCCAGCTGCCGTAGGAGCCCAAGTCGTCCGCGCCGACCATTTCCGGCGCAACGTACTGCTGCGCGACCGCAGCCTGCTGCGCCTCCTCCTGATCGCGCCGCATCGACCACTGATCGAGCGCATCCGGAGCGCCCAAAGTCGCGTAGTCCGCGGTGAGGACATTGATGCCGGTGAACGTAACGCTCTGCTGCGCCGCGACGGGGAAGGACTGCCCGCCGCCCGTCGCCAGCGCCTCCCCCTCGTCCACCTCGACCAGGGTGGTATCGCCGGTCTCGCTCACCTCGACACGATAGGTGCCCGGCTCCTGCAGAGTCAGGGCGAGATTGGGGGTATCGATCTCGTCCTGCTCCCCGCTCGCGAGCGAGCGGACGTGAACGATGACGGTTCCCGCGGTGACCTGCATTTGCGCGGTCTGATCATCGAGGTTGAGGAACGAGAACCCCGTCATGCTGCCGAGGCGGATGACGGCATCGCCGATATCGAGCTCGGCGCGAGAACGCTGATCGGTCCAGAGCTTGTCGCCGATGGTCAGCGGACGGTTGAGCACGGCGCTCGTCCAGCTGCCAGTGCCGGCAGGCTCGAGCGATACGCTGCCTTCGGCGTAGCTCAGCTGCGCGACCCGGGCAGGCGGGTTGGAAGCCTCCTGCGCGAGGGCCGTCGCGCCGAGGCAGAAGAGGATCCCGGCACCGATTGCGCCAAAGATCGACAGGGGTCGCATTCTCATGCCCGTGCCCTCCGCGTGAGCTGCGCAGAGTCGCATACCGGCTCCGCTTAAGGAATAGCCCCCGGGGATCCTGCTTCGGGAGCGCCGGATTCCTTAAGACCAGGATCGCGAGTGCGAACTCCCGGGGAAACCCGCTTCGCCGACAGCATGATGCATTTATGGGCGCGAGCGGCTTAACCCAGAGTGAACTGCGTCGGGCGCACTTTAGCTGCATTTCAGCATCACAACGAGCCAAACTCGGCCAACCCGCGCCTCTCGGGGCGGAACAGGGTGGATCTTCCGCGGCGCAGGCAGCGTAAGCTGCCCTTTGCGGTGGCGCGATGGCGGATGCGCCGCGGTGGCACGGACCTGCGGCCCATGCTATGGTTACATGTAACCTCAGGAGCCCGGTCGTGGCCTCATCTCATCGCCCTCAAACTTCGCGCGACAAGGTCCGCGCCCACCGTGACCGCTTGCGCAGACAGGGGCTGCGTCCCGTTCAGATCTGGGTACCGGACGTGCGCGCTCCGGGCTTTGCGGCCAAGGCGCATCGGCAATCTCTTGCGGTAGCCAGGACCCGGCATGCGGTTGCAGATCAGGCGTTCATCGATTCGATAACGGACTGGGACAACCCGTGAGGCGCGGGGAGATTTGGACCGTAGCCGGAGGCGAGGCTTACGTCCACAAGCCTCGCCCGGCGGTCATCCTTCAGGATGATCGTTTCGACGCCACGCACTCGATCACCGTGTGTGCGTTCACGACTGACCCGGCGAGCGCTCCCCTATTTCGCTTGCTCGTGAAGCCCACCGAGCGCAACGGCTTGCGAACCCCCTCGCGCCTGATGGTGGACAAGGTGACCACAGTCCCCAGATCGAGACTCGGCATGCAGGTGGGTATGCTCGGTGATGAAGACCTGGTTCGGTTGAATCGCGCGCTCGTTGTATTTCTCGGCTTGGGTGGCGCGAGCTCGATTTAGACCACGGCATCGGCATGCACGCCATCGTCGCGGAGCTGAACGTCTACCCGCTGAAGTCGGCGCGCGCCATTCCACTCCTGCGCGTGCGTCTCGGCGCGACCGGCTTCGAGTGGGACCGCCACTGGATGGTGGTCCGCGAAGACGGCACTTTCCTCACTCAGCGCACTCACCCCTTGCTCGCGCGCATCTCGACGGAGCTCACCGCCGAGGGACTCATCCTGACAGCGGAGGGACTCGCGCCGCTCCTCCTGCCGCTCACGGCGCAAGGCGCGGGTCGGCCCGTCAGGATCTGGAAAGACGACTGCGAAGGACTGGATCAGGGAGATGAGGCCGGCGCATGGGTGAGCGCGGTGATCGGCGAGCCCGTGCGCATCGTACGCACCCCCGCAACACCCGGCCGCATGGCGAATCCGCAGTACGCCGGCCCCCATCACTCGCCGCTCGCCTTTCCCGACGGCTATCCGATCCTCATCTGCAATCGCGCCTCGCTCGATGACCTGAACGGGCGGCTTCCCGAGGCGCTGCCCATGGAGCGATTCCGTCCCAACCTCGTGCTCGAGGGACTGCCGCCTTTCGCCGAAGACCGGATCGCATCGCTTCGGATCGGACCGATCCTGCTCACCCTGGTCAAGCCCTGCACCCGCTGCATCATCCCCTCGACCGATCAGCGCACGGGCATCCGCGGCTTCGACCCCCTGCCGGTGCTGCGCACGTTCCGCTACGATCGCAAACTCCTCGGGATTGCGTTCGGTGAGAACGCCGTCATCACGAGCGGCATCGGCGAAGTCATCCATCGGGGCGCGGAGTGCCGGGTGACCTGCGACAGCTGAGTCTCGTGGCATACCGCAACCCGTTCTTGATTCCTGAATGGGAGTCGCGATACCGGGACGCATCGCCCGTCGCTGCTCTTGCCTTTACAGTATCCTCCAGGCAATGCGAACGGACTCCCGCGCGCCGTTCCTGGCGGCACTGCTGCTCTTCACGGCGCCTGCGGTCGCCGCGGCGGCGCATGCCCCCCCGCAGGCGGCTCAGCCCCTGCCCTCCGATGCGCAGCTGCAGCGCATGGGCGCCGTGATCGGCCGGATCGAGATTCACAACGAGAACATCTTCGATCTGAGCAATCCCAAGGACGACAACTGGCTCTTCCGCCTCGGGAACCGGCTGCACCCGGTGACCCGCAAGGCGACCATCCGCGAGCAACTTCTCTTCCACCCGGGCGATCGATACTCACAACACCTGATCGACGAATCGGCGCGCATCCTGCGGGCGAACCCCTACTTCTACGATGCCTCGATCCGGCCCATCGCCTACCACGACGGCAAGGTCGACATCCTCGTGGTCACCCGCGATGTCTGGACGCTCAATCCGGGATTCAACTTCTCGCGCAGCGGCGGCAAGAGCCAAACGGGCTTCGAGGTGGAGGACGTCAATACTTTCGGCACCGGTACCGACGTGACGCTCTCGCATACCAACTCCGTGGACCGCACCGAGTCGGATATTGCGGTCTCGAACCCCCACACCTTCGGCACGTGGTTCGCGACGGGCTTCGCGTACGGCACACTCAGCGATGGCAAGCTGCGTCAGTTCACCCTGAATCGGCCGTTCTACGCGCTCGAGACGCGCCGCGCCGGCGGCATCACGCTGAGCGACATCACCGAGGACGACACGCTCTATGACCGGGGCCATGAGATCGACAAATTCGCCAACCGCAGCCGCTTCTACCAGATCTACGGCGGTTTCTCGCGCGGACTCGAGAACGGCTGGGTGCGCCGCTACAGCGCCGGAGTCACTTACGACGCGCACTCCTTCGCGGCCTCGAGATTCTGGCCGGGCCCGACCGTATTGCCCAACAATCGCAGGTTCGTCTACCCCTGGCTGCGCTTCGATCTGGTGCAGGACCAGTTCGTCAAGCTGAGAAACCACAACCAGATCGGCCGGACCGAGGACTTCGATCTGGGCGCCTACGCCACGGTCCAGCTGGGCTGGGCCGATACGGCGTTCGGCTCGAGCAGCGACGCGCTCAATTTCCAGCTCGCCACGGGCGATGGCTACCAGTTGAATCGCGGTGACACGCTCCTCCTCTCGAGCGTCTTCACCGGCAGACTCCAGAGAGGCACGCTGGAGAATGGCGTATTGAGCGGCGCCGCGCGCTTCTACGACGAGCAGTCCGGGTACTGGCCCTTTCGCGGCAAGGGGAGCTGGCTTTTGTTCGCCACCCTGGGGGGGGCCGCGGGCAAGCGGCTCGACCTCGAGAACCAGATCCTGCTGGGCGGCGACAATGGCCTCAGGGGTTATCCGCTGCGATACCAGGACGGCACCTCGCGGACGCTCCTCTCCGTCGAGGAGCGCTATTTCAGCAACTGGTATCCGTTGCGCCTCTTTCGCGTGGGCGCCGCCGTGTTCTTCGACATGGGACGCACCTGGGGAAGGGCTCCGCTCGGAGCGCCGAGTCTCGGGCTACTGAAGGATGCCGGCTTCGGCCTGCGCTTCGGCAACGCCCGCACGGGGCTCGGCAACGTGATACACGTCGACCTCGCCTTTCCCTTGGACGCAGGCCCGAGCATCAAGCGAGTGCAGTTCCTGGTGACTACGGAGCAGGAGTTTTGAGCCTCCAGCCCAGAACGCATCCGGCCTCGCCCGTCAGGGCGGCGCGCATCGTCACTTGCGCTTGGGCCCCAATCCGGGCGGGGTCAGCACGGTGCCATCCGGTAGCCGGATACCGCTGCCGCCCGGCGGCGGCGCCGGGCGCCCCGGTGGAGGCTTCGGCGCCTCCGGTACGGCCGGCTTCATCCCGACTCCCGGCGCGGGGGAGCCCTTGGCGGCAGCGACCGCAGGCTTCTCCACCGGGGCCGCCGTTATCGGCGGTGCTTCCTCCTCCGGGGCATGGGGCGGCAGCACCTCCACCGAAAATGTGAAGGTGCGCTTTTCCGCACCCTGCAGAGCGCCCACATTGACCACCTGGCGGTCCACCTCTTCGCCCCGATCGTTGCGGATCGAGAGGGTGACGTAGTACTCCCACGGCTCCTCGATCGGTGGGTGGCGCAGGATTCCCTCCACCTTGAGCGCCGAGGTCGCGGCTACCTGGCGCTTCGCCGCTTCCGAGTCGAAGCGCAGGTGGTGCAGGCAGCCCGGGCAGATGCTCAGGCTCTCGAGGATGACCGCCTTGCAATGCGGGCAGGTGCGCGTCTTGCCCGTCGGGGACGGGCGAGAAGCGACGTTCATCAGCTACCGACAGCCTTGGAGCGGCTCTCGCCTTCCCAGCCGAACTCGACCTGACCGCGCATGCGCGAGCCCGCGGCCACGGTGAGGGAGCCCGCCTTGACATCGCCGCTGATCACGCCGCCCTCCAGGAGCTCCACGCGCTTCGCGTTCTCGATATTGCCGACGAGCTCACCGCCCACCACGACGACGCTGGCCTTCACCTGGCCTTCCAGATGCGCGCCGGAATCGAGCGTCACGTTGCCGTCGACCTGCACGTCGCCCTTGAAGCGGCCCGCGATGCGCACGTGACCGGAGCCCGCGATCTTGCCCTCGATGGTCAGGTCCGAGGCGATGACGGATTCTTTCATGTCAAACCGCTGCTCCTTGGCAGGCCGGCGGGAAACATCCGGGGTGAGCGGGGCGACGTTGCTCTTCTCCGGCGGGGCGGCGGGCGGCGGCGGGCTGCCGAAGCTCGGCGAGGCGCCTGCCGAAGGGGTTGCGGTTCCAGTGTTCGAGTCTTTCCAAAGCGCCATGACATGGCCCCCGAGTCGATTGGTGAGAGTGGAGCGTCGAAAGGTACTCGTCGCCGAGGCCAAGAGCCAGTGTCTCTGCATACCGACAAACGGCCGTCAAGCCCCGGCGAGGCCGTAAGCGGCGGCTTGCGGCCGATGAGCGGTGGGGCGGTCAGGCCGCCTGCGAGCCACACCTTACGGCTTTGAGAAGTACGTCAAAATCCGCGCCCTTGGTGATGAAGGCGGATGCGCCCCGGCGCTTGGCCTCGCGGGCGACGTCCTCGCTGAACGCGAGCCCGCTGAAGACGATGATCTTGAGTGACGGCAGGGCCTGTGCCAGCTCCCCGATCAGCGGCAAGCCGCTGCCGCCCTGGAGCATGAGATCGAGAATCAGCGCATCGGCCTCCGTGCGCCGTGCCGCCGCCAACACCTCGCCGGCCTCGGCCACCTGTCCGACACAGCGCATGTCGGGCTCGGTGTCGATCAACTGGCTCATGATCTCGCTGAGATCCCGATGGTTCTCCGCGACGAGCACTCGCAACGGTTGCTTTTGTTCCTGCAAAGGGTCTCCCTGCCGAGAGCGGTGGGCCGGGCGGATGGAGCAAATCGCGTGCCCGACCGTCAGCCCTCGATGAGCCGCAGCAATTCCTCCGTCCTCTCCCGCATGAGCGACTCGCTCCCGCGCGTCTCGACGTTGAGCCGCACCAGGGGCTCGGTGTTGGAGCCGCGCAGGTTGAACCGCCACTCGGGAAACTCCATCGACAGCCCATCGGTGAAGTCGACCGCGAGGGCATCCCGCTCGTACCGCTTTTGAGCCCTCGTCAGGATCGACTTCGCATCCGACTTCAGGTGCCGGTTGATCTCGCCGCTGATCGGGAAGAGCCGCATGCGCTCCCCGACGAGCCGCGAGAGCGGTCCGCGCTCGGCGATCACCTGCAGCACGATGAGCCAGGGAATCATGCCGCTGTCGCAGTAGGAGAAGCTGCGGAAATAATGGTGCGCGCTCATCTCCCCGCCGTAGATCCCGTCGACCTCCCGCATCTTCTGCTTGATGAAGGCGTGGCCGGACTTGCAGAGCACGGGCTCGCCCCCATGCCGGCGCACGAGATCGATGGTATTCCAGGTAAGACGCGGGTCGTGCACGATCCGGCCGCCCTTCTCCCGGGCGAGGAAGACTTCCGCGAGAAGGCCGACCAGGTAATAACCCTCGATGAACTGTCCCTGCTCATCGAAGAAGAAGCAGCGGTCGTAGTCGCCATCCCACGCCAACCCGACATCGGCGCCGGTGCGGCGGACCACCTCCGCCGTGGCCGCACGGTTCTCCTCCAGCATCGGGTTGGGAACCCCGTTCGGGAAGGTGCCGTCGGCCTCGTGGTTGACCTTCACGAACTCGAACGGCAGATGCGGCGCGAGCTGATCGATGACGAGCCCCGCCCCGCCGTTGCCCGGATTCACGACGACCTTGAGCTTCCTCAGCTTCGAGCGATCCACATATCCCAACAGGTGCTCGAGGTACTTCGCGCGGATATCGAGCGGGCGGTCGCTCCCGGGCCGCGCCGCCTTCGCGGGCAGCCGCCCCGCCTCGACCATGGCCCGCATGTCGTTCAAGCCGGTGTCGCTGCTCACCGGCCGCGCCTGCTCGCGCACGAGCTTCATGCCGTTGTAGTCAGGCGGGTTGTGACTCGCCGTCACCATGATCCCCCCGTCCAGCCGCTCGGCGAAAGTGGCGAAGTACACCGCCTCAGTCCCCCAGAGCCCAATGTCGAGCACATCGGAGCCGCAGTCGGTCAGCCCCCGCTTCACCGCCGCGGCGAGCCCGGGGCTCGAGAGCCGGATGTCGTGGCCGACCGCCACGCGCTTGGGTCTCACGAGAGCGGCGAAGGCCCTGCCGATGTCATACGCCAGCGACTCGTTGATCTCATCCGGGATGCGGCCGCGGACATCGTACGCCTTGAAGGAATTGAGATTGGTCATCCGATTTCTTCGCTAGTCCAGTGGAAAAACCGGCAGCCGCCCGAAACCGTACCCGGTCACGGGCGATGCCGCCAGTCGGCAAGACGCCGGCAGCCCCTGTGCCGCGCGGATGCGGCTAGGTCGTGGTCCCCTGCCGGCCGTAGTGGTCCTCGAGCCGGACGATGTCGTCCTCCCCCAGGTAGGAGCCCGACTGCACCTCGATGATGTGCAGCGGAATCTTCCCCGGATTCTCGATCCGGTGCCGCACTCCGATCGGGATGTAGGTTGATTGATTCTCCTCGAGCAGGAAGACCTCATCCCCCCGGGTGATGCGCGCGGTGCCGGACACCACGATCCAGTGCTCGGCACGGTGATGGTGCAGCTGCAGGGAGAGGACGGCACCGGGCTTCACCTTCAGGCGCTTCACCTGGAAGCGGGGCCCGCTCTCGATGCTGTCGTAGCTTCCCCATGGACGGAACACCTCACGGTGCAGCGAATGCTCGTACCGCCCCTGCTCCTTCAGCCTGAAGACCAGCTTCTTCACGTCCTGCACACGGCTGCGCGGGGCCACCAGCACGGCATCCTTGGTCTCCACCACCACGTGATCCTTCAGGCCCACCGCCGAGACCAGCCGGCTCTCGGAGTAGAGATAGCAGCCCTCGGAGTCCTCGCAGATCACATCGCCACGGGAGACGTTGCCGTGCCCATCCGCCTCGCTCGCCTCATGAAGCGCCGCCCAGGAGCCGACGTCGCTCCAGCCCGCGGCGAGCGGTACCACGACCGCATCGGAGGTCTTCTCCATCACCGCGTAGTCGATCGAGTCGGCCGGGCATGTCTGGAAGAGCGGCTTGTCGATGCGCGTGAAGTCCAGATCCGCCTTGGCCGCCGCGAAAGCTTCCGCGCACGCGGTCGCGATAGCCGGCGCCAGGCGCCCCAGCTCCTCGAGGTAGCGCCGCGCGCCGAAAAGGAACATGCCGCTGTTCCAGTAATAATCGCCCGAGCCGACGAAGTCCTGCGCCACGGCCGCGCTCGGCTTCTCCACGAAGCGCGCGATCCGATAGACCGACCCGCTCGCCGAGCCCCGCTGGATATATCCGTAGCCGGTCTCCGCGGACGCGGGCACGATGCCAAAGGTCACGAGCTGCCCCTCCTGTGCTGCTTCGACCGCCGCGTGCACCGCCTTGTGGAAGGCCGGCACATCCCGGATCACATGGTCCGCGGGGAGCACCAGGAGCAGTGGATCACCGGCCGCGCTCGGGCCTGCCGCCTTGAGGGCTGCGAGGGCGGCCAGGGCGATGGCGGGTGCCGTATTGCGTCCCATGGGCTCCAGCACGGTGGCCTGCGGCTCAATGCCCAGCTGACGCAGCTGCTCCGCCACCAGGAAACGGTGCGCCTCGTTACAGACCACCACCGGGGCCCCAGCCCCCAGACCCTCGAGCCGCATTGCGGTCTGCTGGATCATGGTGCGCTCGCCCGTCAGGGCGAGAAGCTGTTTCGGGTAGAGCTCGCGCGAGAGCGGCCAGAGGCGCGTGCCGGCGCCGCCGGAGAGAATGACGGGGATGAGCATAGGCGTTACCGGTTCAGGGTCGCCGGGTGGCCGACCGCCCCCGCCCGATCGCGTGGTAGATCAGGCCGAAGCGGCCGACCGTCGCCGGATCGTAGAGATTGCGGCCGTCGAAGATGAGCGGCGTCTTGAGTAATTGTTGCAGACGCTCGAAGTCCGGACTGCGAAATTCCTGCCACTCCGTCACGATCGCGAGGGCATCCGCCCCCTCCACCGCCTCATAGGCGTTGCGGGCCAGCTCGAAGCCCCCGTGGCGGGCGTAGCGACGCTTGGCTTCCCCAGCGGCCACTGGATCGTAGGCGCGTACCCGGGCACCAATCTGGAGCAGGCTGTCGATGATGGTGCACGCGGGCGCCTCGCGCATGTCGTCGGTGTTCGGCTTGAAGGCCAGTCCCCAGAGGGCGATGGTGCAGCCCTTCAGGCGCTCACCGAAATGCTGCCGCATCTTCTCGACCAGGACCTCCTTCTGCCGGGTATTCACCGACTCCACAGCGGCGAGGATTTGCGGCTCGTGGTCCACCTCACGGGCGGAGCGGATGAGGGCCTGGACATCCTTCGGGAAGCAGGAGCCCCCATAGCCCGTCCCGGGGTAGATGAAGCTGTAGCCGATCCGGGGATCCGAGCCGATCCCGACGCGGACCTTCTCGATGTCCGCGCCGAGCTTTTCGGCAAGATTCGCCAGCTCGTTCATGAAGCTGATCTTGGTTGCGAGCATGGCGTTCGCCGCGTACTTGGTGAGCTCCGCGGAGCGGATGTCCATCACGATCAGCCGGTCGTGGTTGCGGGTGAACGGCTCATAGAGCGCGCGCATCAATTCCGTCGTGCGGGGATTGTCCGTGCCCACGACCACGCGGTCAGGCTTCATGAAGTCCTGGATCGCCGCCCCTTCCTTGAGGAATTCCGGGTTCGAGACGACGTCGAATTCGATCGCCGCTCCCCGGGCCTCGAGAGTGGTCTCGATCTCCCGGCGCACCTTGTCAGCCGTACCCACCGGCACCGTGGACTTGGTAACGACTACACAGTAGCGGCTCATATGACCGGCGATGGTGCGCGCGGCGGCAAGCACATAGCGCAGGTCCGCCGAGCCGTCCTCGTCCGGGGGCGTCCCGACCGCGATCAGCTGGAAAAGCCCGTGCTCGACGCCCTGGCCGGCATCGGTGGTGAACTCGATGCGTCCGGCCTCGGCATTGCGCCGGATCAGAGCCTCCAGGCCGGGCTCGTGGATGGGGATCTCACCGCGGCTCAGCCGCTCGATTTTTCCGGCATCGACATCGACACACACGACATGGTTGCCGGCATCCGCGAGGCAGGCTCCCGTCACCAAACCGACATATCCGGAGCCAAAAATTGTGACACGCATTGGCGGGCAGCGTAACGGAAGGCTGGACCGCTCTCAAGCACGAAACTTGCCTAGGCTGATTCCAGGCCTTGGCGGCAGATCCGGAACTCGACAGTCCGCCATGACGGTGTCGGAAGTGCTTCTCCAAGTTGAACTTATTGTTTTCAAACCGCTCAAGGTCTGGGTATACTTCGCGCGACCTGAGAAGAAGCAAGCAGATCGAGGGGATCACCTCAACCGCGGATGGGGTTGCTTGGCGGGAATGACAAGCTGATGCACGGTCTCACGATAGCAACATCGCCCGGACTTCCGGCCGGCGCGCCCTGCGGGGCGGCTGCCTTCCTCCATACGCGATTCGTTCTCCCGTAGCCGCCATGGCTGGGCTTGAAGTCCGACGGGAACTTTGCCCCGGTCCCGAATCACCTGCGGGAGCGCGGCATTCCCCGGGATCGCGATTTGCTCACCGTCCGACAGCGAGGACTGTGAGCCATGCACGTTACTTGCATGAGCTCGGGAGACGGGAACAGCGCAGCATCGGTCAACTTCCACAACATACCGCCGTTAACTCCCTGAAGTGTGGAGCCAGTTCTTGAACGCAGCCGCCGGCCTCGGAGATACTCAACATCACGTCTGTCGCCTGCTCGCGACAGTGGTTCGCCATTGAGTCTGGGAAGGAGACTTGATCTTGTCGACGCAGCAGGCAAACGAGGCAGCACCCCAACGATTGGTGGGCGCCGGCCCGGCGCTCAAGGCGTCCTTGCGACCGCATCTGGTCTCGAGCGGGGAGCGGCGTGTGAGCTTCGACGGATCTGATGTCCAGGCGGACAGCGCAGTAGCGTTCGATCATGGGGCTGCAGGCCTGCATTCATTTGAGCTCCGCTGGGAGGAGACGGCCGCGCAGGCTACGGCGTCGCCAGTCGCCGCTCAGGCCTCGCCCTATTCCACCGCCAAGAGAATTCTGGACGTCATGGGCGCGGTCGTGCTCGCGCTCGTTTTCTCCCCTCTGATCTTCGCCATCATTGTCTTGATGCGGCGAGAGAGAGGAGGCTCCATCATATACAAGCATCGGCGCATCGGCCGCGACGGGCGCGCGTTCGAGTGCCTCAAATTCCGCACGATGGTACCGAACGCGGACCAGGTCCTGCGGGAACTGCTCGAGCGCGATCCCGCGATCAAGGCGGAGTGGGTGCGAGATCATAAGTTGCGATGTGATCCTCGCGTCACCCGGTTGGGGAGATTCTTGCGCCGCACGAGCCTGGATGAACTCCCCCAACTGTGGAACGTGATGCGAGGAGAGATGAGCCTCGTCGGCCCGCGTCCGGTGGTTCGGGAAGAGCTCCTCAGGTACGGGCGCAACGTTCGGACGTACCTCTCGGCCAAGCCGGGCATCACCGGCCTGTGGCAGGTGAAGGGACGAAACGACACCGACTACCGCCGGCGAGTGGTGCTGGATGCCTATTACGTCAGGCACCAGAACCTGCTGCTCGATTTGTACATTTTATTGAAGACGACCCGAGTCGTCCTCGGAGGCAGCGGCGCCTATTGAGCGCCGGGACTCGCTGACCCAGGCATCGCGCGACCCGCGGGAGAAGGAACTCTCTGCCGGGCTCCCCGCGCCGCCCTTGCGATCGCCCCGGGCCCTGCCGAGAGGCGCGCCCGCCGGGCAGCAATAACTCGTGAGGTCTGCGGCGATATCAAAGCGCAAGGATATTAGGTCGCCACTTTCGAATGCACTACGGTAAGGATACCGACGACTTCGCCGCAGCCATGAAGAGGGACTTTGAGGTCATCCGAAAAGGGAGGGGGCGTATCCGTCCTTTACGTCGAGCTCGGGCGCTCTGCGCCGCAGCTCAAGCGGTATTGGCGGTATTTTGATCGGTTTCCGCGCAGCAATCGCATCGCCACTCCGCGCGACGCGAGCCTCAGGATCAGGCGACTGTTGTCACGTCAGCCCAGACCCATCCGCCGCAAACAACACGAAGCGTTGGTACCGTAATTTCGAGACGACATTATTCTGGAGCTTTCGGAACTCTTCGAGCCGGGATGTCCGCGCGAGTCGAAACACTCGGATGAGTCCGGTGCACGGATGAGCATGGGAGCGCAGTTACCTCAACGCGGGGCGCGGCACCGATCGCCTTCGATCGGCGACGATGATAACCGCTCCCACGGAAGCGAGCATCCCCAAGACTCCACCGACCATCACCCAAATGACCTTCCTCGGCGATGACGGCTTCTCGGGAGGAACCGCCGGATCGATGATCTTCAGGGCATACTCATTGGTGCCCCGGGCCAACATTTCCCTGTTTATTTCCCGAAGCAGGATCGAATAGATGCCCTCCTTCACCTCCACTATGTTGGTCTTTCCGGCCTGCTCCTCCAGATAGGCAATGTTCCGCGCCGCCTCGTCGATGGCCTTCTCGCGCATGTAGTCATTGGTCATCTTGACGAGGCCATTGGCCCAATCGGCCGCGAGCGTGGGATTCGTCCAGGTTATCGAGAGCGACACCATACCCGTGGTCGTGTCGGTGGTCACGCGCCGAACGCTCTTCTTGAAGAATTCGTTCGCCTTCCACAGAGTAGGCTCTCTGCCGTCCTTGAACAGGATCGGCAAGAGGTTGTTCTGCTCTATGTACCTGTCGGTGAGCTCTCGTGATTGCAGCACCGCCAAGGCCTCCTCCTTGCCTTCGCCATGGATCCTCAGGCCTGCTAGCGCCGCCAATCCTCCCACCTCCGATGCGACGCCACCCAGCTGCCCGAATCCCCCGCCCGAACCCGATTGCAGCACCGGCATGATCAGCACCGTCGCCTCGTACTTCGGCGTGACGACGAAGGCCAGTACACCTGCGAGGACCGCGCCCACAAGCGAGGCCGCCATGACGAGCCACTTCCTGAGCCAGACGGCATGCAGCTGCTCGCCCAATGTGGGCTCGGTCTCATCGAGCTTGCGCAGGATCTCGGCGTCCGCACCGACTGGCGCTGCGCTCTCGCGGCGCGCGTTCACTTCGAATGAATTCACTAGGACTCCTGCCGAAGATCGGCTGATCTTAACATCCCAGTACGTCGCTGACCCAGCGCGCGAGCGTATACCTCTCCATCACCTCGGGGGGCAGGGGTCTATACGGCCGCTCCAGGAAGGTCTCCGGAACGCGCGGCCGCTCTCGATTGATGACGGCGACGTTGTCCGGATCGTAGAAGTCCGCGCCAAGTATGGAAGGGTTGGTCGTCACTATCTTCCGTCCCGCGCCGAATGTCTCGATGCACCGCATGGTCAGTCCCGACTGGACGGCGCGCTCGATGTCGATGATGGCGCGCGCGCGCGCCATCAATCCTCGGATCGCCGCCCTGCCCAGCGGCTCGAAGATGAATTCCCGGCGCCTAGCCCCCCGCAGTCGCCAATCGAAGCCCCTTCTCAGCCCATACAGTAGGCGGGACGGCAAGTAGAGAACGGCCTCGAGCCTCACGTGTGGAGGCAGGGTCTTCGCCAGCCTTCTGAGCACCACGTAGCGGTCCGTGTGCGCCGTGCCGAAAAAAAGCAGATCGATGTCTCTCGGTGCGGCCGGCAGGCGCCGATACTCGTCGAGGAAGAACAACGGCCTGTAGGTGAGTCGCTGATCCCGCTCAGCGTCCCTTGGATCGAAGGTAAACGCACGATCAAAATACGGGACTTTGCGCGGACTGTCCTTCGGCATATTGCCATAGCTGTCCCAGTAGTACAGCACGAACCGCGCCGACGGCAGGGAGCGGCGAAGCACCCCGATGTCGTCGGCCGACAATGCCTCCCCCTTGATGACCAGCACGTCCCGAATCGCCTCGGCTCGGGCCCGGTCTCTGATCGCGGCAGCATACTCTCTCGTCCGCCTCGCCATGATACCCGGCGCGACTCGAAGGATTCCCTTGCTAGCCGCATCCGCCGCCGGACGATCGTCGACCCAGAGGACATTCCGCCCCCGCGCGATCAAATACGCCGCCAGCTCCGCCCCGTACCCGAAGAACGTCCCGCCGATCAGCAACAGGTCCGCCGGGCCTCGCTGCTCTAGGGCCCCGCTTGAGCCGCTTCCTGCAGGGGCGACGATGGGTCGCGGCGGTAGAGCCGCGGAAGGCCGAAGCATAGAAATAGCGCACATGCAATGGAGGGAATGTTATGGATGCTGAGCATGAAGAAGTCGGACAGCTGCCCGCCCAACGTCATGTAAAGTAGCATCACGAAGGCAGACGCGAAGATCGATTCGTCCAGCGGCAGGTGGCGCATCGCCCGCACCAGTGATCCGGATATGACGCCGGAAAAAAACGGGATGATGAGCACGCCCACCCAGCCGAAATTGCAGTAGCCCCAAAGAGCCGTAGTGAACCTGAGCCCCCCGCTCACCAGGTGGGAGATGCCCGCGCCCACGTTGTTATACGTCAATGTCCATACGCTCGGATTCCACATGTAGTTTCCGGGTATCAGTCCCCCGAACATCGTTTTGCCGTATGTGAACGTGTTCAGGCGGCTGAATCCGCTGAGGAACGTCAGCTGGTCATGGATGTCCGGCGCGCCCGATGAAACGATGTTCGCCAGCGAACTCATATTGTAGACCGACCCAAACGCCACCCGTCCCGTGAGCAGTCCGAGCAGTAGATACGCGGCGCTTCCGATCGGATATATCACCGCGCAGATGAAGATGAACAGCCAGGTCCCGCGCTTCGATTTCGCGCCCAGTATTCCGAGAAACGTCAGGACTCCCATCGCGGAGGATTGCCGGGCTAGCGACATGGTGATCAGCCCGACCGCGGAAGCGGCCAGGGCGAGCGGCTGCGGGCGCCCCCGCCGCAGCCACCAGATCACCAGCAGCAGCGGGATGACCGCGATCAGGATCGAAAAACTGCCCCTGAAGAGATAGTCGGCGCGATGATACGGGGCGAAGTACTGGTCCTTGAACTGCTTCGCCGCCAGCGGATCCTTCGCGAACATGGGCACGAATCCCATGATCCGGTACGCTGCGGCCATGCCGGCCACGCCGATCAATCCAAGCAACTGAGTGCGCCTTACCGATCTCGCGGTCACCGCGGCAGAGTCATAGAGGCGCAGCAGGCGCCTGCTGGCTCTATCGAAAAGCGGCAACGACCGGCCGACGAACAGGCCGCCCACCAGCGCCAACGCACCGGTGATGTTGATGTCGGCGTAAAGCGCATTTGTCTGCGGTCCGAACGAGTCCCAGATGTGCGTGGCCAGTCCCGGTATGAAGTAGGCGGTGACGCAGAAGCCGAGCCCCAGATGCGCAGGAATGTTCCATCTGCTCGGCCATATCAGATACGTGCCAAGCGTCTGCACCGCAAGCGCCGCAACGACGATTACCTCCATTGGAACACCACAGCGGAACCCGAACTCAAGACGCCAGGCTCCGCCTCGGCCGCAACGCGTGCTGCGCGCGGCCGGCAAGGGCCGGCGATTCCAGGAAGAACCACGATATCACGCTGCAACACGCCACGGCCAAGATCGTGACGAGCACCGCAATCCACGACGACCAGGCGAACAGCCCGAGGGCGATGAGCGCCTGCACGATCGGGAAGTGATAGAGGTAGATGCCGTAGGAGAAGTCACCATACCTCCCGAATGGCGGCAGCCTGGGTCCCGCGATGGCGGCCCAGGACACCAGGGCGACCACCGCGAACGGGGCAACGGCCTCGAATACGAGGCCTGAAGCCGTCGCGTATGCAATGGCACCGGCAACCGCGAGCAGGAACGGCGGACTGCGGCCCTCGAGAGCCCTGTAGTAGGCCCAGGCGCCGCCGGCGAAGAACGACAGCTCTCCCGGAAGCTGCTTCGCGAGTCTGGCGTACAGCCCCAATGGATCATGCGAGCCCAGCTCCCCGAAGATCAGATGCCACGCGACCGAGCCAAAGAAAACGAGCCCTAGCGCGCGTCTCGCACCGTACCTCCGTACGAGCCACACCATGAACGGAACCACGACGTAAAAGCCCACCTCGACCTTGATGGTCCACAGGGAGCCGTTGACGGCCGGCAGGGGATTGCCCTGGAAAACGCCGGGCAAGGTCGGGGCGCGGAAATTCATCATCAGCAGATTGTTCCCAAGATACTCCCAGAAGCCGGCGCTCAGGAAGTACCGCGCACTTGAAAGAGTCGACAAGGGCGCCAGCAGGAGCGCGGCCGCGACGACTACCGCGACATACGCCGGTGCGATGCGCCGGAAGCGCTTCCCACAATACGCCGAGAGGGACGCAGATCTCTCAAAACTTACGGTGACGAGAAAGCCGCTCACCACGAAGAATGCTTGAACGGCGAACGTCGCTGACAGGTACTGCATCCAGGCCAACGCCGGCCGTCCGGCCAGGATACCCATGTGGAAGAAAACGACTATCGAGGCAAAGATGACGCGCAAGGCATCGAAGTTGTTGTCCCGAAGCCGCTCCCTGACGTTCCGCTCGCTGGACAACGGCTTGAATGATGCAAGGAAGGCGCGAGCAGCCGAGGCGATATGCTGCGGCCCGGCGCAGGAGACGTCCGCGACGGCCTCCCGCAGCCTTCTCATCGCGCCACCTGAGTCGCGGCTTTCACCGACTCGAGCACCTGAGCCACTGAAATGGCCTTCACGCACGCGTACTCCCCGCGCGACCCCTTGCATCGTGGAGCATTGAAGCACGGGTAGTGGGAGCAGCCTCCCGAGTTGGCCAGGACTGAGCCCAAGCTCGGGACGCTCCAGAAACCAGGCGGATTGCCGGCGTTGATCATTACCGATCGTACACCCTCGCGCCACGCCAGGTGGATCGCAAAGCTGTCCAGTCCCACGAGAACATCAACGCTCCCAAGCTCCTTCGAGAAACTCTCGATGTCCTCCACCACCAGCCTGACGCGTCCTGCCGCGCCCCCCAGCAAGCGGACCAGAGCCTGCCGGTCGGACGGGGCGCCAAACGCCCAGATCTCCGCTTCCTCGTCCAGGAGCTGGCCGATCAGCTGCCCCCAGTTCTCGGCAGGCCAGAGCTTGCACTCCTGAGACGCGAACGGATGCAATCCGATCCTGGGTCTTCGAGCCACGCCGGAGTGCGCGGTCCCCGCACGCTCGGCTGCGCTCGATTGAGCTGCGCCTGGCGCCAGCGCATTGAGGATGAGTTGGTATGCCGAGTAAATATTGATGGTGTGTGCGGGGATCGTGATCGTTGGGGACCCCGTGCCGAAGGGATTTCTGATGATCCGGGAGAATGGGTGACCCCTCGCCCAGCCAATGTGCACGTGCCTGCGGCTCCCGGCGAGCCTGGCAAAGATTCGCTCCCTGAAATCGCCGATCAGGTCGATGCTGACGGTGGGCGCGCAGCGCCTGATCCGGCGGGCGGTGCGGAAGAATCGAATCGCCTCCCGGGGGCTGAAGTCCTTCCGGGTGCCGACGGGGAACTGCGAGCAGACGACCTCGCACTGGGGCATGTCGCGAAACAGGAAGGCCATCTGCGGACGGGTCCAGACCACGTACCGCTCGGCGTACTGCCGCTCCACGAGCGACTTCAGAAACCCGCTCTGTATGACGGCGTCGCCGAGATTCCTCGACACAATCAGGCATGCGAGCGTCTCGCGGCTGCGGGGATTCAGCATGACCGTCGGCCGCCAAGCATCCCGCGCTGCCTCAGCTCCTCGAGGGACTCTTCCAGCTCGTTGCGCACGCGCGGGGCCTTCATCGCCCATTGCACGAACCTGCGAACCCCTGCGGAAAATTCCCAGCGCGGCGCGATTCCGGTGAGTGCTCGCATCCTGCTCGTGTCCGCGACGTTGTGCCGGATGTCTCCGATGCGGAAGTCCCCGGTAATGCTGACCGGAGCCGCGCTGCCGGTCTCCCGCTTGATGAGCTCGGCGACTTCCAGAACGCTGGTCCGAACCCCCGAGCCCACATTGACAGCGTGAAGTCCTCGCACTGCCGGTGAAAGGCACGCAGCAGTCACCGCGATCACATCGTCGATATATACAAAGTCCCGACTCTCCAACCCGTCCTCGAAGACCTTGAACGGGGCGCCCGAGAAGGCGCAGCCTGAATAGACTGCTAACAGACCCGTGTACGGATTGTTCAGACTCTGACCCGGGCCATACACGTTTTGATACCGGAGCGCTATGGCATCGATGCCCAATGCCTGGCCGAACATCAAGACCGTCTGCTCCTGCACCTGTTTGGTCAGCCCGTAGAAGGACAGGGGCGCAAACGGCGCATCCTCGCGGGTCGGTACCGGCTCGACCTTGAGGCCGCAAAGAGGGCACTCCGGCTCGAACCTTCCTCCAGACATCCTTTCCATCGTCCGGCCGCGAGGATAAACCGTGCCGTGCTCGCGGCAGGCGTAACTTCCCTCTCCATATACCGCCCTCGATGACGCAACGATGACCTTTTTTATGTTCTTGAAGCGCTCGTTGACGACGACGTCGACCAGCGTGCAGGTCCCCTGCACATTGGTCCGCTGGTAGCGAAGGATCTCGTACATCGACTGCCCCGTGCCCGTCTCCGCCGCAAGGTGGACCACGGCGTCCACTTGCACCAGCAGATCGCGCACCAGCTCCCGATCGCACACGTCACCGCGCACGCAATCGCAATTCTCGAGTTCCCTCATTTCCGCGGGAAAGTCAGCATCCGGTCCGTGCACCTGGGCCGTAAGGCTGTCCAGAACGATGAGTTCGGCGCCCGCGCGCGCGAGCGCAGCGGCCAGATTGGTGCCGATGAAGCCTGCTCCGCCCGTAATCAGTACTTTCATGTCGCTCCGCGTC
>JAKBCR010000209.1 GCA_021807675.1 Pseudomonadota bacterium
CTTCGGGAGCGAATAATTCCACCGTAAGATCTTATCGTTCCATATATGGAACTACTGCCCAAGCGCTGTTGGTGGCCTGAGGGGGTGTCCGATGGACCTGATTTCCCGGTTCGCCGACCTGTTCCAGGTCAGCTATGTGGCGAAAGACCGCGACCGAGCTGTCGAATTCGCCGCCGGCAAGCTTGGCATCCACAACTTCTTCGCGTTCGAAGCTCAATATCCGACCCTCACGCGCGGAGCGGTGCATGAAATGAGGCTGCGCGTCGCTGTGGCGAATACCGGCAGGCATCAGCTCGAAATCATCGAACCGGTGGCTGGGCCAACTTGGATCTACACGGACGGGATCGATCTCGATCGCCAGGTGATGACCCTGCACCACGTGGGGATCGCCGTGCTAGGGACATTCGCCACATGGCAGGAGACTGTTGCCGGGCTGCGCGAAGACGGGGAGGAGATCGTGCAGCTGTGCGAGCCGCCTGCCGGCGAGGAGCCGAAAGTCGCTTTCGCCTATGTCGACAACCGACCATCGCTCGGCCATCACACCGAGTACCTCTGGTGGGCTCCAGCCCTGAATGGCGCGCCGACCATGCCCGCCCTGCAACAGGGATAGAGGGTCCCATGGCCCGCTTGATCCTGAACGATGCCAATTTGCTGGACGGTGACAACCCCCCGCGCAAAGCGAATATCGTCGTCACCGGCGATCGGATCGAAGCCGTGACGGCAGCGCCTGTCGCGGCGCGCCCGGGCGACCGCGTTGTCGCGCTTGGCGGATGCACGGTCATGCCAGGCATGGTCCAGGCGCATTTCCATGCCGCCTACTGGAAGCTCGGCGGCGGCATGCGGCCGATGGGTCTGGATGTTTCCCCTGCGCACACCACCCTGCGCGCAGCCTGCAATCTCAGGACCGCGCTCGACTGCGGCCATACCGGCGTGATCGGCGCCGGCGGCCCGCACGCCATCGATCCGGCGATGAAGGCCGCCATCGCCGAGGGGAGTCTGGTTGGACCGCGCATGATGGCCGGGAGCCGCGATGTCAGCTCTACGGGTCACAGCGGCGATGCGTCGTTTCCGTCCTACATGCAGATCGGCGCGCTGGGCGGAGTCCGGGCCGTCGATGGTCCAGAGGCCATCCGCCACGCCATCCGCCAGGAAGCCAAGGACGGGGCGGAAATCATCAAGCTCTTCGTCACGCGGGGCCACGGCACCGGCCGCACGGGCGGCGACTGGGAATTGGCGCCCGAGGAAATCGAGATGGCCGTCCGCACCGCAACCGAGCGCGGCGTCAAGACGCGCGCGCATGTTTCCAACCGCGATGCGACCCTGCTTTGCATCGAGCTTGGCGTGCACATCATCGACCACGGCGACGGCTTCGACGAGGAGTGCATCGATCGCATTCTCGCCAGAGGCGCGTTCCTGACCCCGAGTCTGTTGTTCCCGAAGCGGATGATGCAAATCGCACCGGGCATTCCCTACACCGAGGCGATGAAGCCCGACTTCGAGGGCATGGTGGCGATGCTGCCCAAGATCAACGCGGCCGGCGTGAAGCTCCTGATCGGAGACGATTATGGCGCGGCGGGCATGGACCACGGCATCTACAACGAGGAGCTGGCGCTCTATGTCGACGAGATCGGCATTCCCGCGCTGGACGTCATCCGCTGGGCGACCAAACACGGCGCCGAGGCGTTGGGTCTGGGCGAGCAGACCGGGACCATCGAGGCGGGCAAGCTCGCCGATCTGCTGGTGCTCGACGGTGACCCGCTGGCCGACATCACGGTGCTTGGCGACCGCTCCAAGCTGCTGGCCATCCTGCTGGGCGGAGCCGCGATCAAGGATCAGCTTTCGCTTCGCTCCTCCTGAGCCGCGCATGCCCGACTACGGCGCAAGCCGCTCTGCTCAGCAGAGCCGGCTTCACGGCTCGTAGTGGCGTGTTCGACGCCCGGCCCGAGGCGAACCGCGCGACGAACGTGCACACGCGAGACGGTATCGCCGCCCTGAAGGAAGAGCGGAGCACCTGACCGGAGAACCTGATGAGCACGATCAGTCCAACCTTGCGATGCGAAACCCACCCGATCAGTGGCGCCGTCTACCAGGCCCTCGGCGAGGGCCGGGTCCGGGTCGAAGACAAGGCGAAGGGCAAGTCTGGCGTTTTCAGGCACGACGGAACCTGGATCGAAGGCGATCTGACACACGCCGACATGCATCTGCTGGGCTATGTCGGCGGTCCCGATCTGCCGGCGGGGCGCGATCTGCCCTGGACCCTGATGCCGGCGCTCGAAGTGGACCTTCCGGCGTTCGCGGCCGCGATGAGCACGGCGCAGGAAAGAAGTCCACAAAAGCCCAAGATCATCGCCAAGTACGTGGGCGATCCGGGTATGCAGACGCCGGAAGGCCCCCGTTCGTCCGCGCACGTGCCACTGGAATTCTTTCTCGAGAACGAGCGCAAGCCCGAACTTCTGCCGCCCGTCTATCGCAAGAGCTCACCGGTGCCCGGCGGACCGGAAAGGGTTCCTGTCGCGCGTTATTTCGACAGAAGGTATCACGACCTCGAAGTCGAGCGTCTCTGGAGCAAGTGCTGGCAAATGGCCTGCAGGGAAGACGACATTCCCGAGGTGGGCGATTACTATCTCTACGAGATCGCCCACCTGCAATACCTCGTTGTCCGCACCGCGCCGGAGGAGATCAAGGCCCACGTCAACGCCTGCCTGCATCGCGGCCGCCAGCTGCGCGACTGCTCGGGCAAGAAGGCCACTGAATTCCGCTGCCCCTATCATGGATGGCAGTGGAACCTCGATGGCTCGCTGCGCCTGATGACCGCCGAGTGGGATTTCAAAGGCGTGCGGGAGCATGTCTCACGTCTGCCGGGCGCGAAAGTCGCCCGCTGGGCCGGCTTCGTCTTCATCAATCCGGATCCGGATGCGAAATCCTTTGAGGACTACGCCGGACCGGAGATGCTCGAGCATTACAGGAAGATGCAGCTCCAGAACCGCTACAAGCAGGCCGACGTCACCAAGGTGGTTCGAGCCAACTGGAAGGTCGTGCAGGAAGCCTTCCTGGAAGGCTACCACTCGTTGGCCACTCACCCGCAACTGGTGCTTCGGGGCAGCGAATGCGCGGATTTGAGGTTCGACTCCTTCGGCAACTGGAGCCGGCTCGGCCATGTCGGCGTCGCGGGCTCCTGCCCGCACCGCGGCATGGTTTTGTCGAGGGAGCAGCTACTTGAATCCTATCGGCACACCGCCGACTTCATGCGCGAGCATCTGCGCGGAATGATCGGCAACGAGGTGGATCAGTATTCGGACGCGGAGCTGAATGACCAGGGCTTCAACAACCTGTTCCCGAACACGAGTCCCTGGGGCGGCTGGGCGCGCGTCGTCTACAACTTCCGCCCGCATGGGGACAATCCGGACGAGGCGCTGATGCGGGTGATGTTCCTTGCCCCTTGGCCGCAAGGAAAGCCGAAACCCCCACCCAAGCCGCAGCGCTTCCTCGGAGCTGACCAGTACTGGACCGAAGCGCCGGAACTCGCGGCGTTCGCCAAGATCTTCGATCAGGACTGTGGCAATCTCCACCAGGTCCAGCGTGGGTTGAAGACGAAGAGGCCGGCTTACGTTTGGATGTCCGGCTATCAGGAATCGATCATCCGCGCTTTCCACCGCAATTACGCCCAGCGATTGGGTCTGGAAGACGGTGAATGAGCCCGCACACCTTCACGCCGGCCCACGCGTTTCATCTGGAGGATGTTGCGGCGTGGAACATCGAGACCGATGTCGTCATTATCGGCTTTGGCATCGCCGGCGCATGCGCGGCGATCGATGCGCGGTTGGCCGGCGCCGAGGTCGCCATCTTCGAGGTCGCGGCGGCGGCTGGCGGCAGCGCGCAATTGTCGGGCGGGGAATTTTACCTGGGCGGCGGAACGGACGCGCAAAGGGCGGCCGGCTTCGACGATCCGGTGGAGAACTTTCGCGCCTACCTCATGATGGCGGGCGGTCCGGGTGTCGACGAGGCGCGGGTCGATCTCTACGCATCCCATTCGCTCGCCCATTACCAGTGGCTCAAGGACCAGGGCGTGCCCTTCAAGGGAACGTACCTCGCCGGTAAATGGCCCGAACCGCCGACCGATGATGAGCTGATCTGGTGCGGAAGCGAGGCGGCGTGGCCCTTCCGCGCGGCCGCTCGGCCCGCACCTCGCGGCCATGCCGCGCAGTTCACCGGGCGGGGCGCGGGCAAGGTGGTGATGGACAGGCTCGCCGGGCGCGCGGGCCAGCTGGGCGCCCAAGTGCATCTGAGCAGCCGGGTACTGTGCCTGATCGCCGATCGCGAGAATGCCGTCCACGGCGTCGTCGCGCGGATCGACGGCGAAGCGCGGACGGTGCGGGCGAGGAAAGGCGTGGTGCTGGCGAGCGGTGGCTTCATCTGCAATCAGCAGATGCTGCGCCAATACGCTCCCTTGGCGCTTGCCGTGACCGGCATGCCGCTCACCGGCGGCAACGACGATGGCTCGGGCATCCTCATGGGGCTCTCGGTGGGCGGCACGGTCACTCACATGGAGCAGTTCTTCGTCACCAAGACTTTTTTCCCGCCGGCAAGCCTGGTGAAGGGCATCTTCGTCAACGCGCGCGGCCAGCGCTTCATCAACGAGGACGCCTACCACGGCCGCGTCGCTCAGTATGCGATCCGGCAGGAGGGGGGGCGCGTCTGGCTGCTGGTCGACAACGCGACCTTCGGCCGGCCGCATTCATTCCCGGCAATCCCGATCGCCGCCGTCGGGGAGACTTGGGCGGAAGTGGAGGCTGAACTCGGTCTCCCGGAAGGCGAATTGCAGCACACCATGGAGGTCTACAATCGCCATGCCGCCGCCGGCGCCGATCCGCTGTTCCACAAAGAGCCGGAATGGCTGCAGCCGCTCACGGAGCCGCCTTTCGCCGCGCTTGGTTTTGGACCCCAGGACTATCCGGCGGTGACCTTCACGCTGGGCGGGCTGCAGACGATGCCAAAGGGTGAAGTGCTCGACGCCACCGGCGCGCCGGTGCCGGGGCTTTATGCGGCGGGACGCGTGGCGTGCGGCATCCCGCGCTGGGGCGATGGCTACAGTTCGGGAATGTCATTGGGCGATTCGAGCTTCTTCGGACGCCAAGCCGGTCGGAGCGCCGCCGCGGTGCTCCGAGCCGGTTGATCGCGGGTTACCGGCTCACGGGCGCTTCACATCGCCAACAACAGAATGGACGAAGGCATGCCGAACAGGATCGACATCGACGACCTGCTTGCACCGCGTCTCACCGAACGCCAACGCCAGATGATCGCTGCCGCGGAAGCCCATCCGATCGAACTGACCGAAGAGGTGGTGCTGCGTGCGGCCCAGGCGGCCACCGGCCTATCCGATTTCGGGGCTGCCGATTTCCACGAGAGATTGCGCCGGCTGATCGACGAATGGACCGCGGACAAGCGGGCCCGTGCGCTGAAGCGTGCGTTCCTGATGCGTTACCTCGTCCGCTACGCCAGTAACCGGCTGCTCATCCGGGACGTGCTGAAGCGGCATCCGGAAATTCATGACGAGCCAATCGAGCGTCCGATCATCGTGGTTGGGTTGCCGCGCTCGGGCACGACACACCTGCTGAATCTACTGGGGGCGGACACGCGCCTGCGCTCGACCCCCCTGTGGGAAATCAACGAGCCGGTGCCCAACCCGCTCGAGCCGCCGCGGGCCGACGGCGTCGATCCACGCTATGCGCGCGCAGCGGAGCAGTGGGAAGCCTCGCAGAAATCGAACCCGCTTTCCGCCGCCATGCACCCGATGGAGCCGGATCATTTCCACGAAGATCTGGAGCTGATGTGCCCGGACTTCGCCTCATACAATTTCGAATGGATCGCGCGCTCTCCCAAGTGGCGCGACTACTACCTGTCGACCGACCAGACTCCGCACTATCAGTACATGAAGACCGCGCTCAAAATCCTGCAGTGGCGAGATGTCCAGGCAGGCAAGCCGCGCAAGCGCTGGGTCACCAAATGCCCGCAGCACCTCGAGCAGTTGCCGGTACTGCAGAAGGTCTTCCCCGACGCCATCGTGGCCATCACCTATCGTGATCCCGTGGAAGTGATCCAATCGGCGGTCACCATGCTCGCCTATGGCGAGCGCATGTTCTATCCCGACATTGACGCGGCAGGCTTGCTAGGCTACTGGACCGACCGCATCGAGCGCCTGCTGCGTGCCTGCGTGCGCGATCGGCGTCTCTGGCCCGAGACGCAGAGCATCGATGTGCCGTTCGAGACATTCATGGTCGATGACCTGGCGATTGTTCGCCAGGTCCGCGCCAAGGCGGGTCTGCCCGAGACCGAGACCGCCGATCGTGAGGTGATGGACTTCATCGCCCGCCATCGGCGCGGCAGGTACGGTCAGGTCGTCTACAAATTGGAGCGCGACTTCGGCGTCAGCCCCGAAGAGCTGCGCAAGCGCTTCGACTTCTATTTCGACGCATTCCCGTTCCTGCGGCGGCCCAAGGACTGAACCCAGGACGAGCCGAGCGTCTCACGAGCGGCCGCTCAACCGCTCCTCGAAGAAGCTCTGCATCGCGAGCCAGGAGCGGCGGTCGGCCTCGGCATTGTAGATGACGCCCGGCATCACCTTGCCGTCGGCTGCGGGGTTCGTAAAGCTGTGAGCCGTATTTCCGTACAGCACCATCTGCCAGTCGGCCTTGGCCCGGCGCATCTCTTCCTCGAAGGCCGTGCGCTGCTCCGGCGGGATGAGCGGATCGTCGGCTCCGATCAGAGTCAGAACCCGGGCCTTGATCGTCCCCGGAGCGGCTGGAGCCGCGGTCTGCAACCCGCTGTGGAAGCCGACCACCCCGAGTAGATCGCAGCCCTCGCGCGCGAGCTCGAGAACGGTGGTGCCGCCGAAGCAGAATCCGATGGCAAAGAGCCGAGAGGCGTCCACTTGCGGCTGCGAGGTCAGAGTGGTCAATGCGGCTTTTGCCCTCCGGCGCAGCACCTTGGGGTCGCCCATGAGTCCACCGATCACGGCCTGCAGCTCCGCCGGTCCGACCTGGCGGCGGTCACCAAACAGATCGGCTGCGAAAGCCACATAGCCGAGCTCCGCCACCATGCGTGCCCGGGTCATCGCATGCTCCCCGAGGCCGAAGGCTTCATGCACGACCAGCACCCCTGGTCGCTTGCCCGTTGACGCCTCCTCCTGGGCGAGAAAGCCGTTGCAGGACAGCGTCCCATCGGAATAGCGCACATCTGCGGTCTTGATCGTCATTCCCGCTTCTCCTCTGATTCGGGGGTGGTCTTCTGAGGCGAAGGCGCATTGTCGTGGGTTGCGCCGTCGAGCACAACGCCTTCTGCGTTACGTCGGCGCGGGCGTGAGCGGCGGGTCGACCCGCAGGAGACTCACGGGTATCGTCTCGCGCGTCCATATTTATCGCACGCATGAAAGACACCGTGCATATGCATTGGACAGAATTGAGCGGGCACGTGCAAGATCGCCGAAGACGGACACCACTCGGAACCGGCCAATGCGAACCGAAGAGATCCTTGCCAAAGCGAGCGCGGCCACAGGTCTCCGCGACATTGGCGATCCGGCGGCGCTCGAGGGCCTCGAG
>JAKBCR010000210.1 GCA_021807675.1 Pseudomonadota bacterium
TCCAGCGGGATTGTTCGCAGCCGGGGACGGGCGCGAACAGGGGGTGAAGCGCGCCATCGCGCTCGCGCTCCAGGAGCGCATTGCCGTCAGCCGTCACTGATTTCCGCATGGAGCGGGCCGCGGGGCAGGGAGCAGGCACCGGGCAGATTCGATTCCACGTGTCGCCAGCTCGCGCAGCGTGGCTTCGTCTCGAGCTTGCGTGAGGTTCGGCACCTCGAGGCCGACGGCGAGGTCTTTGGGCAGCGCGGCGCAATTACGAGTCTGATTTCGACCGGATCAAGGCGAGGGTCCACCTGCGGTCTACGGCGCAAGCCGCCGCGGTGGGCACCTGAGCCTGCCACCGCGCCGGCCGAACATCCCTGAAGAGGAGACGGACATCATGAAACCGCAGACCTACAAGGCCGCCATCTTCCGCGGCGTCGGCCATGTCGATGTCGTCGATCTGCCGTATCCCGTGTGCGCTGATGACGAGGCGATCGTGCGCAACGTGCTGACGGGCATCTGCGGCTCTGACATCTACGCCTTTCAGAAGCATGGTCCGGAAAGCCGGATCTGGATAGACGAGGAGTTCGGCCACGAGGCGATCAGCGAGGTGGTCGAATTGGGCCGGGACGTCACGGGGCTCAGTGTCGGGGACCGTGTCTTCGTCAACCAGGGCAAGGCCATGCGCGACATGCGCCGAATGTCGGCGACCGGCGGCTTCTCCAACTACCTGCGCATCCCGCGGTGCGAGGCGGGCTACAGCCTCCTGAAGATCGACAACGATCTGCCTCTGCGCACCGCGGTGCTGTTCGAGCCCTTTGTCATCGGGACGCGCGGGGTGAAGGTCCTGAACCCTCAGCCGGGTGATTCCGCGATCGTGTTCGGCGCCGGCATCATCGGCTTGACCAGCGCGATCATGCTGCAGTGGTACGGGTGCGAGAAGGTCATGGTGGTGGACCTGGCCGACTTCCGGCTGGAGAACGCGCGGCGATTCGGCTTCGCGACCTGTAATCCTTCCAAGGAGAGCCTCGAGGATAGGGCGCTTGCCGAATTCGGATCGGTGCGAAGCCACTTCGGCGAGCGGTGCAAGGCGCGCCTTTACGTCGACGCGGTCGGAGTGAAGTCCGTGCTCGACCAGTTCAGCCAGCTCGCGCCGCGCAATGGGTCCCTCTCGATCGTCGGCGTACACAAGGAGCCCGTGACGCTCGACCTCGTGCGCGTGAGTTTCAGCAATTGGCACATTCACGGCTGCGGCGATGGGCAGACCGAGGAACTGCTGCCGGAGATCCTCGAGATGATGCGCTCCCGCCGGCACGATCTGTCCTCGCTCGTGACCCACGAGTTCAGGGTCGAGCGGATCAACGAAGCACTCAAGCTCGCCGGCGACCCGCACCACGCGCAGAAAGTCTGTATCTCATTCTGAGCCGGCCACCCCGCCGGCGCACACTCGAATGGCAGGAACCGCGGCAGCGGGAAGCGCTCGGTGCCCCTGGGAGAATATCGTGGCAAAGTTGCAGCAGGAAGGGAGCAGCATCGGCAGCGACTCCCCGGAAGGCATTCTCGAGGTCAACGTGACGAACAGCCCGCAGAGAGAAAGCGGTCAGCCGATCGTCGCGGTGAATCCCAAGGATCCGAGCAATCTCGTGTTCGTCTCCACGAACCACGTCGGCAACCACGGTCCCACGCCGGACAAGCTGTACTGCCTTGCAGCCTACTCGATTGATGGAGGTCAGACGTGGTCGCGGACGCGTTGGCCGTACGGAGACCGGCCATATGCCGGCCATCCCTATCTGGCGGTCGACTCACATGGAATCTTCTATATCTCGTTCAACCGCTTGGGCCGACCGGATGATCCGAGCGGAGAGCCGACCGGAACGTACAACGGGATTCCCAATCATCTGGCGGTCTCCAGGTCACGGGACGGCGGGCGCACGTGGTCGGACCCGTTGGACACGCCGCTCGCACGCGCTGTCTCTCCGAGAGTCAAGGTTGACCTGGCCAACGATCGCATCTACGCCCTCGGCGCCGGAGAGCGGGCCGACGCGCACGCGGTGTCCGTCAGCGCGGATCAGGGCGTCACCTGGACCCCGATCGCTCCACTTCCGCAGCAACCGTTCGGCAATCAGATCGCTGTCCACGACGGAATCCTGGCGACGGCGACTGCACTGAAACTCGCAGGAAGGGAGGTCACGACGACGGATGTGCGATTCTGGGTCAGCTTCGATGAAGGGCTCACGTTCGTCTCCTACCCGGTGCGCAATGGTGAGGGCGCTCTCGTGCCTGCGCCCTCCGGGCCTCTGGTGCCTAATCCCAAGACACTGGCGTCGACGGACCCCATCCCTTGGGTCGCCGCCGATCCGACGCGCCGCGGCGGATTCGCGTTGATGCTGCCCAGGGGCGACAACCTGGAGGTTTATATCAGCGCTGATGCGGGTCGTGCATGGACGGGCCCCGCCGTCATTGCTGCCCCGGGAGCGGCTAAGCCGGCGATCGAGTTCGGACCGACGGGCGCTCTTGGAGTGATGTGGCGGACGCTGGTGAACGATGCCATCGACGCGTATTCCAGTGTCTCCTTCGACGGAGGGAAGTCGTTTTGTCCGCCTCTGAAGCTCAATCAGGCCACTCACCCGTATGGAAACGCTTCCCCCGGGGGCGACAAGTGGTCACGAATCCTGCTGGATCGAAAGTATGCCTATATCACCTGGGCGGATTCGCGCAGTCCCGAAACTCTCGATGGAATCATGAGTCGAGTTCCCTTGTCGCTTTACCAGTCCCACCGAGGAGGGCAGTGAAAAAGGCTTTTCTCTTTCCGACCCCGGATTCGGCTGCAAGGTCAATCCCGCCGATGCCCCGGTGCTAACCGTCGCGGCCACCTCGAGCATCCTGCGTATCGGAGCGTCGGTGCTGATGGCCGGCCGACGGTGACATATGGTGTGATGTCTGGGAGCCCACCCCGCCAGTGTGCGTCCTGACGGTTTGCAGGGAAACTGTACCGGACTGCGTCTCCTCTACTCGGAGCGCCAGTGGTACCCCATTTTGACCCACAGCATTCGCGCGGGCAGGAGATAGAACGACTGGCTGCCGAATTCGCTCGCCGTTACAGGGGGACGGCGATTGGTGAGATTGGTGCCATCGAGACTCAGCTTGTAGCGGCCCCAAGCGTATCCGACTCGCGCGTGCAGCGTCATGAAGCCGCCCACGGGCGCCGTATTTTCCTCATCGAGAAACCGCCGGCCGACATACTGCGCCACCACCGAAGCGCTGACCCCTCGGGCAGGGGTATACATCAGGCCCACCGAGGCCAGCAGCTGCGGCGAGAGCGGCAGCTCGCGCCCGGCGACGTTGACCGTGGACACGCCATCGAAGAAGAGGTACTGCGTGTAGGTCGCATCGTGATACGCGGCGGTCGCAATCAGCTCCAGGAGTTTGGACGGGTTGTAGTGCAGCTCGGCCTCCGCGCCGCGCAACCGCTCGCCGCCGGCGTTGGCGAGGGCGCCCGAGGGGGTCGAGACCACCAGGTTGCTGAAATCGAGCTGGAACGCTTCGAGCTGATAGTAGAGCCGCCCACCGAGCGCTTCGCCCTTCAAGCCTGCCTCGTAGCTATGGGCTGTCTCGGGACTGAGCAGCGCCGGGGTGTAATCCGGCCCGAAGTCGATGGCCGCCGGCTTGAATGCTACCCGATAGTCCGCATAAGCGCGCACTTCGTCGGGGCCCGAGCGCCACAGGCGATAGCTTGCACCCGCCGTCTCGGTCGGCTTGATGATGGTCTTGCTCACCGTCTGCGCCAGCATCACCGGCGGCGGTATGGTCAGATCGCTCGAATCCTTGTGCTCGTACGCCTCGTTCAGGCGCACACCCGCGAGAATGTCCCAGCGCGCATCGGGATCGAAATCGATCTGCGCGTACTGACCGGCGAAGA
This sequence comes from Pseudomonadota bacterium, assembly GCA_021807675.1. Lineage (GTDB taxonomy): Bacteria > Pseudomonadota > Gammaproteobacteria > Steroidobacterales > Steroidobacteraceae > 13-2-20CM-66-19. Next base: position 3,902 of record JAKBCR010000210.1, read on the forward strand.
GACGCTTGTCATCGAGCGCGCCGATCTCATTCGGCGGAAATGTCCAGGTCGGCGGCGGAATCTCAGAGCCATCGAGCGGCACCGTATAGGCGTTGTTGCCGTTGAGGGTCACCTGTACGCCGCGCCCGTAGAGCAGGTCGGCGCCGACCACCACGTGGGCACGCCTGGACTGCGCCATATCGAGATGCGTGTCGAAGTAGCCGTCCTCGATGAGACGGTGCTGGTTCTGCGTGTCAGCCGCACCGCTCAAATCCGGGTGCAGAAAGGCACGGATGTCCGTGACCTTCGAGTAGGCGTAGGAGACGCGAGTGTCCCATTGTCCGAGCGGCGTCGCATGAGTGTAGTCGAGCGCCAGCTGATACTCGTTCTCGTTGATCCTCGCGTCAGCGGGATTGAAATTGGCGTTGATGGGCGTCAGAGACGTGAGCGTCTTGCCACTACGGATCACTGGGCTCGGTGGTACGTCGCTGACAAAGGAGAGGTTGGTGTCGAGGCGCAGCGTGCCGCCCGCCACGCTGACTGCGCTGCGATACAGTGCGTGTTGATCCGATACGGATTCGCGTCCGTCGGCAAAGCCCAGCCGCTCGCCGTCGATTGCCAGGGATTGCCGGTACGAGCCGACCTGCGGTAGCACCATCGAGGCCGAACCGCGCAGCGAGCCGTAAGTGCCGTAGGCGAGATCCGCCTCATTACTCGCCTGGCCTGCCGGATAGTGCAGCACCTGGACGACACCGACGAAGGACGTCGCGCCAAACATCACCGGTGCAGAACCCTTCATGACCTCGATGCGCTCGACGTCGGTCAGATCGAGGGACGGGATGGCCGGATTGAACGCCCCACCCCACGGTACGCCGTCGACCACGAGCAAGAAGGCGTCGAACTCATGCAGACCCCAGAACGAGGGTACCGCGCTCGAGGGCCCGGCATCTCCCCCCGCAGGTGCCTCGACGCCCGGAACGAGGCTGAGCGCGGTCGCCATATCATGGGCATCGAGATCGCGTACCGTCTCTCCCGAGACGACGGAGATGTCGATTGGGATGCGCCCCTCCGGCTCCGGTGTGCGCGTCGCCGTGACGACGATGGTGTGAAGCGATTCGGCCCGCGCCAGCGGTGAAAGCGGCACGAGCGCCCCGTAGAGGCAAATCATGGTAAGAATTGCCGGTGGGACGAGTCTACCCTGCCTGACCCGTTCGTCAGCCATGCCAGTCTCCGGAGGAAGGCGCCAGCGGCGCGGGCGGAATGATTCAAGAGGAGGCGACCTACTACCAGTGGTCGTATCGGACACTGGCGCGCATTCTGCTCCGGCGGACGCATCCCGGGCGCAAATTTGAGTTGGGGATCTGGAGCCGCAGCCCAGACGGAGAGCTCGCCCGAGGACGGACTCGGCAAGGACCTGGGAGCCCGAGTCTTCTCGGTCAGGCCGGCCGATCTCGCGAATCTCACTCCCGGGCCGGGATCCATTCTGGGTTGACAGTCTCTGCCACATATGGCATCGTCTGCCAACTCTTGCGGCGGCGATTCAACAAGCAAAGGGGAGCATGAGCATGCCATTTACCCATCGAACGGCCGTATCACGGCTTGCAGTGGCGCTCATGGCCGCTTGCCTCGGGATCACGGCCGCCGCAGCTCATGGTCGGCGCGTTGCGGATGGACTGAAGCCTACGCAACTTGACATAACGAATGACACCACGCACCGGTACGGTGAGCCGGAGATCGCCGTCAATCCGACCAATCCGAACAACCTCGTCTACTATGTCATGTCTAACATGTTGACGTACAAGTGCGAGGCGTCCGGCAACTCCAACTGCACGAAATTCTCCAATGGCGCCCCCAATGGCGAATTTGCCACTGCGGGCTGGATCAGCACTCACGTGTTCGTGTCGTTCGATCGCGGCCGCAGCTGGCGAGCGGTGAATTTCCCCTCCATTCCCGCCTATCGGGGCTTCACGGGCGAGTCGACTGATCATTCGGATTTGATCTCGAGGGGCGATCCCATGGTCACGGTGACCGCCGGCGGGACGTTCTACATCGGTTGGGATGCGATGCATCTCGGCTTTCAGAACATCCCCGGATATGGCGTCATCGGGTCGCTCATTGACGGTGGCATCGCGGTGAGCAAGTCGACCGACGGAGGGCGGACTTGGAGCGTGCCCGTCCTGACAGGCACCGGCGTCGACCGGCCGTGGATGACCACTGACCTGTCTACTGGCGCGGTGTACGAGGCATCCTCCGGATTCGTGAATGGGTCGATGTCCACCGGCAATCCCGCTCTGCCGATCTTCTCGAGCCCCCCTGACCGTTACGTCGTGTCCTCTCGGGACGGAGTGAGCTGGACCGCGCCCGAGCCGCTCGGGGGAGGGGGATTCTCCGGATCCAAGGGCAGCTTCATGGCCGCCGCGTACGGTCGCCTGGCGGCGACCTTTCGGGCCACGACGAATGCCGCCTGCGAATTTTTCGTGTCGGCCGCGGCTCCATGCGTCGTGTTCGAGACCTCGACCGACTCCGGGATGGACTGGACACGGCATCCGGTGCCGGGCCTCGCGACATCCACCGGCACTATACTCGTGGCGGCGAACCCGGTGCGGCGTGGAACTTTCACCGTCTCGGCGCTGGACGCCGGCGGTACGCGAAATCTCGTCGTCGTCACCCACGACTACGGCTCCTCCTGGACGGGGCCGAGCGTCGTGACCGACGATCCGGGCACGACCAAATTCAAGACCTGGATCAACTACGCGCCCGATGGCGTGCTTGCCCTGATGTGGCGGAGCGTGCTGCCGACCTCCAGTGCGACAGGCACCCCGACGAGTTCCGCCACGCTACAGCCCGATACCGATACTGCGCAGGCACTGCTCATCCGCCGCCATTGCGGCTATCTTGGCTGTGGGCTGGAGCGCGACGCGAACGATGACCCTGCTCCACCCGGCAGTTATCAGGTTTGGGCTGCCGTTTCCAACGACAGTGGCAAGTCGTTCAGCCTGCCGCTGCGTATCAGCTCGGCGCCCTCGCCACCGCCCGATCCGAACATGCTCGGCGGCACCGACGATACTTCGGTTGTCGCATTGAGCAACCAGGATGTCTTCGTCGGTTGGGGAGATTGGCGGCCCGGCGACGTGGCTGGCTTCTTCAGCGCGGTGAAGCTCCAGGCATTCCACTATCCTGGCGATCATCGTCGATGAGGTCGCTTGCGGCCCCTCCAGAAGGGTCGTAGACACAGATCGGGCCGCAACCGTGCGCGGCATCGGCCGCTCGGGTCTCGATGGACTCCGGTGCGTTCGTTGGTTTGGGTGGCGCACGGGTGATGATCGACGGGAAGGTATGCGCCTGACCCCCGCGACTGAGGAGGTGAGGAAGAGAGGCTCATGCGGCGCCTCTCGGTATACAGACAGGGCAATGAGCTCATGAGCTCATGAATTGGAGGATCAAGGCCGGAATCATCGGCCTGGGCCACCTGGGTGCATCCATTGCGCGCCGGCTCGCCCGTGCGGGCTTTGACGTGATCGCGTGCGACATCGGACCGCAGATGCTCGAGGCATTCGACGAGCCCGAAGCGAGGCGGGAGCGCGCCACGCCGTGGCTTACCGCTCTGGGCGAGCGTCGCGCACCTCGGGCCGGTCGCCCGCGGGCTGGAAGCGAAGCTGCTGAATAATCTCGTCTCCATA
>JAKBCR010000031.1 GCA_021807675.1 Pseudomonadota bacterium
TGTCGATTGCGGGTGGACCGCGAGTCAGTCTTCATGCTTCCTCCGAGTCCACGGGCCTCGCCCTGCGTGGGTCAGCATATTGAGCCGGATACCGCAGCGGTGTATCGTGCGGATATTCGCTCAATGGACGTATTTATGTACGTGACAGAATCGACGGGACCGTGGCCTTCAACTTTACTCCGATTATGATGAAACAAGAAGCCGAAGCGGCCGGCCGCGGCGGCCCGGCAACACGGACCGGCCCGCTCGCCGGGGTGCGGGTAGTCGACCTCACCGCCATGGTGATGGGGCCCTATTGCACACAGATCATGGCCGACATGGGGGCGGACGTGATCAAAGTGGAGCCTCCGGCCGGCGACGATACCCGGTACATCTCGGTGGGACCGGTGCCCGGGCTGAGCGGCGTCTTCGTCAACGTGAACCGCGGCAAGCGCAGCGTCGTTCTCGACTTGCGCAGCGAGCAGGGCGCGGCGGCGATCCGGGCGCTCATCGAGCGGGCGGATGTCTTCATCCACTCGATGCGGTTCAAGGCGATCGCCCGACTCGGGCTCGACTACGGGTCGGTGGCCGCCGTCAATCCGCGGATCATCTACACCAACTGCTATGGATATGGGCGGCGCGGCCCGGACCGGGATTTGACCGCCTATGACGATACGATCCAGGCGGCGTGTGGCTTGCCGGCGGTGCAACAGATGCTGACCGGCGAGGCAAGTTATGTCGGCACGATCATGGCCGACAAGGTCACGGGTCTGACTGCGCTCTACGCCACGATGATGGCGCTTTACAATCGGGAGAAAACAGGCGAGGGGCAGGAGGTGGAGGTCGGAATGTTCGAGACCATGGCCTCGTTCATGCTGGTCGAGCACGCGAATGGCGCCATGTTCGAGCCTGCCCTGGGTCCGGCCGTCTATCCCCGTACGGTCGCGCCAAACCGCCGGCCGTACCGCACCAAGGACGGGAAGATCGCGGCGCTGATCTACAACGACAAGCAGTGGTCCGCATTCATGGAGGCGGTCCGGCCAGAGTGGGCGAGTGAGAAATATGCAACCCTCGAGCGGCGCGCGCGCAACATCGACGCCGTGTATGCCCTGGTGGCCAGCACCCTGCAGGAGCGCACGACGCAGGAATGGCTGACGTTGTTTCGCCAGCTCGACATCCCGGCGGCTGCGGTCCGGGCACCCGCGGATCTTTTCGACGATCCCCATCTCGATGCGGCCGGCTTCTTCGAGAAGGTGAACACGCCGCAAGGCCCGGTGCGCTTCCCGGGCGTGCCGACCTGGTTCTCGAGGACACCAGGCCGAGTCGCAGGGCCCGCTCCCGAGCTCGGCGCCCACACGCAGGAGGTGCTCGCCGAGCTCGGCCTTTCGTGAGGTGCGGGAGACGGATCTCGCAAGGCGCCATCAGCGGTGCTCGGGCGGGGCGGGGGGGCGCGATAGACGGGCTGCGGCGAGCGAGGCTCGCGCAAGCACCCGCCTGACGTGGCCTGTTCGATGCTGTCGGCGCTGCAGCGCCTTTGAGCTTGCGCACCACACAGAACACAGATGCCCTCCACCTCCGCAAGCGCCAGGCCCCGCCTGCCCCTGGTCGTCATGGGCGTTTGCGCAAGCGGCAAGTCGCCGCTCTCGGCGACAACGAGCACCTGGGCGGCCGGCGCGAGTGCCCCGAAGGGCCCCTCCTGAGCGCAAGAGTGTAGTTTCGCTTGTCATCGGGTCTCGCATCCCTTGGGGTGCTAGACTCGCCTCCCGCCATGGAATCCAAGCCTGAAGCGGATCCGGCCCACCGGCCTCACGGGGGGAAGCTCCGTCTGCCGCTCAAGATCACCACCATCTCCTGGTGGGATCTTGCTCATACGCTCGGGCCCATACTGCTCGCGAGCGCGCTCGCCATCTGGCTGGCATTGCGGTTCGTGCAGCCGGCTCCGCCGCGCACGCTGACGATGAGCGGGGGACCGCCGGGCAGCTCCTTCGAGGCGATAGCCGAGCGGTATCGAGCGATCCTCGCCCGCAGTGGGATCGACCTCAAGGTGATCCCATCTGAAGGCTCCCTGCAGAACCTCGATCGGTTGGACTCGCCGCACTCGCGCGTCGACATCGCGCTGGTGCAATCCGGCATCACCGAGACGGCGCAGCACAGGGGAGACAGGGATGACATCGTGTCTCTCGGCAGCATGTTCTACCAGCCGCTCGCGGTTTTCTATCGCGGCCCGAGGCCGATCTCCCGACTGTCGCAGCTCAAGGGCAAGCGCATCGCGATAGGCAAGGAGGGCAGCGGGACCCGCCTGCTCGCGCTCGCGCTGCTGCACGCCAATGGCATCGACCCGAACGGTCCGACGCGGCTGCTCGACTTGGAGGGAGAAGCCGCCCGCAAAGCGCTTCTCGACGGGCGGGTGGATGCGATCTTCCTCACGGGCGATTCAACACCTCCCGCGACGATCCGCGCGATGCTGCACACGCGCGGGGTGCTGATGTTCAATTTCAAGCAGGCGGATGCCTACACACGCCGATTTCCGTACCTCCACAAGCTCGAGATTCCGGCAGGCGCATTCGATCTCGGCGCCAATCTGCCACCGAAGCCGGTGACCCTGCTGGCGCCAGCGGTGGAGCTGATCGCCCATTCGGACTTGCATCCGGCGCTCTGCGATCTGCTCATCGGGGCGGCGCAGGTGGTGCACGGCCGCGCCAATCTGCTGCAGTCCGCGCACGAGTTCCCCAACACCTCGACCTACACGTTCCCATTGGACGAGGAAGCCGCGCGCTACTACCAATCCGGCGACAGGAGTCTCGCTTACCGTTACCTGCCTTTCTGGGTGGCAAGCCTGGTGACCCGAATCGCCGTGGTGCTCGTCCCGATCATCGTCATTCTCATCCCCGGGCTGCGTTACCTGCCCCAGCTCTATCGCTGGCGCGTCGACAGCCGCATTCATCGCCGCTATGGCGAGCTGATGGCGCTCGAGCGCCAGTCGCTGGGTGAGCTCACGGAGGAGCGGCGTGCGGCGCTCCTCGAGCGGCTGGAGGAGATCGAGCGCTCGGTCATCCTGCGAAAGATCCCCGGCTCACACGCCGAGCAGCTCTATCAGCTGCGCGAGCACATCGGCTTCGTGCGCAGAAACCTCGCTCGACCGCCGCAGCCCGCGAGTCAGCAGGCGCACGCCGCCGGGACCTGAGCGGCGCCAGCCTCGCTCTACTCACCGACTCGCGCGATCGCGGCGGACAATTCCCAGAGTCGTCTCGCATCATGATCCCTTCGGGCCTCGCGGGAGGGCGTTGCCGGCGCACAGCGGTCGTAATATCCACCGCTCTGGCCGGCCACTTGCGGCGAGCTCGCGAGGTATACCATCGTCTTTGCTCCCTCCACCGGCGAGAGGGCGAAGAGCCTCTTGGCGATGGTGAGCCCGGCGCGGATCGCACCGCCGGCGCTGTCGCCGAAGCGGGTCGCAACGAAGCCCGGATGCAGGCAGTTGGCCGTGACGCCGGTCCCTTCGAGGCGCCGCGCAAGCTCGCGGGTGAAGAGGATGTTGCAGAGCTTGCTGGTCCCGTACCCCGTCCCTCCCGTCTGATCCTGCAGGTGCTCGAAGTCGAGCTTGCCGCGACGATGAGCCTCCGATGCGGTCGAGACGATGCGCGCGCCGCCGGCCGCGCGCAGCGGCTCGAGCAGCAGCGCCGTGAGCACGAAGTACGACAGGTGGTTGGTGGCGAACATCAGCCCGAGGCCGTCCTCGGTTTTCCGCTTGCCGGAGCTGATGAGGCCGGCATTGTTCATCAGTACGTCGATTCGCGGCTCCGCCGCGGCTATTTCCGCGCCGACGCGCCGCATCTCGTGCAGGCATGAGAGGTCGGCGAGGAAGGCAGTGTGCGCCTGCCCCGAGCCGGCGGCGCGCAAGTCACGCAGCGTTTCCTCCGCGCGCTGCCCGTCGCGCGCGACGATCACGATGCGCGCGCCCAGCTCGGCAAGATGTCTTGCGGCAATGGCGCCGATTCCGGAGGTCGCGCCGGTGATGACGACCGTCTTGCCTCGCATGCCGCAGTGTAGCCGAGGGGCCGAAGCCGCGCCGGGTGCGCAGGAGCGCGAGGCGGATTACGCCGGCGATTCGCCGCAGTCCTGCAGCGATGGCGGGTCGGCAGTGTCCGGATTGATCACACCGAAACAAGCGGGTGTGTGGGCGTAGAAGACGCGCAGCTTCTCACGATGCAGCAGGTCGAGGAGTTGCTGAGCTTCCTCGGCGGTGACAATGAATTCCACCTCGATGGTGAGGGTGCCGGCAAGCTCGAAGAAGCGCGCTTCGTGCAGCACGTGGTGGCGCCCGAAGCCGGCCATCGCCTTGAAGGCGGAGCCACCGCGGATGCCGAGCCTGTTGCCTTGCTCGAGCAGCCATTCCCAGACGAGGCGGCCGTGGTGCCGCTGACTTTCGTGAACGTAGAAACGGAAGAGTGAGCCTTGCATCGAGATCGACTCCGCTGGGCCGAGATCGAGTCTAAGCGCACGGGCGGCGAGGGGCAACGAGCTCGCCCACGCGGGAAGCTGCGGCGTTCGAGCCACCGGTGAGGCGGGTGGCGAAGGCAGGGCGTACGAAGTAAGCTCAAGGGCTGTCGTTGAAGTCGCCGCGCTTACCAAAAGTCGAGGATGGAAAAACAAGAGCTTCGTGCCGCCACGTCGCTGGCGGCGGTCTTCTCCGTGCGGATGCTGGGTCTTTTCATGATCTACCCGGTATTCGCAGCCTTCGCGCGACACCTCGCGGGAGCGACTCCGTACAAGATCGGACTCGCGCTCGGCATCTACGGCCTCAGCCAGGGTCTGCTGCAGATGCCATTCGGCCTTCTCTCCGACCGCATCGGGCGCAAGGTCATGATCGTCGTCGGGCTCGTGCTCTTCGGGATCGGCAGTGCCGTCGCCGCGAGCGCCAGCTCGATCGACGGGATCATCTGGGGACGCGTACTGCAGGGCGCCGGGGCGGCGGGCTCGGTGATTCTCGCACTGGTGGCCGATCTGACGGCGGAGGAGAATCGCACGAAGGCGATGGCCATGGTGGGCATGACGATCGGCTTCTCGTTCCTCGTGGCCATCGTGGCCGGGCCGGCGGTGGCAGGTTGGATCGGCGTCAGTGGCATCTTCTGGATGATGCTCGCACTCGCGCTGGTCGGGATCGCCATCACGATTCTGGTCGTTCCGACGCCTCACCGCCTGCGCATTCACCGCGAGGCGGAGCCGGTTCCGGCGCTCCTCGGCGCGACCCTGCGCGACCCGGAGCTCCTGCGGCTCGACTTCGGCATCTTCGCGCTTCACGCCATGCTGACGGCGAGCTTTCTGGTCGTGCCGGGCCTGCTGCACGCGGCGCTCGGCGTGAGTAGCCACGACCAATGGCTCGTGTACCTGCCGGTCCTGTTGGTCTCGGTCGCCATCATGGTGCCGGCGATCATCTTCGGGGAGCGCCACCGGCGGATGAAACCGGTGCTCGTCGGCGCGGTCGCGGCGCTCGCCTTAAGTCAGCTCCTGCTCGCCACTGACGGTCGCGAAGTCTACGTCCTGATCGCAGCCATCACGATCTTCTTCGCCGCCTTCAACATCATGGAGGCGAGCCTGCCCTCGCTCGTCACGAAGACCGCACCGTCCGGCTCCGTGGGCACGGCGACGGGTGTCTACTCCAGCTTGCAGTTTCTCGGCATCTTCGTGGGCGGCGTCGCCGGCGGCTGGTTGCACCAGACGCACGGCACCGCCGGGGTCTTCGCCTTCTCGGGCGCTCTGGCGGCGCTGTGGCTGCTCGCCGCCGCCACCATGCGCCGGCCCAGTCACCTCGCGACACGCCTCGTGCGCGTCGGCAACCGCTCCGCTTCCGATGCGGATCGGCTCTCGGCGCAGCTTCGCCAGGTGCCGGGTGTGGCGGAGGCGCTCGTGGTTCCCGAGGAGGGAGTCGCCTACCTCAAGGTCGATTCCAAGGTCTTCGATCGCGCCAAAGCGGAGTTGGTGGCCGGCGCCACTTTAGAGGCCGTCTGATCCATGTACCGTGAGCAGCGCTGGCGCTCCGCGGACGGCCTCGAGCTTTATTGCCGAGTCTACGACGCGCCCTCTCCCGAGAGCGTATCCGCTTCGCGCCCGCTTACCGTGTTGTGTCTACCGGGCCTGAGCCGCAACAGCCGCGATTTCGAGGTGCTGGGGCCGCACCTTGCGGCCCGCTATCGGGTTGTCTGTCCGGATCTGAGAGGTCGCGGTCTCTCGGCGCGCGATCCGCAGTGGCAGAACTATCACCCGGGCACCTACATCGCCGACCTGCAGCGGATGATGCGTGCTCTCGATCTCGAGCGCGTGGCGATCATCGGCACCTCGCTCGGGGGACTTCTCGCAATGATGCTCGGCGCCATGGTCCCGGAGCGCGTGGCGGGCATCGTCCTCAACGACATTGGCCCGGAGCTCGATCCGAAGGGCATCGATCGCATCAAAAGTCATACCGGCTTGCTGCCGCCCGTGACCACGTGGGATGAGGCCGTCGAGCAATATCGGGCGGTCAATGGGAACGCGTGGCCAGACCTCTCCGATGAGACCTGGTCCAGGCTGGTGCGCCGCAGCTATCGCGCCAATGGCGCCGGAATACCCGTGCTCGATTGCGATCCACGCGTCGGCGATGCGCTGCGCAGCGCATCGGCGGCGCAGGGCAGCCTCTGGCCGCTATTCGCGCGGCTTCAGGCCATCCCGCTCCTGGTGATACGAGGAGCGCTCTCGGACATACTGAGTGTGAGCACGCTCGAGCGCATGCAGCGCGAGAAGCCGGATCTCGAGCGCCTGACTGTCGGTAATCGGGGACATGTGCCGCTCCTCGATGAGCCGCAGGCGCTCACGGCCATCGACAGGTTCCTCGCGCGGCTACGGGCTTAAGTAAGATAGGCGCCATGCGACTACTTCGCCTGGCGGCGCTCGCCGTTCTCATCGTCCCAATTCTCGCGCTGTCCGCGCGCGCAGGAGTGGCACCGTTCGATCTCGCCGGACCCGATCTGCAGGTGACGGTCGGCCGGGGACACCGGACGCTGCCCATTGCGGAGGTGCCGAACCTCGCGGTCGGTGACCACCTGTGGATCCGTACCGACCTGCCTTCGACCCAGTCGGAGCATTATCTGCTCGTCATTGGTTTTCTGCGCGGGGCCACGAATCCGCCGCCCCGGAGCTGGTTCCACGCCTGCGCGACCTGGAAGCGGGACTGCGCGCGAGAGGGCCTGAAGCTCGTGGTGCCCGAGGGTGCCGAGCAGGTGATCGTCTTTCTCGCCCCTGAGACGGGCGGGGATCTGCGGACCCTGATCAACGCCGTGCAGGGCCGCCCCGGAGCTTTCGTGCGCACCTCCCAGGACCTCGATCAGGCCACCCTCGACAGCTCGCGGCTCGACAGCTATCTGCGAGCCATCCATGCCCTCGATGAGAGCACGCCCGAAAAATTGAAACAGGTAGCGCCACTGCTCGGGCGAAGTCTCGCCATCAAGGTGAAGGCTAGCTGCCTCGACCGTATTCCGGAGCTGCAGGCTCCCTGTCTCATGCAAGGTCAGGAGTCGCTGATTCTCAACGACGGCCACAGCACTTCCATCGTCGAGGCGCTGACCTCGGGACCGGAAAGCGACCTGGCCATGGAAGCGAGCTACACGCCACAGCTGAGCTATGGCTACTACAGCCCGTACATCGCCTCCGTGCTCGATATCGCGCGGATCTTCGGCTCATTCACGACCGCTCATTACCAGTACATCCCGGCGCTGGCGACCCTGCGTGGCGAGGTGCTGGCGCTGAGCCTGAACACCCCCCCTTCCTTTCACGATCCGAAGTCGGTGCTCGTAACGGCGCTGCCGGCAGTCGAGGCGCCCCAGCCGCCGCCGCTGCACGCGGTCGATCCCGATGGAGTCTATTGTGCGCGCAAGAGCTCTCTCGTCCTGCCGGTGGAGGGAGCGCCACTCGTATTCTCCACGGGCTACGCGCACCACATGTATCTCAGTCTTACGGGCGGCGACGGCAAGACGGTCGACCTGCCCGCAAGAGCCGACGCGGAGCAGGGCGGGTTCGTGGTCGATACATCCGGTGTAGGAGCCGGGAGCCTCGGAAACATCGTCCACGCCGCGCTGAAGGGATACTGGGGATTCGAGCGGTTCGAGGGACCGGTCTTCCAGCTGGTCAGCGCGCGCGAGGAGGCGTGGCGGCTGGCCGCTGATGAGAGCACGGCGATCGTCGGCCGCGAGGACACCATTCACCTGGAGGCGAGCAGCGTGAGCTGCATCGATCGGATCATGGTGCGCGACCCGGCCGGCAAGGAGCTCAAGGCCGCATGGAAGCCGGTACGCCCCAACGAGGTGGAGGTGAAGCTGCCGCTGCAGGCCGCGCAGCCTGGGCAGCTGACCCTTCTGGTCGAGCAGTACGGGGCGGCCCGACCTCAGCCGGTGCCACTGCAAGCCTTCGCCGAGGCGGCCCATCTCGAGAGCTTCACGCTGCATGCGGGCGACAGTCAGGGCGTGCTCACGGGCAGCCGCCTCGATGAGGTGGCCGGGCTTGCAGTCGATGGCGTGGCGTTTGTTCCGGGCGCGCTCTCGAGCAGCCAGGGAGTCGACCAGCTCACCATGACCGCGCAGGACGCCGCGACTGCGGCCGCGCTGACCCCGGGCGAGTCGGGGCTCGCGAAGGTCAGATTGAAGGACGGCAGAGTGCTCGACCTCGAAGCGACGGTCGGCGCGCCGCGCCCGAGTGTCGTTCTCATCGCCAAGAGCGTGCAGCGCCCGCACTCGAGTGCCGGCAGCCACATCCAGCTTACGAACGACGACGAGGTGCCTCAGCGAGCGCGTCTGACGTTCTCGGTCCGCGCGAAATCACCCGCCGACTTCGATCGCGACGAGATGATAGAGATAGCGACGACGGATCGCTCGTATTCAACCACCCTCAGCCTCGCCAACGGCGGCATCACGCTCGAGAATCGGTCCGTCGCGATCGCCACCCTGGATCCTGCCCGGTCCTTTGGACCGTCGGCCTTCGGTGCGCTGCAGTTTCGTGTGGTGGATGGGGGTGTGACGGGCGACTGGCAGCCGCTTGCAACGCTCGTGCGCCTGCCGCTGCTGCGTGAGCTGGTGTGTCCCGCCACACCCGAGCTGGCCTGCAAGCTCTCGGGCAGCAAGCTCTTCCTGGTCGATGCGATATCCACCGATCCACGGTTCGGTCATGCCGTGCAGGTCCCGGATGGCTTCCCCGGTCATGCCTTGCCCGTCCCACATCCGAAGGACGGCAAGCTTTTCGTGAAGCTACGGGACGATCCCGGTGTCATCAACCTGGCGTCGATCGACACCCGCGAGCTGCCACCGACTCCACAAGAGGCCCAGCGCGCCCGCGCCCGGCACGCCGCCGCGAGCCCGCCCCCCCCGAGCATGGGTCCACCGAAGCCACCCGCACCACCCAACCTGAGCTGAGATTCGGAGCAATGACCATGACCCAGAAACTGAGCGATGTCGCCCTCAATCGCATCGACGGCAGCGCGACCACCCTCGGCGCATTCCGCGGCAAGGTTCTCCTCGTCGTGAATGTCGCATCGAAGTGCGGTCTGACGCCGCAATACGAAGGCCTCGAGCGGCTGTATGAGACGAAGCGACAGCAAGGATTCGAGATCCTCGGCTTTCCCTGCAACGATTTCGCGGGGCAGGAGCCAGGCACCGAGGCGCAGATCGCGAGTTTCTGCTCGACGAGCTACCAGGTGCAGTTCCCGCTCTTCTCCAAGATCGCGGTCAAGGGTGAGCGCCAGCATCCGCTGTATCGGTCCCTCACCGCAGCGAAGGCGGACGCCACTGGCGAAGGTCCGATGCGAGAGCGCCTCAAGGGCTACGGCATCGAGACTGGCGGACCCGGTGAGGTGTTGTGGAACTTCGAGAAGTTCCTGCTCGACCGCAACCTCAATGTGGTGGCGCGATTCGCGCCCGATGTCGCGCCCGACGATCCGCGGCTCGTCTCGGCGGTGGACCGGGAGCTCGGCCAAAAAGCCTAGGCTCGATTGCGCGAGCGGGCCGCCGCCGAATCCAACACTGGCGGCGGCCATTCGAGCACATTCGCGCGCGCGGCTCTTGACTTTCATGTCGTGAGCCAAAAGAATCCGCGCCCAGATCAGTTACCGTGGAATCGTATGGACCCAAGCCCTACTAGCCGCTTCATCGCCGTCTGACGGCGAGACGTCACAGGGTCGCGGTCCAGAACGCCTCCTCACCGTCTCGCCATCTGACGCGGGACGGTGCATACCGTGGCGACCTCTCCGGTCGAGACGGCTAGGGAGAGCCTCAAAGGCTCCCCGCATCCTCCTTGAAGGGCTCCCGACACGGCGCATGCCGCAGAGTGCCCGTTGGCCTCTGCGCGCTGCGCCGCAGCGCATGATTTTCGAGGATATGCCCATGTCTTACTCTGATGCTTTCACCGCGGCTGTCGATGCCGCACTGGATGACGCCCACACCGGTGACATCCACGGCGCATTCGGCACCATTCGCCGCGACGACGTCGGGCCGCGCCGCGACTGGGGTGCACGCCTTCGGACGCTGCTAGCCATCCTGGGACCCGGTCTCATCGTCATGGTGGCCGACAACGACGCAGGCGCCTTCGGCACGTATGCGCAGGCGGGACAGAACTACGGCACGAAGCTTCTGTGGACACTGCTCCTTCTCGTGCCCGTCCTCTACGTGAACCAGGAAATGGTCCTTCGCCTCGGGGCCGTGACGCGTGTTGGGCATGCACGCCTCATCCTCAAGCGCTATGGCAAATTCTGGGGTGCCTTCAGCGTCATCGATCTCTTTCTTCTGAATGCCCTCACGATCGTGACCGAGTTCATCGGCATCAGTCTCGCGCTGTCCTATCTCGGCGTATCGCGTCCCCTCGGCGTTCTCGCCGCGGCGGCAGTCGTGGTGGCCGCGGCCGGCACGGGGGATTTTCGGCGGTTCGAGCGGTTCTCTCTGCTGCTGGTGCTCGGGAGCCTGCTGCTCGTCCCGGTGCTCATCTGGGTGCATCCCCCGATGGCGCAGGTCGCGCACGACTTCCTCGTGCCGCAGCTGCCGCACGGGAAGCTGAGCGAGATCATGCTGCTCATCATCGCGATCGTCGGCACGACGGTCGCGCCTTGGCAGCTCTTTTTCCAGCAGAGCTACGTGATCGACAAGCGGATCACGCCGCGTTTCATGCGCTATGAGCGCATCGATCTCTGCCTCGGCATCGTCCTCGTAGTCCTCGGGGCTGTGGCGATGATCGGCTTCACCGCGGCCACGTTCGCCGGACGTCCCGAGTTCGGCGCCTTCCAGGATGCGGGCGCGGTCGCAGCAGGGCTCGGTAAGTATGTCGGGCATGCTGCGGGCGTATGCTTCGCGGTAGCCCTCATTGACGCCAGCGTAATCGGCGCCATGTCGGTCTCTTTGTCCACGGCCTATGCCATTGGCGACGTACTCTCGTTGCGTCACTCGTTGCATCATCGCCCCAAGGAGGCGAAGACCTTCTACGCGGTGTATGGCGGACTGATAGCGCTGGCAGCGGCGCTGGTGCTTACGCCAGGAACGCCGCTGGGACTTCTCACCAATGCGGTGCAGACCCTGGCCGGTGTACTGCTGCCGAGTGCGACCGTCTTTCTGCTGCTCCTCTGCAACGATGAGGAGGTGCTCGGGCCGTGGGTCAACGGTCCATGGCTCAATCTCTTCACCGGCCTGGTGATCGGAGTGTTGCTGCTGCTTTCCATCATCCTGACCGCCGCGGTACTCTTCCCGGGGATTGGCACCCACGTCATGCTGCTGATCCTCGGCGGCGGCGCGGCACTCGGTCTGCTCACGGCGGTGCCGCCCGTCGTGAAAACGCTACGCTCGCCCGGCTGGCGCATCGATCCGCGGCTGCGGGATTCCTGGCGCATGCCGCCTCTCAGCGCGCTGGGACCTGCACGGATGACCCCGCTCACCCGTCTCTCGATGCTGGCGCTGCGTGGCTATCTCGCAGTCGCCGGCGGGCTCGTGATCTTGAGAATCGCGGAGCTTGCCGGTCTGCATCCGTGAGCCCGGAACCGCCGCCCCATTCTGACGGCGGCACGGTCCCAAGCCTGGCACGAGCTCAGTGAGCGGGCGCCGATGCGGCAACACCTCGATACTCACAGCCGCTCGTGCAGGTCTCGTGGATGACGATCCGGCTCAAGCCCGGCAGGCGGGATGAAAGCCGCTCCCAGAGCCATGCGGCGAGCCGCTCGCTGGTCGGGTTCTCGAGGCCGGGAATGTCGTTGAGATAACGGTGATCCAGCGCCTCGTGCAGCGGCGCGAAGGCGGCCGAGAGCTCGGCGAAATCGCATACCCAGCCGAGATGAGGATCGAGCGGACCACAGACGTGCACGGCCACGCGGAAGGAGTGCCCATGAAGGCGCGCGCACTTGTGGCCGGGGGGAACGTTGGGCAGCCTGTGTGCCGCCTCGATGCGAAATTCCTTGAAGATCTCCATCCGCGGCAATGTACCGGGGCAGGCGAGCCAATGATAGTGATAGCCTGTGGATGCCTCGTGGCGAGCGCCGGGACAGATCCCACACGCAGGAGCTCCATGCAGCGCACGATCACCGGTTACCACCGCGATGTGGAGGCACATTGGGTCGCGCAGCTCGACTGCGGACACAATCAGCACGTGCGCCACAATCCGCCCTGGGTCAGCCGGCCGTGGGTGCTGACCCCGGAAGGTCGCCAGAGCATGCTCGGTACGGCGCTCGATTGCCGCAAATGCGATCGGGGCGAGCCCCCGGATCGCCCGGCCCGGAGCTGCCTATTTGGGTCGCGAGCGCCACGCTTTGCTTCCTGACCTACCGCTTCGCGCTCGCGCTCGTCAGCGGCTTCGATTTCTATCGCCGGCTGCGCGATTCTCAGATCCGCTCCGCGGCGCTCGAGCGGGCGCTCAGTGCCGCGCATCTGGCCGCGCTGAGGATGCAGCTCTCACCCCATTCCCCGTTCAATCTGTTGCATACCATCCGACGAGCTCGTCCTCGGCCAGGACACCTTTCACGCGCGCAGTACTTTGCAGCAGGCCGAAAAGACACTACAGTCACAGCCCATGTTGCGCATCAGCCGCTCCTGTCTCGTGAACATGAACCACGTGCGGGAGATCCGCCGTACCCCTCGGGGCGATTTCATCCTGGTGCTCGCCGGGGGAGCCACTGTGACGAGCAGCGAGGGCTTTCGCGAGGCGGTGCGCCAGCACCTCGACCGGTTGAGAGTTCAGGCGGGCTGAGGGCGGCCGAAGTCGTGCCAGTCGCGCTCAACGGCAGCGGGCCGTCGCCCGAGAGCGGCATGCGCGGCGGCAAGCGCACCGGAATCGTGGCGCTCGCCGTCCTCGCGGGCATCAATTTGCTCAATTACCTCGATCGCTACGTGGTCTCGGCGGTGCTGCCGGATCTGAAGCGCGCGCCGATGCATCTGAACGACTTCGAGCTCGGCACGCTGATGAGCGGCTTTCTCGTGGTCTACATGCTGGCGGCACCGCTCTTCGGGCGGCTGGGGGACCGCGGCTCGCGGCCGCGCCCGATCGCCATCGGCGTGTTCCTCTGGAGTCTCGCGACCGGGCTCTCGGGGCTGGCGCGCAACTACGCCGAGCTGCTGACAGCGAGAGCCCTCGTCGGGATCGGCGAGGCCGCCTACGGGACCATCGCGCCCTCGCTTCTGGCGGACTACTTCGCGCGCCGTACGCGCGGGCGCGCCTTCGCCATATTCAACATGGCCATTCCGGTGGGTGCGGCGCTCGGCTATATCGTGGGCGGCGTCATGCGCCAGCACTACAGCTGGCATGCCGCGTTCTACGTCGCCGGCATTCCGGGTGTATTCCTCGCGCTGTGGATCCTGCGCCTGCCCGATCCGCCCCGCGGGGCGAAGGAAGCGGGCGAGTCGGCCGCGGACTCGCCCGCGGTGATGCCGCACGGGCTGCAGCCCGGCTCATGGGCCGTGTACCTGCGCCTGCTCCGGCAGCGGCCCTACGTACTGACCGTGCTCGGCTACGCAGCCTACACATTCGCGCTGGGTGGCCTCGCGTTCTGGATGCCGACCTTTCTCGAGCAGGTGCGGGGAATACCGGCCGAGAAGGCTTCGGCGGGGTTTGGGGAAATCGTCGTCCTGACCGGTTTCGTCGGCACCTTCATCGGTGGCTGGCTCGGGGATTACTGGCTGCGATATTCCCGGCAGGCCTACCTGTGGATGTCGGGTTGGGTCACTTTGCTCGCAGTCCCCGCCGTCTACCTGACGCTTGCCGCCGGCGCGCCGTCGGTTTTCTATCCCGCGCTCATCGCCGCGGAGCTGCTCCTTTTCATGTCCACCGGACCGGTCAACACGGCCATCGTCAATCTCGTGAGCCCCGCGGAGCGCGCTTCGGCCGTGGCGCTCAGTATTCTCGCGATCCATCTCCTCGGGGATGTCCTGTCGCCCTCGATCATCGGGGCGCTCGCGGATGTCTCCTCGCTGGGCGCCGCAGTGATGATCGTGCCCGGCGCCGTAGCGATCGGGGCGGTGCTTTGGCTGCTGGCTGCGCGCGCGGGAGCCGTGGTCGCGGCGACTGCTTAGCGGCGCATGCCCAATCTATCTGGCAACGAAGGCCCGCTCGATCACGTAGTCGCCGGGCTCGCCGATGCCCGCGGAGATCTCAAAGCCTCGCGAGTCGAGCAATGCGCACGTATCCGTCAGCATCGCCGGGCTGCCGCAGACCATCACGCGATCGTGGGCCGGATCGAGCGGCGGCAGTCCCAGGTCATAGGAGATGCGTCCGGATTCGATCAGGGTCGTCAGGCGCCCGCGATTGGCGTGAGGCTCCCGCGTGACCGTCGGGTAGTAGTGCAGCTTCTCCCGGATCCACTCGCCGAGCAGCTCGTGCGTCCTCAAGCTCTCGATGCGATGCTTGACCACGGCCGTCTCCCGTGCCCAGCGCACGCCGTGCACAAAGACGACCTGTTCGAAGCGCTCGTAGATCTCGGGGTCCTTGATGAGTCCCAGAAAGGGCGCGGCCCCGGTGCCGGTTGAGAGCATGTACAGCCGCTTGCCGGGCTTCAGGTCGTGCAGCACCAGAGTACCGGTGGGCTTGCGGCTGACCAGAACCTCGTCGCCCTCGCGGATGTGCTGCAGGCGGGAGGTCAGGGGGCCATCCGGCACCTTGATGCTCAGGAACTCGAGATGCTCCTCGTGATTGGCGCTGGCGATGCTGTAGGCGCGCAGGAGGGGGCGTGTGTCTACGTGCAGGCCTACCATGACGAACTGGCCGTTCTCGAAGCGAAGCCCCGAGTCTCGCGTGGTCGTGAACGTGAACTGCGTATCGGTCCAGTGCTGGACGGAGAGAACGCGCTCGCTGCCTATCGCCGCCAAGAGGGTCACCTGCCTGTTCGGCTGTGCCGGCCGGGGATTCCGGCACGCGCATATTACAGGGGGTCGGCGGCGGACGTGGCGCCGGTGGGCTATGCCGTCATAATCTTGCGTTATCAAGAGCTGAGGGGGAAAAGCCATGGCCGAGCCGGATGCGATCAGCGCGCTCGAAAGCCGCGTCGCGGCATTGACGCGGCGAGTGGGGTGCCTCGAAGACACCCATGCCGTCACCTGTCTGCAATACAAGTACGGGTATTACATCGATAAATGTCTCTATGAAGAGGCGGTGGCGCTCTTCGCCGACACCGGTGAAGTCCGCTTCCTCAACGGCATCTATCGCGGCAAATCGGGCATCCGCCGTCTCTATTGCAACTGGTTCCGCAGGTATTTCACCGGCGGCGTGAACGGGCCGCTGCGCGGCCTGCTGCTCGATCACCTGATGCTGCAGGACATCGTCGATGTGGGCGATGACGGCCTCACGGCGAAGGGCAGATTCCGCTGCCTGGTGCAGGGCGGCTGCCACGAGAGCATGCGCGAGCCGATTCCGAACTTCCCGCGCCAATTCTGGGAAGCCGGTATCTACGAGAACACCTACGTCAAGGAGGAGGGTATCTGGAGGATCAAGTGCCTCCATTACAACATGCTCCTGCAGGCCGACTATCACCAGGGCTGGGCGAACAGTGGCGTCCATCTGACACCGATCACCCGCACCTATCCCGACGACCCGAACGGGCCCGACGAGCTGCTGCCCGAAACCCCGAAGACCTGGCCCGAGACGAGAGTGGTGCCGTTCCACTATCCGCATCCGGCAACCGGGCAGCGGTGGGGGGAGTCCTAGATGCTCTGGCGGTGTGCGTCCGGGACGTGCATGCACCGCGATGGTCCGCAAAAGGCCGGCTCGAGGGTCGCATACGCACTGCGAGCGGCTGGCATGCCGCTTGCTTTGAGATATCCGGCGGCGCGCTTCATTCGGCGCGGGGACTCCGGCCCCGCGAGTTGAGTGAAGGCTCGTTCACGGTGGCGGTTAACCCCCTCAACCATCGCCGTGTGTCGTTGCCGGTGGAGCCGGAACCCCTCCCGGCTCCACCGGTTGTTTTCTGTCTTCTATTGGCCCAGATCGCCCTTCGGCGATTTGGGCGAGCGCGGCCCTGTGACCGCGTTTGATCTCGCGGCGCAGGGAGCGGCCCTGCGCCGCTTCATCACCTGCTTTCGCACGGGGGGGGGCTTCAGTCGGCGTGTCAGGTGATCCGACAGTCCAAGGCAATGTCGGCGAGCTCGTAGCCTTTTCTGAAGTCACGGATGTGTCTGGCCATCCAGCTGCGAGCGGCCTCGGCGTCGCGCCTGGAGATGGCCTCGAGGATGCGGCGCTGAGCGGTTGCGATGCGCGCGCGCGCCTGCGGGACCTTGTCGATCATGACCCGCAGTGACGGCTCCAACAGGTCGAGCAAGGGCTCTTGCGCGAGACCGAGCACCTGGTTGCGCGTGGCCCGCCCCACGCAGCGGAAGAACTCGGCGGTGTGGTGCACGGCAGTCCCGGTTGCCGTGCTCTCTTGCGCGAAGCGCAGGCTCGCTGTCGCAAGGCTGTCGAGGTCGGTCGGTGTACGGTTGCGGGCCGCGATCTCTGCCATCGGCGGCTCGAGCTGGGTGAGCGCCTCCCACACCTCGAAGAACGTGACATCGTGCAGCGCGAGGGCGCGACTGACATCCTTCGCGACGGCGCGGTGCCGTGGCCTGCTGACGGTCATGAGCTTCGAGCCCGGCCGGCGCTCGAGCAGGCCGGCACTCTCCAGCTCCCGCAGTGCCTCGCGCACCGTCGAGCGGTTGACGCCGAACTGCCGGGCAAGCTCCGTCTCTGACGGCAGCCGCTCGCCCTCGCGCAGGGTCCGGCTCAGGATGCGCTCGGTGATGGTGGCGGCTATCTTGCGGTAGCCCGGCACGAGCAGGATCTGATCGAACGCAACGCTCAAGAGGTGGCGCCCTCGTAGAGCTCGCGGCCGATCAGCATCCGGCGAATCTCCTGTGTCCCGGCGCCGATCTCGTAGAGCTTGGCGTCGCGCAGAAGCCTCCCGGCCGGGAAGTCGTTGATGTAGCCATTACCGCCGAGCGCCTGAATCGCCTCCAGCGCGACCCGCGTCGCATTCTCGGCCGCGAAGAGGATGCAGGCCGCGGCGTCCTGTCGCCTCACTCGCCCGGCATCGCAAGCGCCGGCTACCGCATAGACATACGCGCGCGAGGCGCCGAGCGCCGTGTACATGTCGGCAACCTTCGCCTGCATCAGCTCGAACGTGCCGATCGGCTGGCCGAACTGCTTGCGCTCACGCACGTAGGGAAGCACGAGGTCGAGCGCCGCGGCCATGAGGCCGAGCGGGCCGCCGGCGAGCACCACGCGCTCGTAGTCGAGGCCGCTCATCAACACCCGCACGCCGCCGTTTTCCGGCCCGAGCCGGTTTTGCGCGGGCACCGCGCACTCCTCGAACACGAGCTCGCAGGTGCCGGAGCCGCGCATGCCGAGCTTGTCGAGCTTCTGCGCGGTGGTGAAGCCGACCGCGCCACGCTCCACGATGAAGGCCGTGATGCCGCGCGCGCCCGCTGCGGGATCGGTCTTCGCATAGACGACGAAGACGTCCGCCTCGGGCCCGTTGGTGATCCACATCTTGCGGCCGTTCAGCACATAGCTGCCGGCGCGCCGCTCGGCACGCAGCTGCATCGAGACCACATCGGAGCCGGCCTGCGGCTCCGACATCGCCAGGGCTCCGAGGTGCTCGCCGCTGATGAGCTTCGGCAGATAGCGGTCGCGCTGCTCATCCGTGCCGTTCAGCCGCAGCTGATTGACGCACAGGTTGGAATGGGCGCCGTAGGAGAGGCCGACCGCGCCCGAAGCGCGCGAGATCTCCTCCATGGCGACGGTATGGGCGAGGTAACCGAGACCGGCGCCGCCCCAGCGCCCCGGCACCGTGATGCCGAGGAGGCCGAGCTCGCCGAGCGCAGGCCAGAGGTCGCGGGGAAACTCGTTGCTGCGGTCGATGTCGGCGGCGCGCGGGGCGATCCGCTCCGCCGCAAAGCGCCGCACCTGCCGCCGGATCTCCTCGATGTCCTCGCCGAGGCCGAAGTCGCTGTCTACGGATGCGTTCGCGGACATGAGTCTTGTCATCCGCCGAGATGGAATCGTATGATTGTCCGACAATCAGGCCATTGTGACAAGCCCATGCCCCGCATCGCCTCCCGAATCGATCCCCGCTCGCAGGAATTCCGTGACAACGATGCGGCGATGCGCGAGCTCACCGCCCAGCTCAAGGCGGAAGTGGCCCGTGCGGCCGAAGGCGGTCCTGCGAGCGCCGTCAGCCGTCATCGGGCCGCGGGCAAGCTCACGGCTCGGGAGCGCATCCAAGTGCTGCTCGACACCGGCAGCCCCTTCCTCGAGCTCTCCCAGCTCGCCGCCTACGGCATGTACGGCGGTGGCATCGCCAGCGGTGGGATCATCACCGGGGTCGGACGGGTGAGCGGGCGCGAGTGCGTCATCGTCGCGAATGATCCGACGGTCAAGGGAGGCACCTACTATCCGATCACCGTCAAGAAGCACCTGCGCGCGCAGGAAGTCGCGCGCGAGAATCGGCTTCCCTGTGTGTACCTCGTGGAAAGCGGCGGCGCGTTCCTTCCGGCGCAGGACGAGGTGTTTCCCGACCGGGAGCATTTCGGCCGGATCTTCTACAACCAGGCGACGCTTTCCGCCGCCGGCGTGGCGCAGATCGCAGTGGTTCATGGCTCCTGCACGGCGGGTGGCGCGTACGTACCTGCCATGTCCGATGAGAACGTCATCGTGCGCAATCAGGGGAGGGTGTTCCTCGGCGGCCCGCCGCTCGTCAAGGCCGCCACCGGCGAGGATATCGATGCGGAATCGCTGGGGGGCGCCGACGTTCATTGCCGCGAGTCAGGTGTCTGCGATCACTACGCGGAGAACGACATCCATGCGCTAGGTCTCGCCCGGCGCATCGTGGCGCGCTTGCGAGCGCCAGCGAATACCTCTGCACCGCAGGCGGTGCGCGACCCTCATTACGATCCGCGGGAGCTCTATGGTACCGTCCCTTCGAGCCTGCGCCGACCGTACGACGCACGGGAGGTGATCGCGCGGCTGGTCGACGGCTCGGAGCTCGATGAATTCAAGCAGCTTTACGGCACGACGCTGGTGTGCGGCTTTGCGCATCTTTCGGGCTATCCGGTCGGCATCCTCGCCAACAACGGCATTCTCTTCTCCGAGAGCGCGCTCAAAGGGACGCATTTCATCGAGCTGTGCGCTCGCGAGCGCATCCCGCTGCTTTTCCTTCAGAACATCACTGGCTTCATGGTCGGCCGCCGCGCCGAGGCGGGTGGTATCGCCAAGGACGGCGCCAAGCTCGTCACGGCGGTGGCCTGCGCGCAGGTTCCAAAGCTCACCGTCATCATCGGCGGCAGCTACGGGGCGGGCAACTATGCCATGTGCGGCCGGGCGTACTCGCCGCGATTCCTCTTCCAGTGGCCGAACTCGCGCATCTCGGTGATGGGCGGGGAGCAGGCTGCGAGCGTACTCGCGACCGTCAAGCGCGGACAGCTCGAGGGCACCGGCGGCAGCTGGGCGGCCGAAGAGGAGGAGGCTTTCAAACAGCCGATCCGTGAACAGTACGAGAGCCAGGGCCATCCCTACTACGCCTCGGCGAGGCTCTGGGACGACGGCGTGATCGACCCGCTCGAGACACGCCGGATCCTGGGCCTCTGTCTGGCCGCGGTGCGCAACGCGCCGGTGGAAGACACGCGTTTCGGCCTCTTCCGCACTTGACATCCGCTCCCGCTTGAAGTTGGGAGATTTTTCCTCATGAGACGCCCATGTTCGAGCGCGAAACCCAAATGATCCGTAGCCTCCTCGTCGCCAACCGTGGCGAGATCGCCTGCCGCATCTTCCGGACCGCCCGCAGAATGGGTATCCGGACGATCGCCGTCTATTCCGATGCTGACGCCGGCGCGCGGCACGTGCGCGAGGCCGACGAGGCCGTGCGCATCGGCCCGCCCGCGGCCGCCGACAGTTATCTCGACATGAAGGCGATCATCCGCGCGGCGCGGTCCGCCCACGCCGATGCGGTTCACCCGGGATACGGGTTCCTCTCGGAGAATGCGCAGTTCGCCCAGGCCTGCCTCGATGCGGGGCTCGTCTTCGTCGGTCCTCCTCCCGCGGCGATTGCCGCCATGGGCTCCAAGAGCGTGGCGAAGGCGAGCGTTCGGGCGGCGGGAGTGCCGGTGTTACCCGGCTATGACGGCGAGCGGCAGGACATCGAGTATCTCGAGGCGCGTGCGCTCGAGGCGGGGCTGCCGCTCATCGTCAAGCCCGCCGCCGGTGGCGGTGGCAAGGGAATGCGTGTCGTGCACGAGGAGGCGGACCTGCGCGATGCGTTGACCGGCGCTCGCCGACTGGCTGAGAGCGCCTTCGGCGACGGGACGCTTCTCATCGAGCGCTACCTGCCCGCGCCGCGGCACATCGAGGTGCAGGTATTCGCCGATAGGCATGGCAACTGCGTGCATCTCGGCGATCGCGACTGCTCGGTACAGAGACGTCATCAGAAGCTCATCGAGGAGGCGCCGGCTCCCGGACTGCCGCAGCCGGTGCGCGAAGCCCTGCACGCATCGGCGGTGCTGGTGGCGCGCAACATCGGATACCAGAGCGCCGGCACCGTGGAGTTCCTCTTCGACGGCCATGACTTCTACTTCCTCGAGATGAACACCCGGCTTCAGGTGGAGCACACCGTGACCGAGGCGGTCACCGGGCTCGATCTCGTGGAGTGGCAGCTGCGCGTCGCCGCCGGCGAGCCGCTGCCGCTCGCCCAATCGCACATCCGCCTCGAAGGCCACGCCATCGAAGCGCGCGTCTGCGCCGAGGACCCTTGGCACAACTTCCTGCCGAGCGCCGGCACCCTCCACGTTGCGGACTGGCCGCAGGGCGAGTCGCTGCGGGTCGACGCCGGCTTCGCGGGCGCGGACTGCGTGCCCTCCGTGTACGACTCCCTCCTCGCGAAGGTGATCGCCTGGGCGCCGGCGCGAGAGCCGGCGGCCCTGCGGCTGGCCGATGCCCTCGATCACACCTACCTTGCCGGTATACATACCAACGAGCGCTGGCTCGGCCGGATCCTGCGCTCGCGAGTGTTTCTCGACGTACGCCACAGCGTGGCGATGCTCGATCGGGGCGCGGCGCAGTTCTCGAGCCCGGTGGATGCCGGGCCCGCGGTGCTCGTGTTGGCCGCGCTCGCGGCTCGCCACGCGCCCGATACACCGAGCCCGATCGCAGCCGATGCGCGGCGCAGTCCCTGGGATATGAGCGATGGCTTCCAACCCAACCTGCCGGCCCGCATCGAGATCACATTGTCCTCCGGAGGGCGCACGCATCGGGTGCGACTGACGCTCGAGGACGGCGGGCCGCGTGAAGCGCTGCTCCTCGCCCCCGAGAAGAGATCGGCGCGGCAGGATGACGCGGTGCGCGTGGCCCTTGCGGGGGTATCGGTCGCGGAGGGCACGCTTGCCGCGGTGCTGGATGGGGAGCGGTTGAGCGCCCGCTGGTTCCGGCGCGAGGCACACCTTCATCTCTGGATCGCTGATGCGCATCACGAGCTCCTCGTCGAGGATCCGCGCACGGAGGAATTCACTGCGAGCGCCGCAACCGGCGGGCTCACCACCCCACTGCCCGGAGTCGTCTCGGCGGTCGCCGTGCAGGAAGGGCAGTCCGTGGCCGCGGGCGAGCTGCTGATGGTGATCGAGGCGATGAAAATGGAGCACAGCATCACGGCTCCCTATGACGGCGTGGTAGGCACGATCCACTTCGTGCGGGGTGATCGGGTGCCGGAAGGCGCCGAGCTGCTTGCACTGTCGCGAGCCGGCGACAGCAAGCAGGTGAGTTAGTTTCCGTTCAGCCAAGCGTCATTACCATTGCCGCCGTTGGCACGAGGAGGCAACGACGACAATGAACAAGTCTCTGTTGATTGGACTGGCGGTCGGCGCGGCGGCGGCCGCAGGGGCGGGCGCCGTAGCCGGTCTCAAGGTCATCCACAAGGGTCCACAGTACGCACAGGTGGTTCAGGTCGTTCCGCTCACACGGACCCTGAGAATCCCGAGGCAGGATTGCCATGCTGAGACCGTGGTGCGCCGGCGCCAGTCGCGGGACTCACACCAGATTTTCGGTACGGTCGCCGGGGCCGTGGTCGGCGGATTGCTCGGGCACTATGTCGGCGGCGGCACGGGGCAGGACATCGCAACGGCCGCCGGCGCGGCGGCGGGCGGTTATGCCGGAAACCGCATCGAGCATCGGATCCAGCGCGGGAATCTCTACACGACCACCGTGCGCAGATGTGCGACGGTCTACGACCGGTCTGTCGAGCGCGAGGGTTACGAGGTGCGCTATCGGCTGGGTGGCAAGGAAGGCACGGTGCGCATGGATCATGACCCGGGCCAGCGGATCCCGGTCGAGAACGGACGGCTCGTCCTCGGCGAGAGCTCGCAGACGAGTTAAGATGAAGCGCCGAACGGCTTCTTTCGCGTGCGTCCTGCGCGCAGCGCGTGAGAAGCCACTGTCGAGACGTATTGCGAGTCGCGATCGTAGAAGCGCCAGGGACGGTGCGCCCATGCGCCGGCGTAATCGACTCCTATTCGCTCGGCTCGTGCGATCCGCGGTTGCCGGTCGCTCGCCGGCCGCCGCTCGAGCCAGAGGACCTCGCCGCAAAGATCCGCGCCGTTCAATCTCTTGTCGATGTGCATCGCCCGGCAGAGCAGACCAGGACCCCAGGTCTTCTCCTCGATCCCGGCTACCGGCTCCAATGCGCGCAGCAGCACGGCATGGGGCACTCCCGCCGCGCCCGTCACGAGGTTCAGGCAGTGCCAGAAGCCGTAGATGAAATAGACGTAAGCATGCCCAGGCGGCCCGAACATCACCTCCGTCCGTGCGGTACGGCCCCGGGAGGAGTGGGCCGCGAGGTCCTCAGGTCCCTGGTAAGCCTCCGTCTCCACTATCCGGCCGGTGCGCAGGGTGCCGCCCGCGGCATGCACCAGGCGCATGCCGATCAGCTCGCGCGCGACGGTGAGCGTGTTCCTGGCGTAGAAATCGCGAGTTACTTTCAGCGGCGGTGGCATGCAATGCTCATGTTACAATGCCGCCTGCGCCCGACCGGGCAAAGAGGTTGCGGGAATCCGGACTGATGCGAAGGCTGATTCGGCGAAGCTATGGCTCGAGCTGGGCGGTCACCGGCATATTGCTGCTGGCCGGTGTGGTGGGCTCTTTGCTGGCGGCCCGGGCCCAGGCGGCCGTATTCACTCTGCCGCCGGATGGCGGATCGCTGATCGGGAAAGACCGGCAGGTCCAGTCGAAGGCCTCCGATACGCTGCTCGGCATTGCCCGCAAGTACAGCGTTGGTTATTGGGAGATCCAGGAAGCGAACCCCAAGGTAAACATGTGGCTGCCGGGCCAGGGGACCCCCGTCACGATTCCGGGGCGCTTCATCGTGCCGCCCGTGCCGCACGCCGGCATCGTCGTCAATCTGCCGCAGCACCGGCTTTTCTATTTTCCGGCGCCGCGCCGGCACGAGCAGCCGATCGTGATCACCTATCCGGTAAGTCCCGGGGAGAAAGGCTGGGCCACTCCGGTCGGGATCACGCGCATCATCCGCAAAGTGCCACACCCGGTCTGGATCCCGACGCCCTCCATCCTGAAGGCGCACGAGGAGGAGGGTGACCCGATTCCCAGGATCTACCCGGCCGGACCCGACAACCCCATGGGCGAGTGGGCGCTCGAGACGACGCTCAGCAACGGTGAGATCTACATCCACGGCACCAACAACCCCATGGCCATCGGCATGGCGGTCACTCACGGCTGCGTGCGTCTCTATCCGGAGGACATTGCCGCGCTCTTTCCGATCGTTCCGGTGGGCACCCGGGTGAACATCGTCAGTGATCCCATACTGGCCACCCTGCAGGATGGCAAGCTGTATCTCGAGATCCACCCGCCCGCGGGGAGCGATCACAGGCCGGCGAAGCCCGACTACCAGAAAATCTCGCGGATCCTGGATGCGGCGATCGGCAAGAGCCAGGTCGCCGTCGACTGGGGCAAGCTGCGCCACGTGGCGACCCAGGCGAACGGTATTCCGCAGCTGATCGGTGTAGAGGCCTATTACAATCCGCCCGGAGCACCCGCCGGCACCAGTCAGGCGGCGCCGCCTCAGCAAACGACGCTCAGCGGGCCGCACCACCCAGCGAGCGGAGCTGTCGGAGCAACCTGACGACCGCCGTCGCCCGCGAAAGCAGAACCATTCCGGCGCTCACCTTACCTATCCAGCCGACGAGGCGCCGCTCGCGCATCATGACGAGCAGGGTGCCGAGCGACACCAGCCACGCCAAGGGATGACTCGCGGCCGCGGTCGGGGCGCGCCGGGTCAAGTTGGAGAGCTGTGCCGCCGGGCTGAGCTCGGCGATCCGGTAGGCGACCTCCAGGCGCTGCTGCTCGCAGCGGGCGATGAGGTTCAGGCGCCGCGCCTCGAGCTCGCGCAGCCTCCTCACGACTGACCTCCAGCGCTCCCGCTCATGCGGCGCTGATCATGCTCGAACTGTCCGAGCGTTCCGGCAAGGAGCGGGGGACGCGCGCGGAAGATGCGCGCGCCGATGAGCCCGCAGATGGCGGCCACCATCAGAAGGACGACCATGCTGCCCACCAGACCCGCGATGCGGTGCGTCTGCCACACAGCGATCACGATCGCCGTCAGGGCGAAGACGAGCGCGAGCAGAGCGCAGGCGACAGCCGCGAATCCCCAGAGCAGAAGTTGCGCGACGTAGACGAGGTATATCTCCGCCTCGACCGCGGCGAGATCGAGCCGCGTCTTGATGGAATCGAGGATCGCGCCTAGAAGCCCGCGGATGAGGCCCGGCCCGCGCGGTGCGCCGGCCGCATCGCCGGCCGCGTCGGCGGCGTGCGCTACCTGTTCGCTCATTATCGGCGGCCCATCAGCAGACCCACGAGCAGCGCAACGCCGCCGGCGACCGCCACGGCCGTCCAGGGATTGTCGCGCACGTAGCCGTCGAGGAGCTCGGCACGTCCCTTGAGATCGTGCTCGATGTCGTTGAGCTGGCGGCGAAGCGCGTGCAGCGATCGCTCGGCACGCTCGCGCGCCTCGTCGGTCAGGTCCTCGGCATTCTCGGCACTGGCCCGCAAGAGCGCTTCGGCATCCTTCACCAGCGTCTTGATGTCTTCCGCCAGCTTTCCGGCATCGAAATGTGGGCTCATGTGAGATCCTCGTTGTGCAGCGCGCGACGCAAGCGCATCAGGTCCCCGGGACAGGCCAGTACCCATCCCGCAGGCAGCGAGCGGCGAGCAAAAGTCGCGCCTCTTGCTCGCCCCCACGCTGGGGCGGGCAAGAGGCCCGAGATCCAGCGCTTCATGCCAGTTTAGCCACCGTCAGCGCAGCACGCACCATGAGGAGCTCTTCGTCTACAGAGATCACCCGTATGCTCACCGGCGCCTCCGGCGCGCTGATGCGGGACTCCTGGCCCCGCGCAGCCCGGTTCGCGTCCTCATCGAGCTTGATGCCCGCCCATTCGAGTCCGGAGAGGATCTTCGACCGCACTGGCGCCACATGCTCGCCCACGCCGCCGCCAAAACTGATGCCATCGCAGCCGCCGAGCACCGCAAGGTAGGCGCCGAGATACTTCCGCGCCCGGTAGCAGTAGAGCTCGATCGCAAGCTTCGCCCGCTCCGAGCCCTCGTCGAGGAGCGCTTGCGGGTCGGCAGGGCTTCCCGCGACGCCGGCGAGGCCGCACCGCTCGTTCAGCATCTCCACAACCCGGTCTGCGCTTACCCCCAGGCGCCGCTCGAGGTATGGAACGACGGCGGCATCGATATCGCCCGAGCGGGTCGCCATGAGCAGTCCCTCGAGCGGTGAGAAACCCATGGAAGTATCGAGCGGCCGACCTCGCTCGAGCGCCGCCATGGAGCAGCCGCCGCCGAGCTGCACAGTGATCAGCTTACCCCCGCCCGCAAGGTGCGGCTCGAGCTCGCACCAGCGCTGCCACATCGCCTCGTGCGCGAGGCCATGGAACCCGTAGCGGCGCACGCCGAGCTCGACCCCCAGGTCTGGCGGCAGCCCATATTCGGCGGCCACCCGGGGCAGGGAGGCGAAAAAGGACGTGTCGAATGCGGCGACGTGGGTGACCCCGGCTCCGCAGACCATGCGAGCGGCATCGATCCAGCGCAGGGCCACCGGGTTGTGCAGCGGCGCCAGCTCGGAGAGCGCGGCGATCTGCGAGCGAGCACTGTCATCGATGAGCGCCGGACCGGTGAAGCGTGTGCCGCCATGCACCACCCGATGGACTACGGCCGAGGGGGCACCGTCGAGGCGCCCGAGGAATCCGCGGATGCCGCCCAGCGGATCGAGCTCAGGGCCGGTGAGGTGCTGCGCGGCGAGGCGCCGGGGCGGCGGTCCGGCCTGGGCGGTCGCGACATCGACGGCGAACGCGGCAAGCTTGACCGAGGTACTGCCCGTGTTGACGGTCAACAAGATCATGAAGCGGTTATATTACGCAATGGCATTGCCCCTGCACCTGCCGGAGGCTCCAGTGGATACACAAGCGGTACGCGCACGCCTGCTCAAGCGCCGGGAAGAGCTGCAGATGCGAGCGAGCAGAGCGAGCGCGGACTTGAGGCACGAGTCCGATCCCCTGAGCGCGGATTTCGCCGAGCAGGTGACTCAACGGGAGACCGACGATGTCCTCGGGGCCATTTCCGAGTCGGCGCAGCAGGAGTTGCGCCTGCTGCAAGCGGCGCTGCGGAGGCTCGAGGAGGGCCGCTACACCACCTGCGCGCTCTGCGGCGAGCGGATCGAGGAGGAAAGGCTGCAGGCGGTGCCGTATACCGATCGCTGCCGCACCTGCGCGGAGGGCCCGCGCCGCTCGCCCGGATCCCTCCCGCCGAGGAAAGGTTGAGCGTGGCAAGCCCTTCCGGGGTCATCACCATCACCACGGATTTCGGACACCGGGGCCCATTCGTCGGTGTGATGAAGGGGCGCATTCTCGGTCGGTTCCCGACGGCGCGAATCGTCGACCTCACCCATGAGATCGTGGTCCATTGGCCTGCCGAAGCTGGATTTTGGCTGGCGCGGGCTTTCGAGTACTTTCCCCCGGGCACCGTCCATGTGGCAGTCGTGGATCCAGGAGTGGGGACCTCGCGGGACATCGTCATCGTGAGCGCCGCGGATCACCTGTTCGTCGCGCCGGACAATGGACTGCTCGCGCCGCTGGTCGCCCGCCATCCTCAGGCTGCGATCGTGAGACTACGCCCGCAGGGCCTGGCGCGACTGGGTATCCAGCACGCCAGCGCCACCTTTCACGGCCGAGACATCTTCGCACCGGTGGGCGCCGAGCTGGCGGCGGGCCGATGCAGTCCCGCGGAGCTGGGCGAGGCTGCGGCTGCAGCCTCCCTGGTGCCATCCTGGGTCGATGAGCCTTCGGTCGAGCACGCCAGTGTCTCGGGCGTCATCATCACCATCGATCATTTCGGCAATCTGATCAGCAACATTGATGCGGCTCTGATCGAGCGGTTTCGGCTGCCCCTGGTGCATGCGGGCAATCACGCCTTCCCGGTGCTGCGGACCTACGGAGAGGCGCGGCCCGGGGAGTACCTGGCGCTCATCAATTCATTCGGGGTGGTGGAGATCGCCCGAGCGGAGCAGAGCGCGGCCGAAGGTCTGGGACTCAGCCGGGGCGCGCCCGTTACGGTGCGAGATCGGACGGAATAGATTGGCGCAAAGTCGCCTGCGGCGCTTTGCTCGGCCCATCCTGGGCCTCGTCCCTGCAGGACCGGCTTACGCCGTCCAAAATCGCTCCCGGCGATTTTGTGCGCGGCCCGCCGAACGAGTTTGTTGATCCCGCGGCCCAGGGAGCGGCCCCTCTCAGACCCGCCAACGCAAGAGGAGACGCCCCGGGAAATGGCCGCTGGGTCACTTGCTTTCGGGGGATATTGCTCTGGCGCGGGAATCCGCTATAGTTCGCTGCCTTGCTCCAGGCCCGTGATGCACTTACCCATTGATTTAACTCAGGATTTTTACTGCTAGATGTCGGAACGAGACAACGAGAGCTTCGATCTCGACGAGGAATTCTTGAGCGGGACCACCGAGGACAGCACCGATTACGACCGGTTGCTCGACCGGGTGGATAAGCGCGTCCGCAACCAAGTGAAGCGCGGCAAGGCCGCGTGGAGCCGGCTGGAAGAAGTCCTGGCGGACAAGAAGCTCGAGAAGGACCTCCGCGACTTCGACGAAGAGTTGTAACAGCGCTGCATGACGCGAGCAGGGCGGCCCGTGCGCGCCAGCGCCGCGGCGCCGTCCCGGGGGACTGCTCGACCGTCATCGACATTGGGCCCCAGAGGGGGCATCTCCTGGCGGCCACCCTCGCCGCCGCTTACCTACGGAACACTCTCGTGACTCGCACCGCGTCCGACTGGATCGTCCTCAAATTCGGCGGGACCAGCGTCTCCTCGCTCGCCAACTGGCGCAATATCGCCAAGATCGCCGCGGCTCGGCGGGCAGAGGGCGCACGGGTGCTCATCGTGCACTCGGCGGTGACCGGCATCACCGACCGCCTGGAAAAGCTGCTGGCCGCCGCGCGGGGTGAGGCGCAGGAGGAGGAGCTCAAGATCATCGACGAGCGGCACCGGCGGCTCGCCGCCGAGCTCGGCATCCCGCTCGGGCCGGACTGCGACCGTCAGCTCGCCGAGCTTCGTCAGATCGCCGCCGGAATCGCCCTCGTCGGCGAGGTGAGCGATCGGACGCGCGCACGAGTGATGTCGAGCGGCGAGCTCCTGGCGACCGAGCTCGGCGCGCGGTTCCTGCGCACCCAGGGGTTGGATGTCGACTGGGCCGACGCGCGCACCATGCTTCTGGCCGAGGAGCGTGGCGCCTCCGCCAAGGCCCGCACCCTCTCCGCCACGTGCAGCTTCGCTCCCGATGCGGCCCTCGAGGAGCGCTTGGCCCACCTCGCACCCGTCGTGGTTACCCAGGGGTTCATCGCGAGAGATGCCGAAGGCAACACGGTCCTGCTCGGCCGGGGAGGCTCCGACACCTCGGCGGCCTATCTCGCCGCCAAGCTGCGTGCACGGCGGCTCGAGATCTGGACGGACGTGCCCGGGATGTTCAGCGCCAACCCGCGCTCGACGCCCACCGCGCGCCTCCTGCGCGCCCTCCATTACGATGAGGCGCAGGAGATTGCGACGAGCGGCGCCAAGGTCCTGCATCCGCGCTGCATCCTGCCCGCGCGCCAGTATCGGATTCCACTGCATGTCTATGCGACCCAGGCGCCGGATCTCGAGGGGACCGTGCTCAGCGCCGAAGGCGGCGACGGCAATGCGCAGGTGAAGGCGGTCTGCACCAAAAAGGGCATCACCCTCATCGCGCTCGAGAGTCCCGGCATGTGGCACCAGGTGGGATTTCTCGCCGATGCCTTCCAGATCTTCAAGAGCCACGGCATGTCGGTGGATCTGGTCTCGACATCGGAGACCAATGTCACGGTATCCCTCGATCCGGCGGCCAACACGCTCGATGAGAGCCTGCTCGCGGATCTCGTGAGTGACCTGTCGCGCCTCTGCCGTGTGCAGGTGATAGGTCCCTGCGCCTCGGTGAGCCTCGTCGGCCGCAACATCCGCGCCATCCTGCACCAGCTGGGCGGCGCGTTCGAGTTCTTCGAGGAGCAGAAGATCTATCTCGTGAGCCAGGCGGCCAACGATCTGAACTTCACCTTCGTCGTCGATGAGAGTCAGGGCGATCGGCTCGTCGATCAGCTGCATGAGCTGCTGATCCGGCCCGTGCCGGGAGATCGGGTACTCGGTCCCACCTGGCAGGAGCTCTTCGCGAAGCCGCAGGAGGGAGTGGCGAGTCCGGCGCCGTGGTGGCGCGAGAAGCGCGCGCAGCTGGTTGCCGCGCTCGGCACACGCGATGCGGCCTACGTCTACGATCTCGATACGGTGCGGGCCGCGGCGCGCGCGCTCCGCGGCATGGGCTCGATCTCGCGGGTTCACTATGCCATGAAGGCCAA
>JAKBCR010000211.1 GCA_021807675.1 Pseudomonadota bacterium
GGAGATCCTGCAGCTGAAGGAAGCCATCAACACGATGGTGGATCAGCTGCGCTCCTTCGCGTCCGAGGTGACGCGCGTCGCAAGAGAGGTGGGCACGGAGGGCAAGCTGGGGGGGCAGGCCGTCGTGCCGGGTGTCGCGGGGACGTGGAAGGATCTCACCGACAACGTCAACTTCATGGCGAGCAACCTCACCGGCCAGGTGCGCAACATCGCCGAGGTGGCGACCGCGATCGCGCGCGGCGACCTCTCGCGCAAGATCACGGCGGACGTGAAGGGCGAGATTCTCGAGCTGAAGAACACCGTCAACACGATGGTGGATCAGCTGAACAGCTTCGCGGCCGAAGTGACGCGTGTCGCAAGAGAGGTGGGCACGGAGGGCAAGCTCGGCGGGCAGGCCGAGGTGAAGGACGTGAGCGGCGTCTGGAAGGACCTCACCGACAACGTCAACTTCATGGCGAGCAACCTCACCGGCCAGGTGCGCAACATCGCCGAGGTGGCGACCGCGATCGCGCGCGGCGACCTCTCGCGCAAGATCACGGTGGATGTGCGCGGAGAGATCCTGCAGCTGAAGGAGACCATCAACACGATGGTGGATCAGCTGAACAGCTTCGCGGCCGAGGTGACGCGCGTGGCGCGCGAGGTGGGCTCCGAGGGCCAGCTCGGCGGTCAGGCGGTGGTGCCGGGCGTCGCGGGCACCTGGAAGGATCTCACCGACAACGTCAACTCCATGGCGCGCAACCTCACCGCTCAGGTGCGCAACATCGCCGAGGTGACGACCGCCGTGGCGCGGGGCGACCTCTCACGCAAGATCACGGTGGACGTGCAGGGCGAGATCCTCGAGCTCAAGAACACCATGAATACGATGGTGGATCAGTTGAACAGCTTCGCGGCGGAGGTGACGCGCGTCGCCCGCGAGGTGGGCACCGAAGGCCAGCTCGGCGGCCAGGCGGAGGTGAAGGACGTGAGCGGCGTCTGGAAGGACCTCACCGACAACGTCAACGTGATGGCCAATAACCTCACCAACCAGGTGCGCGGCATCGTCAAGGTCGTAACCGCGGTGGCGATGGGCGATTTGAGGCAGAGACTGACGGTCGAGTCGAAAGGCGAGGTCGCCGCGCTCGCCGATACCATCAACAGCATGACGGACACCCTCGCGATCTTCGCCGATCAGGTGACGAGCGTGGCGCGCGAAGTGGGGGTGGAAGGGCGCCTCGGCGGCCAGGCGCACGTGCCGGGCGCCGCCGGCACCTGGAAGGACCTCACCGCCAACGTGAACCTGCTCGCCGCCAATCTGACCACCCAGGTGCGCGCGATCGCCGAGGTGGCCACCGCGGTGACCCAGGGCGACCTGACCCGCTCGATCCAGGTGGACGCGCGCGGGGAGGTGTCCGAGCTCAAGGACAACATCAATGCGATGATCGGGAACCTCCGCGCCACGACGGAGCGCAACACCGAGCAGGACTGGCTGAAGACCAATATCGCGAAGTTCAGCCGCATGCTGCAGGGCCAGCGCGACCTCGTGACCGTCGGCCGGCTGCTGCTCTCGGAGCTCGCGCCGCTCGTCAATTGCCAGC
Source organism: Pseudomonadota bacterium (assembly GCA_021807675.1). Taxonomy (GTDB): domain Bacteria; phylum Pseudomonadota; class Gammaproteobacteria; order Steroidobacterales; family Steroidobacteraceae; genus 13-2-20CM-66-19. The sequence continues at coordinate 1,575 of JAKBCR010000211.1, forward strand.
TGGGTGTCATGTACGTCATGGAGGGAGCGAACGGCTCCTTGTGCCTGAAGGAGCTCGCGAGCTACGCCGACGGCGCGCAGGAGATGCGCGATCCGCGCTTCTTCGCGATCGGCGAGGGCCTCGTCGGCCAGGCGGCGGCCGATCGCAGACGCCTCCTCATCACCGACCTCGATACCCGCTCGGTCAAGGTGCGCGGCGGCCTCGTCTCCGCCTGCCCGCGCAGCGTCATCGTGCTGCCGGTGCTGTTCGAAGGGGATGTGAAGGCGGTGGTCGAGCTCGCCTCGCTCTACGATTTCACGCCGTCGCAGCTCGCCTTCCTCGAGCAGCTCACCGACAGCATCGGCGTGGTGCTCAACACGATCGAGGCGACCATGCGCACCGAGGAGCTGCTGAAGCAGTCGCAACAGCTCGCCGTGGAGCTTCAGACCCAGCAGAGCGAGCTGCAGCAGACCAACGAGGAGCTCGCCACCAAGGCGCGCCTGCTCGCCGAGCAGAACGTCGAGGTCGAGAGGAAGAACACCGAGATCGAGCTTGCCCGCAAGGCGCTCGAGGAGAAGGCGGCGGAGCTCGCCCTGACTTCACGCTACAAGTCGGAGTTCCTCGCCAACATGTCGCATGAGCTCAGAACGCCGCTCAACAGCATTCTGATCCTCGGCCAGCAGCTCTCGCAGAACAGCGAGGGCAATCTCACCGACCGCCAGGTCGAGTATGCCCGGACCATCCATTCCGCGGGCACGGACCTCCTCAATCTCATCACCGACATCCTCGATCTCTCCAAGATCGAGTCGGGAACCGTCACCGTCGAATACGAGGATCTGGGCTTCACCACCTTGAGGGAGACGATCGAGCGCAGCTTCCGCCACGAGGCGGAGACGCGCAGGCTCGCCTTCACGCTGGATTTCGATGCGAGGCTCGCGCGGTCGATGACGACGGACTCGAAGCGCCTTCTGCAGATATTGAAAAACCTGCTGTCGAACGCTTTCAAGTTCACGGAGCGCGGTGGCGTGCGGCTGCACGTCGCGCCCGCCACCGGTGGCTGGAGCATCGATCATCCGACGCTCAACCAGAGCGGGACGGTCATCGAGTTCTCGGTGAGCGACACCGGCATCGGCATTCCGCCCGAGAAGCAGCGGATCATCTTCGAGGCATTCCAACAGGCGGATGCCGGCACGGCGCGCAAGTACGGCGGCACCGGCCTCGGCCTTGCGATCAGCCGCGAGCTCGCGCAGCTGCTGGGGGGAGAGATTCGCTTGAGCAGCTCGCCCGGCGCGGGCAGCACCTTCACGCTCTACCTGCCACAGTCGCAGGTCACGAGCTTGAGTCATGCGAAACCGGCCGCGTCCGCCGGCGCGGCGCCCGCGCCGACCGCGGCCCTGGCGCCTGCCGTACGCACGGCGGCGGCGGTGCGCGTGGAGGATATCGCCGACGATCGGGATGAGATCTGCCCGTCGGACGTGGTATTGCTCATCGTGGAGGATGATCCTCACTACGCACGGGTCCTGCTCGAGCTCGCCCGCCGCAAGGGCTTCAAGGCTCTCGTGGCCGGCAGCGGCGAGCGGGCGCTGTCGCTCGCGGCGAAGTACAAGCCGACCGCGATCTCGCTCGATGTCTTCCTGCCGGATATGCTCGGGTGGACCGTCCTCAACCAGCTGAAGCGCAACCCCGACACGCGGCACATTCCGGTGCAGCTCCTCACCGTCGAGGATGAGCGCCAGTACGGCCTCGAGCGCGGGGCATTCTCCTTTGTCACCAAACCGATCACCACCGAGGGCCTGGAGGTGGCGCTCGATCGGCTGAAGAGCTTCGTCGCGGCGCGTCCCCGCAGGCTCCTCGTGGTCGAGGACGACGCAGCGGAGCGTCTTAGCATCACGGAGCTCCTCGGCTCGGGAGCGGAGGATATCGAGATCTCCACGGCGGAGTCTGGCGCGTCCGCGCTTGCGCTCATGCGCGAGCGGTCCTTCGACTGCGTGGTGCTCGATCTCGCGTTGCCCGATATTTCCGGGTTCGAGCTGCTCGCCGAGGCGCAGAGGGACGCGGGTCTTCGCGAGACTCCGATCGTCGTCTTCACGGGACGGGATCTCACCGTGGAGGAGGAAGGGGAGCTGCGGCGGCAGGCGAAGAGCATCGTGCTGAAGGGCGTGCGCTCGCCGGAGCGGCTGCTCGATGAGACCGCGCTCTTCCTGCACCGCGTGATCGCCGATCTGCCGCCGGAGAAGCAGCAGATGATCCACTCGCTGCACGAGAGCGATGAGGCGCTGCGGGGCCGAAAGGTGCTCGTCGTCGATGACGACATCCGCAACGTGTTCGCGCTCAACAGCCTCCTCGAGCGGCATGACATGCAGGTGATCAACGCCAGCAATGGCTACGAGGCGATCGATCTGCTGGAGCGCACGGATGAGCTTTCCCTCGTGCTGATGGACGTCATGATGCCCGAGATGGACGGCTACGAGACGATGCGCCGTATCCGTACCAAACCGCAGTTCAAGCTCTTGCCGATCATCGCGCTGACCGCGAAGGCCATGAAGGGAGACCGGGAGAAGTGTCTGGAGGCCGGTGCCTCGGACTACGTCGCCAAGCCGGTGAACAGCGATCAACTTTTGTCTCTCGTCCGGATGTGGTTGCGCCGTTGACCGCGACGGGGAGGGGGTCCAACGCATGTCCATGAGCGAAATAAAAGATAAAGTCGGCATTCTGCTGGTGGATGACCAGCCGCAGCGGCTGATCGCTTATCGCGCGATTCTGGCTGACCGTGGCCTGGATCTGGTGTGCGCCCGCTCCGGGCGCGAGGCGCTCGAGCTCCTGATGGTCCGCGAGTTCGCCGTCGTGCTGCTCGATGTCAGCATGCCCGACATGGACGGCTTCGAGGCGGCCAAGCTGATCCACGAGCATCCGCGGTTCGAGAGAACCCCCATCATCTTCGTGACGGGCGTGCATCTCGATGACCTCGACCGCTTGAGAGGCTACTCGCTCGGGGCGGTCGATTACGTCTCGGTGCCGATCGTCCCCGAGATCCTGCGCAGCAAGGTCGCGGTGCTCGTCGAGCTCTATTGCAAGCGCAAGGAGCTGCAGCGGGCGAACGAGGAGCTGGCCCGCGCGAACGCGCGTCTCTCGGAGGCCAATATCGCCCTGCAGGAGGAGAAGACGCGCGAGCTCGAGGTCATGAACAAGAGCCTGCAGCGGGCGAACTGCGAGCTCGAGGAAGCGAACCGCTCCCTGCAGAGCGAGGTCGGCGAGCGCGCCCGGATCGAGCAGGCCCTGAAGGAGGCTGACCGCCACAAGGACGAATTCCTGGCGATGCTCGCGCACGAGCTGCGCAACCCGCTCGCGCCGATCCACAACGCCATCGAGCTGATGCGCATGAAGACGCTGGCCGATCCGCAGCTCAACTGGGCGCGCGATGTCATCGCGCGGCAGCTGACGAGCTTGACGCGCCTCGTTGACGATCTGCTCGATGTCTCACGCATCACCCGGGGGAAGATCAACCTGACCCGTCAGGTGGTCGAGCTCGAAGGGCTCATCTCGCGGGCAGTCGAGACCGTGCACCCGCTCCTGGACGAGCACCGGCATGAGCTCACCCTCGAGTTGCCTCCGCCGGGCGTGAAGGTGTTCGGCGATCCCACGCGCCTCACCCAGGCGATCGCCAACGTGCTCGGGAACGCGGCGAAGTACACGGATGCGGGTGGCCAGATCTCTCTGGTCGCGAGCCTTAGCACAGAGGACGTCGAGATCCGCATCCGCGACAACGGGATCGGCATCAGCCCGGAGCTTTTACCGCACGTCTTCGAGCTCTTCACGCAGCTCGAGCGGGGTGACGGCCGCACGCAGGGCGGCCTCGGCATCGGACTCGCGCTGGTGCAGCGGCTGGTGCAGATGCACGGCGGGGTGGTTACGGCGGCGAGCGAAGGGCCGGGCATGGGGGCGCAGTTCGTCATCCGGCTGCCCCTGCTTCGGGAAGAGGCGGAGCCCGCCACAGCGCAGTCCGTGATGGCCGCGGAGGCCTCTCAGCCGGCGAGCGAGGTGGCGTGCGCCGTGGCGCCGCTGGTGGCCGCGGGCGCGCAGCGCATGGCCCGCAGAATCCTGATCGCGGACGACAACAACGACGCGCTCGAGAGCCTGGCGACGCTGCTGCAGCTCAGCGGGCACGAGGTTTACACCGCGACCAACGGCGGCACCGCGCTGCAGAGCGCCGAGCGGCACCTCCCCGAGGTCGCGCTGCTCGACATCGGCATGCCGCTGCTCGACGGCTACGAGGTCGCAAAGCGCATCCGCGCGCAGCCCTGGGGCGGGCGGATCACGCTGGTCGCGCTGACCGGCTGGGGTCAGGACTCCGACCGCCGCCGCTCGCGCGAGGCGGGGTTCGACTCGCACCTGGTCAAGCCCCTGGACCTGGAGATCCTCACCGACCTTCTGGACCGGCTGCCTTCCGGTGCGGCCTCGAATCGGGGGCGTGGCCGCTCCGTGGCGAATGGCGGCTGATTCGCCGCTCCGCGCGCAGCGCTCCGCCCGGGGAGGCGCAGGGCGCGCGCGCTGCGATTGTTCACCGGCCGCTGGCCGTGTAACCTTGCGCGCCCCTCTAAGGCTGAGGTAGGGCGGCCGGTGCGCCTGCCCCTCAGGGCTGCGTCCCCGTCGTCTAGAGGCCCAGGACATCGCCCTTTCACGGCGGTAACACGGGTTCGAATCCCGTCGGGGACGCCAATAGAATCATGAACCCGCTGCGCTACTTCCTGCGGGCAATCGCCTTCGCGGCGCTGCGCGGTCCGATCAGAGCGCGCTACGCCAGGCAGTCCGACTGCTCACGCCACGGGCGCACCTTGGCGCGGAAGTGCCGGCGGGCCTGCCACATGTCGTAATCGGCCTGCATGCCGTACCACGTGCCCGGAGTCGTCCCGAGCGCCTTGGAAAGGCGTAGGTCCATGTCTGCGCTCACGCCGGCGGAGCCATTGAGTACACGCGACAGCGCAACGCGCGTCACGCCGAGCCGCTTGGCCGCCTCGGTGACGCTGATATCGGCCAGCCACTCGCGCAGGACTTCGCCCGGGTGGGGAGGGTTGTGCATCTCGGTCATGGTGTGGCCTCCTCAGTGATAGTCGCGGTAATCGACGAGCACCGCGTCTTTGCCCTCGAATGCGAACGTGAGCCGCCAGTTCTCATCCACCCACACGACCCAATGCCCGGATTCGCGGCCCTTCAGCGGGTGCAACCGCCAGGACGGAGCGGCCATGTCGTTCGGGCCACTGGCCCGGTTCAACTGCCCGAGCTGAAGCCGCAGCCGCTTCGCATGCTTCGGCTGGATGCCGGCCTTCGAGCCTGAGCGGAAGAGCGCCTCGAGCCCGGCATGGCGGAAGGAGCGAATCACGGAAACAATTGTATAGTGAGACTATACGATACGCAATAAGACGTAGCGAGACTGTGACGGCGCTATGCCTTGCGCGATCTAAGGTCAGTCACGTTGTCCTGGGCCGCGGGCCCGAACTTCGGCAGCGCCGCCCGCATCGCCCGCACGAGAGCAACACGGTACCAACTCGAACCATCGGCGCGAGGGAACAGGGATTCATCCTCGGGCTTCCCGGCTGTCAGGCGCTCGAATAGCGCAACGCCGTCATCGGTCAGCGGTACTCGGCGGGGATTGCCCCTCTTGGAGTCGGCGATCAGGAGTGTCTTCGAGCGCGGATCGTAATCTCCGGCCCGAAGCGCCAAGAGCTCGCCGGCTCGGCAGCCCGTGCTGAGGCCTGCGGCAACGAGTGCTCGGAGGTCGGCCCGAGCGGCGTTCTGCAGCCGTTGGGTCTCCTCGACCGTCAGCCAGCGCAGCCGCGTAGAGTCGGCTGAGCGGAACTTCTTCGGGCGCGCCCCGGCGACAGGATTCGCCGGCTTGCCTGCGGTGGCAGCGGGGTTCAAGCATGCCTTCAGGCCGTTGATGACGCGGTTGATGGTCGCT
>JAKBCR010000212.1 GCA_021807675.1 Pseudomonadota bacterium
GAGCTGCTGACCCGCCTCGTCAACGGATGGCCTCAGGCGCAGATCGACGCGCTGATGCCCTGGAACTGCCTCGCAGAGACCGACGGCTGAACGTCAAGCCCCTGACCAAAGGGCCGTGAAGCTGCGCTTACGGTCTTTCGGGATCGCACGCCACTGGCAGCCAGTGCTCAGCACATACATCAGCCCGTTCATCACCTCGCGCACGTCAACCGTGCGCTTGTTGCCGCCACGCTTGGCCGGTGCAATCAGCGGGGCGACCAGCGCCCATTCCGCGTCCGTCAGATCGCTCGGATAGCGCAGCTTGCTGCGATCGTAGAGGGCACAGTTCTCAACAGTCCACATCGGGCAACTCCTGCGAATCGAAGCTGCCACGATGCAATCACAAACGACTCATCGGACTCAAGATGTTCGTGGACGGACACTAAGATACGGACGATGCGCCTCCTCTCCGATATGAGAGGGAGCTGTATTAATTCCTATCCCGATTCCACAGATCGAACGAAACAGACCGTTGCTTGCCCTGGCGCGCTGCAAACTTCGAACGCCGTGCGATCCAATTTGTCCACTTGTCGTTCTGCGGGATCCCCGAAGTCGAAGGCGACACGCCGCGACGGATGCCAAAAGCCAAAGCCTTGGTCGAGAGTGACAGCAGACTGTGCCGCTGTCCAATGATTCTCGAGGTATGGGCGTGGGGCGGATCAGACCGGGGCAACGGTGAGCGTCGACTTGATGCGCGGTTCGAAAATCTTTGGCCCAGCGTTCATGCTACCAGGAACCTCTTGCAAGTGACACCGATGTGCCCTGCAACACGATCGATCTCGCCTTCAGTCGTAAAACGTCCAAGACTCAGCCGTATCGACGCGTTTGCCTCCGCTGTTGTCAAGCCAATTGCGCGGAGCACATGCGACGGTTCTGGCTGCCCCGACGTGCAGGCCGAGCCTGTCGACGCCGCCACATGCGGGTGCAGGTTCTGCAACAGAACCGACGCGTCGATTCCCGGAAAGCGGAGATTCAGATTTCCAGGATGGCGTGCACCGAGTGTCCCGTTGACCTCGATCCCCGGCACAGCCTCGCGCAGTTGCCTCAAGAGCCGATCGCGCAGCGCCGCGACCCTCGGCACATCACCATCCCGTTCATCGGTGAGGATGCGGCACGCTTCGCCAAAGCCGACGCACAAGGGGGTAGGTAACGTGCCTGCCCGCAGGCCCGCCTCCTGCCCGCCCCCGTGCAAGAGGGGCCGAGGCCGCATCTCGAGGCCGCGTCGGACGTAAAGCGCGCCGATCCCCTTCGGGCCATAGGCTTTGTGGGACGAGAGGCTCATCAGATCGACGCCGAGTTGTGCGACATCGAGGGGAAGTACGCTTAAGGCTTGCGCCGCGTCCGTGTGGAAGACGGCGCCCACGGCGGCGCACCGATCGGCGATTGCGCGCAGCGGCTGAAACGAGCCGATTTCATTATTAGCTGTCATGACGGCAACGATTGCCACACGCTCGTCGATCAGTTCGACGAGCCGGGCCACGTCAACAATGCCGTCGGCTGTCACGGGACCCGTGACGACCTCGGACCCTTCTTCGGCAGCGGCCCGAGCCGCCGCCAAGACGCATTTGTGCTCGATCGCGCTGACGACGATTCGCCGCCGCACGCGTGAGGCACGAGCGATGCCTAGAACCGCTAGATTGTTTGCTTCCGTCGCGCCCGAGGTAAAAATGATCTCGTCGGGATCCGCGCCGATCGCCGCCGCAATCTGCGACCGCGCCATCTCGACGGCCGAATCCGCGTCCCACCCGAAAGCGTGATCGGCTGAATGCGGGTTACCGTAAAGCTCCGACCAATAAGGCTGCATTGCCGCGACAACGCGCGGGTCGGTTGGCGTTGTCGCCTGATAGTCCATATAAACGCCGGTCGCCGGGCTGTGCCTCATCATCCGACTTCGTGTCCATCCTGCTGCGACCATCTCCACTGGCGACCATCACCAGTGGGGATTGACCGTCGTGGATTCGGGATACTAAGGTCCGCTGGAGATAACTTCCAGTCCGGACCCGCCATGGTACGCAGCCCGCTCGATGACGAACAGTATAAACTGCAATTCGCAGGTCATGAGACATTTCCTTTGCGCTATGGATGGCTCAACAAGGCCTATTTTCAAGTAACGCGGGTTCTTTCGGCGGGAAATGGCGACACCAATTCCATATTCACCGACGAGAGCGCCATCTCACTATTTGGTGTCGGCAAGAATATGGTCGTCTCGATACGCCACTGGGCGCTTGCCGCCGGGGTTATTCAGGTCTCGGAGCCCAATGACGGCGCGCGGCTCGTTCCGACGCCCTTCGGCAAGATTTTGCTCGAGGAGGGCGATCCCTATCTAGAACACCCGGCATCCTTGTGGTTGATCCATTGGCATCTCGCCGCGCGGCCTGGTCGCGCGACGACTTGGTATTGGGCCTTCAACGAACTCAACGAACCGACGATCGACCGCGAACTGCTGTCCGACCGCCTCTCGCGCCGTGTCGCTGCGCTGCGTGAGTCCGGCCGTCTGAAGGAGTCGAGGATAGCCGACACGACGATCCGGCGCGACATAGAATGCTTTGTCCGCACCTACCTGACGCGTCCTGTCGCAGGACGTGCCATTCAGGAGGACAATCTGGAATCCCCGCTAAGCGAGCTGACGCTTTTGCAACCGGTCGGTGTCGGCGGCGCCTTCAGGTTCCGGCGCGGCCCGAAGCCGACTCTGCCCGACGAGGTGTTCCTGTTCGCCCTGCACGCCTTCTGGAGCCAACTCTACCCGACCCGGCGGGAGTTCTCCGTCGAGGCGATTGCTCATGAGCCGGGCGGGCCCGGCCGTATATTCCTCCTTGATGAAGAGTCGGTTGCCGAGCGCCTCGTTTCCGCCGCCGGTCTGACGGCCGGAGCGATTCGCTGGGACGAAAGCACCGGGATGCGCCAAGTTTATGCGCATGATCTTCGGCGCGTGGATCCAATTGGTCTCCTTCGGTCGATGTATCGGCGTACGCAAAAGGCACAGGCGGCATGAGCTTTCTCGCGGCCCAGGTCCGTGTCGGGCGACGCTTTCAGCGTTCGATCCGCGTTGATTCCGATATCGATGAACCTTCGGCCCTCGAAGGGTTCATCTGTCCGGCTTCGACCGCCCACGCTCTCTTGTCTATGGCCCGGCAGGTTGCTCAGACGGGCCAAGGCGCTTTCACATGGACCGGTCCCTATGGCAGCGGCAAGTCCAGCCTTGTGGTTGCTCTTGCCGCGCTGCTTGGCCCTGAGGGGCGCGCGCGCCATCAGGCGCGCGCCGCTATCGGCGCGCAGACCGCGAACGAGCTGCTTTCGCTGCTGAAGGCCGGCCGCAAGGGCTGGACCACCCTACCGGTCGTCGGTAGCCGCGGGGATCCGGTCGAGGCCATCGCCCACGCGCTTGGCGGTGCCACCCGTGGCCGCCGCCGGGCACCCCTTACAGCCGGCGAGCTCGTCGAGCGCCTAAAGGCGGCCGCGCGCGAGGCGCCTGGAGCCGGCCTTCTTGTTGTCATCGACGAAATGGGCAAGCTCCTGGAGCACGCTGCGGCGGGTGGAGGCGACGTCTACTTCTTCCAGCAGTTGGCTGAAGCGGCGTCCCGCAGCGATGGCCGCCTTTTGGTCATTGGAATCCTGCACCAGGCCTTTGACGACTACGCGCACCGGCTTGCGCGCGAGGTCCGCGACGAATGGCTCAAGATTCAGGGGCGCTTCGCCGACGTGCCTATGAACGTCGCCGGCGAGGAGCAGATCGCGTTGATTGGCCGCGCGATCGAGGCCGACCCGCCGGCGGCAATTCGGCCGCTTGCCGCCGGAATTGCGGAGGCTATCCAGCGTACCCGGCCGGGCACGGGCGCCCAATTGGCCGAAGAATTAGCAGCCTGCTGGCCATTGCATCCCGTTGTCGCATGCCTGCTCGGGCCGCTCTCGCGGCGCCGCTTCGGCCAGAACCAGCGCAGCGTCTTCGGCTTCCTCAATTCGGCGGAACCATACGGCTTCCAGGAGTTCCTGCGGGTCACGTCTGCCGGTGAGATGCAGATCTACGAGCCGGCCATGCTCTGGGATTATCTGCGCGCGAACCTTGAGCCATCGATCCTGGCCTCGCCCGACGGCCATCGCTGGTCCCTTGCCGTCGAGGCAGTTGAGCGTTGCGAAGCGCGTGGCGGTGATCTCGAACACCTGCAGCTCGTCAAGACGATCGCGCTAGTTGATCTCTTCAAGGAGCGCTCGGGCCTTCTGCCATCAGCCGACGTACTCGCCCACGCTCTGCCCTGTCTTCCGCCGGTCCGTCTCAAGGCCATGCTCGATCAGCTCTCCGCTTGGTCGATCGTGATCTACAAGAATTTTCTTGGCGCATATGCAATCTATGCGGGAAGTGACTTCGACATCGATGCAGCTGTCGGTGAAGCCTATGCACGGATGACCGGCATCGACTTCGCCCGTCTGCGCCAGCTCGCTATGCTTCAGCCCGTTCTGGCCAAGCGCCATTATCATACGACGGGCGTGCTGCGCTGGTTCGACATCGACATCGCACCACTTGCCGATGGTGTCGACCGTGTGCGCCGTTACCAGCCACATAACGGCGCAACAGGGCTCTTTCTGCTACTGGTTGCGACGCAAGGCGAAACGCCAGCCCGGGCCAGGAGGCTCACCGAACAGGCGGCGGAAGCCTCCGGCGATGTGCCCCTGGCCGTCGGCTGGTCACGGGACGGCTTCACAATCCGTGAGCTGGCGCACGAGCTGCTTGCGCTCGAGTCGGTCCGTACCGAGCGCGCCGAACTCAATGGCGATCCCGTCGCGCGCCGTGAGGTCAATGCCCGTATTGCGCGCACGGCCGCTGACATTGAGGAACGGGTACGGCAAGCCTTCCTCTCGGCGGAGTGGAGGGCCTCTTACGGCAACGGGCCCTGTACCACGCTCACCATTCCTCTCGATGCCGGCTTGGCCGGTCTCAACGCCATTGCGTCAACCCTCGCCGATCGCCGCTATCCGGAAAGCCCCCGGATGCACAACGAGCTTCTCAACCGCATCAAGCCGTCGAGCAACGCCGTTGCCGCCCAAAAAGCCCTGCTCAAGGCGATGGTCGAAGGTCTTGGACAGGAACGTCTCGGTATTGTCGGTTTTCCCGCGCATGGCGGACTATATGTCTCGCTTCTGGAAGCGACCGGCCTTTACCCAACCACGCCTCGGGAGAACGGCCTCTACGCATTTGGCGAACCGCCGGCCGACTCGCCCACCAACTTGCTCCCGCTCTGGAAGGCGGCCGATCGCTTCTTCCGGGAAGCCGGTCCATCCGGCGCGAGTCTCCGCGCCCTGTTCGATCTCTGGCAGGCTCCACCGTTCGGTCTGCGCGACGGCTTATTCGCCATAATGGCAATTGCCTACGTCCTCAGCCGGGTCGACTCCCTGGCCATCTATCTCGACGATGTCTTCCAACCGCAGCTGGCCTCTCTTCTCACGGATCGGCTTGCCCAGGATCCCGGCTGCGTCCGTTTGCGTTGGAGCACTGTGTCCGACTTCCATCGACACATCCTGTCAGGGGTTGCCGAAGCCGTTTCCGTGCACGGCGGCCTGCCGGATGGCCGTTCCGTCGCCGAGCCGCTCGAAATCGCCCGGGGTTTGGTGGGCGTCATCACGGCGCTTAAGCCGTGGACCCTCAAGACGGCGCGCCTTTCCGCCACGGCCATGCAGGTTCGCAATCTCGCCAAGATTGCCAACGATCCCAACAAATTTCTGCTCGATGATATTCCCGCCGTGTTCGGGGCCACGCCGATCGGAAAGTCCTCGCAGAGCGTTGACCCTGCGCCGGTCATTGCGGCCGTGCGTGAAGGGCTCGACGAGCTGGTCGACGCTTATCCGCGCATGCTGCGTGAGCTGGCTGCCACCATGCTCCGCGAATTGCGCATCCCCAACGCGACAAGCGCCGATATCGCCGAACTGCATGTCCGCGCCGAGAACGTCAAGGGCTTGACTGGGAACTACCGACTTGACGCATTCGCCACCCGACTAACGATCTACAGCGCGGCCGACGACGAAGTCGAAGGAATCGCCAGCCTTGCTGCCAACAAACCGCCGCGCGACTGGGTCGACCGCGATATCGATCTGGCGTGCATCGAGATCGCCGCTCTTGCCCAGGAATTTGTAAAGGCGGAGGGCCTCGCCCATGTCAAAGGACGAGGCGATCGGCGGCACGCGCTGGCGCTCTATTTCGGGGATTCCAAGCGTCCCTCGCCTGTGACCCCGGAAATCGACATTGGGACGCACCAACAGGCAGAAGTCACCCGGCTGGTGATGGCACTTCGCACCGTCCTCGACCGCGCCAATGCCAGCCGTGACATCGCCCTTGCCGCCGTTGCCGAGCTCGGCAGCGAGCTGGCCGCACCGTCGCCATCCGTGGCGCCGCTCACGGCGCCCCGATCTCTCAATCGGCGGAGGGGCGGATGAGCGTGAACTCGGCCGGCGAGCGGCATGTCCTCGGTCTTTCGGGCGGCCGTGACAGTGCGGCTCTTGCGGTGTTCATGCGCCAGCACCATCCGGAGCTCGAGATTGAGTATTTTTTCACGGACACGGGGAAAGAGCTGCCGGAGGTCTATGAATTTCTTGGGCGTCTTGAGGGATTCCTCGGCAAACCGATTGAACGCCTGAATCCCGATCGCGACTTCGATTTCTGGCTCACGCAGTACAAGCACTTCTTGCCGTCACCCAAGACGCGCTGGTGCACCCGCCAACTCAAAATCAGACCGTTCGAGCAGTGGCTGCAACCCTCGCTCAACGACGGTATCAGGGTCGTCAGCTATGTGGCGATCCGTGCCGACGAGGATTATCGCGAGGGTTACACCGCCACGCATCCCTACATGAAGGTGCGTCTTCCGTTCCGTGAGCACGGTATCGACAAGGCTGGCGTGCTCGACATTCTAGAGGCCTCGGGCGTCGGTCTGCCCGACTATTACCGCTGGCGCTCGCGCAGCGGCTGCACCTTTTGCTTCTTCCAGCAGAAGATCGAATGGGTGCGTCTCTCTGAGGAGCATTCTGACAAATTCGAGGAAGCCCGGCTTTACGAGAAGAATGCCGTTGAGCACGGTTCGCCATTTACTTGGAGCCAGGGGGAGTCTCTGAGCGAGCTTGTGCAGCCCGATCGTGTCCGTCAAATCCGTGAAGACTATGCGCGGCGCCTAGCACGATTGCAGGCGCGGGCGCCGCGCAATCCCCTGCGTGGCGATCAGGAGCCACTCGACATCGACGATTTGTACGGGAAGGCTAAGGTCTGCCTCGCGTGCCACAAATAGAGCCTGCTGCCTTCCCGGCCTCCACCGCTGACGCTTAGAGTCCATCTGCGATCATATCGTGCTTTGACAGAGCTTTCGGACCATGATTCTGACTGACGCCCAGCGCAGGAATGCGAGCGCGTTATGGTTCAT
>JAKBCR010000213.1 GCA_021807675.1 Pseudomonadota bacterium
GAGCCCGATCGGCGCACTGGTGCTGATTATGCTGATGTACCTGGTGCTGGGGTGCCTGATGGACGCCATGGCAATGGTGATCCTGACGGTGCCGATCATCTTCCCGGCGGTGACCGCGCTTGGGTTCGACCCGATCTGGTTCGGCGTGATCATCGTGATGACGGTGGAGCTGGGGCTGATCCATCCGCCTGTCGGGATGAACGTGTTCGTTATCAAGACAGTGGTGCAGGACGTTTCGTTCAGCACGATCTTCTACGGGGTGATCCCGTTTGTGATCACCGATATTCTGCGGCTGGCGATCCTGATTGCGTTCCCGGTGATCGCAACTTGGTTGCCGGGGCGGATGTAGGGCTTCGGGCTGGATTTCCGGGTCGGGGCATGCGTTCGGGGCCAGTGTCGGGTCAGGCACGGGAATTGGCTTGGAAGGGCGCGAAGAGTGGGAAGGGCCGCGGAGAACGGATGCTTGATTTTCAGCGTGGTGCCCGCTGGCGTTGCCTGTTTGGTGTTGGAGTCGAGGCGGATGGAGATACTGCCTTCGCGGCCCCTCCCGCCCTTCTCGCCCTTGGCTTCATGAAATGAAGGAAGGCGACGCCGACTGGCTTTCCGGGTGGGGGTACGCGTTCGGGGCCACGCCCGAACGCGTATGCGGAAACCGGCTTCCGAACCGTTAACGAACCTGGCGGTGATACTCCCGGTTCGGCATCATATCCGTCGCCGAAGCCATCCGGTTGGACAGATTGAAGAACGCCACCGTCTCCGCCAGATCGAAGATGTCCTCGTTGCTCAGTCCCTGCTGCGACAGGGCATCCCGATCCGCGTCTTCCACCAGATTTGGCGTCGTCGTCAGCTTCCAGGCGAAATCCAGCATGGCGCGCTGGCGGGGATCCAGCTTCGCCACCCGGTAGTTCAACGCCATCATCTCCCCGAGTTCCGGATCGCCGGACAGCGCCCGCACCGCCGCGCCGTGCGCCACCAGGCAGTAGTAGCATCGGTTCGCCGACGAAACGACGACCGCAACCATCTCCCGCTCCAGTTTCGACAGGCCGGACTTCGACAGCATCACCTCGTTATACATCGCCATGAAGTTCCGCAGACGCTGCGGTTTCAGGCTGTAGGTGTTGAAGACATTCGGCACGAAACCAAGTTTATCGACGCATTTCGTCCAAATGGCCTTCAAGTCGTCGTCCAGACCGTTCGCATCGGGGACACCGAGTGCGGAAACGTGATCGGGCTGTGGCATTCTGTTACTCCGCTGCTTTCGCCGCCAGCGCTTCATGTTTCCAGGAATGCAGCACCGGCAATACCTCCTTCGCATACAGCTTCAAACCATCCTCGGCAAACTGGTATGGGGTACCGCCGAAACGGAACGACGTGGCCAGTTCGAATTCGCCCACGATGGCTCGGCGTTCATCGAACATCTTCAGGATATGATCCGGTGTGCCCCACACCGCAGCCTGCATGAAGGCGGAGACGATGCCGTCCATGCCGATCTCTTTCGCCAGCGCGATCTTCTGCGCGTAGGAGTCGTAGCCCTTCACCGTGCTGAAGTGCTCGCCCAATAGTTCGTAGTGGTAGAAATTGCTTTCGACGAATTTGCCCATGTATTGCCTGGCGTAGTCCTCGGCACCATCCATGGTGGGGGTGCAGACGCAGAAATCGGCCAGCAGCGGGGGCAGTTCCGGGCCGCCGTGCATTTGCCTGATCAGGTCGCGATGCTTCTGGATCGCCGGCATCCGCATCGGCCACGGCCGGTCGGCGAACATCACCATCCGGGCATTCAGCTTCGCCGCCGAAACGACCGAATCATCCGACGACGCAACCGCGTAAACACGCCCGTCGATCGGCTTGTAGGGACGCGGCCGCAGTTCGGTGCGCGGCTGCTGGTAGAACTTGCCGTTGCCCTCGATATATCCGGTTTTCAGCGCATCGACGATCATGGCGGCGGCTTCGTCGAAGCGTTCGCGCGATTCGTCCATTGTGCCGCGGAAGGCGTGGAATTCCCGCCGAGCGAGGCCACGCCCCATGCCGAGGCGCAGGCGGCCCTTGCTGAGAAGATCGACCATGATCGCGCGTTCGGCCACGCGCAGCGGGTCGTTCCACGGCAGGATCACCGCGGCGGTGCCGAGGTCGATGTTCGGGCAGACCGCGGCGAGGTAAGCCATGAGTTGCAGGTTATCGGGGCAGAATGAATAGTCGTTGAAGTGGTGCTCTACCGCCCACAGCGCGTCGAAGCCGCTGTCGGCGGCGATGCGGGCGAGCTTGATTTCCTCGTCCCACACTTGTTCGTCCGTCACGTCCGTCCAGCCATAGCTGGCGAAGACCATCTGTAAACCGACGTCCATTGCGTCCTCCTTGGTTTCATTCCCTGCCCTATGCTTCCACGGACGGGGTTCGGGGGCAAATTCCCGGGTTGGTGATTGCCGGGACGGCAGGGGCGTAGCAGTGTGGCGCCGGCAACCGGAGGAAACAGGCATGGCGTTGAAACGCATGGTGCTGGAAATCGGCATGGGCACCGACATTCGGGGTTCGGATTCAACCAAGGCCGCGGTGCGGGCGCTGCGCGATGCGCTGTGGCACAACTCGCTGAATGTCGCCAAAGCACTGGGGTTGGATACGGATTCGATGCAGGTGGAAGTCACGATCGGCGTGCCGCGCCCCGAACAGGTGAACAAGGATGAGGTTCTGGCGGTCCTGCCGCACGGCACGGGGACCGTTACGGTCGTCGATGGCGGGCTGGAGATCGCGAACGAGGAGGGCACCGGTTCCACCCTGATCGCCAGCGCTGCCGCCCTGGTCTGGCTGGATGTGGCATAGAGGACGCACGAACATGGCACGCAAGCGCGTTATTCTGGAAATGGGCACCGGCAACGATCTGCACGGCGGGGATTACACCAAGGCGGCGCTTCGGGCGGTGCAGGACGCACTGCATCACTCGTCGCTGTCGATGATCCGGTCGTTGGGGATCGATGCGAAGACACAGATGTTCGTGGAGGTAACGATCGGCGTTCAGCAGCCGGACAAAGTCGATACGGAAACGGTACGGACAAGCCTGCCGCACGGGATCGTCACGGTGAAGGCGGTGAAGGGCGGTCTGGATGTGATCGACCGGGAGCGCGGGGATAACGCGGTGATCGCCAATGCGGCGGTCGTGGTGCGGCTGGAGTTGCCTTAGCGGGGTTCAGGTGTGGTTTTCCCGGGTCCGAGTGGTGTGCGCGGCGCGATAATCTCGCCATACGAAAATGCTGGCAGGTTGCGGGCCCAATTGGAGAACCTTAGCAGGCTGCTGAAAAAAGCTGAAACTACCCGTTTGTTCACAACGTATAGGGCGTCTTGCCATCTGGAATGTCCTATATCTAGTGTGCGCTGGGCGCAGAATGGGGTTTTTCAGCAGCCTGTTTGGCGACTCAGGGCCGGGACCGAGGTGGAAATCGACCTCCGCCGACGACAGATCGCCGACCGAGAGCACTTTCGTTGCGATGCAAAGAGCCGGCATGGTAGGGATCAATCACCTGACGGAGCCAGATCCATGTCAACATTAAAAGAATATGCCGTAATCGCCACATGGACATTGGCCTTTGGCCTGATCTTCTTGATTTCAATCCCGGTCACTGGCCTAGTGGTGTCGAAAAGTTGGAACTGGTTTCTGGCACCGATTGCAGGACTCCGACAGATAAGCCTAACCGAAGGTCTGGGATTTTCAATGTTCCTGGCAGTTATCGGCACGATCATAACGATGCCGTTGAGACGGTGGGAGGCTGAAACCAAGCCCGACGACAGCCCGAACCGGATCGCTATCAGGGGACTGAGCAAGATGGCGGCGCTGGGTGTTTTCGGCCCGCTTGCCGGTTTGGCTGTCGCGTGGGTTTGGCACACGTTTATCATCTCTCCGCCGGGTTACTGAAACTGATCCGCATGTTCCAATGGACCCAACACTTGCCTCGTCTGTCGCGAGCAAAATAATAAGAATATCTCAAGATTTTATGTTCAACATCGTCAAAACGACCTTGAGCCTCTTCGCGAGTGATGTGCAATTCTTCCGCTATGGAATGAGTCAAGAAGCTGACGGTCCGTTCGGTCGCATAATGCGTTATCGCTATCGACGTAACACGAGGCGACACCCCCTCGTTGTCGTCGTAAAGAATTTGACGAAAATAGTGAACGATGTCAAAATTTCCGGGCGAGCTCTTATTTCAGTTATAAAATCCCCACTTGAATTTATAGACACTGAGGTGTTTTCCCTAACAGGCTGCTGAAAAAGGGTGAAACGATCCGCCAGACTACCAGATATAGTGGCAAATTGGTAAATTCGCCTTACATTTAGTGTTATAATTTATCGCTACGGGGTTTTTCAGCAGCCTGCTAAGGCCTCCAAATTAGTTGACCCCTATCTCGTTCATCAGCTCCTTGCGGTCCTGATGGGCGAGCCATATGAGAAAGCTCCGGTCCACGACCGCAAGCACCCGCGTCGTCTGGTCATAGTCGAAGATGATCGGCCTGATACTTTTTTGGACCTGGAGCGAAGCTGCGTTCTGGAGGGCCTGCGTGATGTTTCCCTCGTTCAGCCTTGCGCCCTCAGGATGCTTTGCCTTGATCGTTGCAGCGATCTGGGCACGCCGGAGACCGCGTTCGAGATCCTCATGCGAACTAACCAGTACCGCGTAGGTAAGCCACTTATACATCTCGAGGTCCGTCTGCTGAAATCCCTCGGAAAAATTTGTGATAAACGCCATATAGCGTCCCGCCTGATCGTTCACGATCTCACGGACAATGGCCTCGGCATCGAACCCCGCTCCTATCTCCTTATTGACCTCTTGGGTCTGAAAAATACCCGCCCTCTCGCAAACCTTGAAGCAACCCTCTTGGACGAGGGCAACGGCGTCTGCGCTGTGCTCGATGAGTGCGTGAATCATCGTGCGGTCGAAAGTGACGTTGAGCAACTGCTCTCCAGCCGTTACGACCTCGTGAAGTTGATTTTTCGACCAACTGTCAGCGTCGATGCTGACCACCCGATTCGTAAGATCGCCGTTATAGTAGATCAAGCGGTTCTTCTCCCGCCACACGCCCACAACAATGAAGCAGAAGTCTGAGTTTTCATGATAAGCCTTGAGGGAAAATGAGAAGGACCGCTGCGTGTCCGCTCCCAAGTAGTGGAAATCTTCGAGGATAATGAACTTTTTGAAGGCGACTTCGCGCAGAGCGGTGACAATATCATTTACGTCGTTGAGGTCGATCTCTAACCGACGAGTGACGACATCGGTTTTGTCATTCGTCTCACGTGCGATCGTACCGCGACCGGACGCTTTCGCAAGGAATGGTACCTTGCCTTCGCCGGCAAACTCGGCGCCGTACTTCCATGCGCCGCCGACCGTTTTGGTTTGGGTTTGTTCAATTCGGTAGCCCGCCGCTTTGAGGATCGCCCCGTTCAGGTCGGCGAGCGACATGGGGTTTAAGCAGCTTACGACGACGTAATCGTTCTCCTCCAGGCAATGGCGCCGAAGCGTCGTCTTGCCCTGCTTCGATGAACCGTAGATGACGACGTGCTTGTCCCGCGTAAGGCTCTCGATGAACTTTCCGTCCACTGCGGGCCGAGCGACGTAGTTGAGAGGTACGTCCCGACCGACCCCGAACGCTTCCCGCAGGTGGACGACATTTTCCATCGGATCTGACCTCTACATCCTTTCGTGTAGGTCATGATCGACCCCTTGGCCGGGCGTAGCAACCCTTTCTGGACCGCCTCCGGCTGGTCCCTTCCCGTAGGGCTTTCTCGATCCGCGCCTACAAGGCGGCATTGAAGAAAAGCAACGTCGGCTCCTGCCCGGGGATGAGCCGCCGCCTCGCCTAGAGGCCGCGCTTGGCCATGTAGATGCGCTGCCCCGAAACGTAACCGCGCTTGTTGTCCTCAAGGTCATACTCGGGCTGGACGATGGCCCAGATCGCGGCGTTGTCGAGGCCGTCGTTGATCAGCTCGCGGAGGCGGGCGCCCAGCGTCCCACGCTGCCCGATTACGATCTTCGTCGGCTGCGGCTTCGCGGACGCCTTCACGGTGGCCGGCTTCGCCTTCGGGCTCGGAGTTGGCTTCACTGGCTTGGCCTGCGCCTTCGCCTTCGGCGACTTGGGCGCCGGAACGTCCTTCGCCTTGGCGATGACGGGGAACTCGGTCGGCGCGGACGCTTCGGTGATGCCTTTGGCGCGCAGCGCGTCGGCCAGAGCCGTTAGGCGCTTCACCCCGTCGCTGCGGGTGGCGAACCGACGAACGGGGTTCTGACCGTTAGTCGAGGCGAATGCATTGTATGTGGCGATGAGGTCCGGATGGGCCATCGAAGCGATGGCGGCGGTGGAGGGCAGCGCGATGATGTCGGTCATTTGGTCTTCTCCGCTTGAAGGTGTAGTTATGTAAGCGGAATGGATTTCAAACTTTCTGAGGGAAAATGTACATAGCTTTTCCATCACGGCGCGTTAACACGATTGGGTAGTGTCTCAGTTTGAATCTTGGCGCCGTTTACGACCGCAGACGAGGAGATTCCGCAAGCCCACAAAGACCGCTGTGTAGCACGCAATCGAGAATGCTGCGGCGGCTACCATCTCGACCCCCGCTAGAAGGCGCCCTGAGTCCATATGCCACCAGCCGTTGAAGCTGATGAGGGCGGTCATAAACAAGGCCCCAGCGACAGCTCCGTAGCCAGTGATCTGCAAAGTCGGCCAACGATTGCGTGCCGGCATTCCCAAAACTCCTGCTGTCGAGATGCCTCCGTCTTGTGATGCTTACCGATAAGCAAAGCAGGATGCAACGATGTCGAAAGGACCACGGGGCGAACGCCGCCCAGCCGACGTGATCGGCGCTGCTGTGAAGGTCATGCACATCGCCACAAGCAAGTGACTTGTCCTCCCCAATGACCGACGCCTGCACGGAATTGGCGAGACGATGTCGCAGGGCTATCGGGATTAGATCGACCGTGACGCCTATGCGACGGTGGAAGCATGGCGCTGAAAGCCTGAGAAATCGGCAGACTGGGCCGAGCCGGATGCGCCGCCCCCGCCGGCTACCCAGGAATTAGCGCCCGCCGCGCCGGGACACTGTGTCCCCGCTTTGTGTCCCCGGAGCCACCCACGTTCATATTTTAGATTAAGATATGCGATTAAGTTATTGAAAAGATGGTGTCCCCGGCGCGATTCGAACGCACGGCCCCCAGATTAGGAATCTGGTGCTCTATCCGGCTGAGCTACGGGGACACTCCATCCCCATATACCAGAAACCCTGGCGCCCATTCAACTCACCAGCGAACGTCGTGTGCGAACCAAAGTTGTGCAATTAGGAAGCGAGCGCGGCCCTACAGGCCTGCCAACTGACGTCACTCAGTTTTGTTGTCGC
>JAKBCR010000214.1 GCA_021807675.1 Pseudomonadota bacterium
GATGACCGCACCCCAGAGGATCAGCACGTTGATCCCCCGGTAGCGCCGGCCGGCCGCGGCGTTCTGTGGCATCCCGAGGACCGCCCCGTTGCCCGAGGCGCTCCAGGGCTGGACCCAGGGCAGGCGCCCGGCTTCCAGCTCGGTGATGATCTTGTCGGTGATTTCGGAATAGAGACTCGTCCGGTGCTGACCGGCACGAGCGCGAGCGGCTGAACGTAACATCGCGGGTCTCCGCGACGGGCGCCGCAAGCCTCTCTCGCGACCCTCAACCCGTCACGGCCAACCCAGCCGAACTCTCACTCTCGAACTTTGCCGTGCGTCAGCCGCCGGCCGCCCACTCATGCGACCACCCTCGAACCGAAGCCTGACTTTCGACCAGTGGGCTGGCAATGTCTCAAGCTGGTCCAAACCGAACCCTTGTCCTGATAGTAAATTTCAATCGGGGGGCATTCTTCAGACGCATGGATGCAGGAGTGCTGCCGGTTTGTAACGGCCACTCCCGTCCTCAACGACGTGCTCGTAGGTCTGAACGGCACCAAAGGTGTTGAGCAGCTGGCCGACAAGAACAGCCAGGCCGGCCGGTGCGGCCATGAACAAATGAACCGTGCCAATGTTGCCATAGTCGCGTCGTGCCGTGCGCATGCCATCCTGAACCGTCAGGGCTATATCCGCGGCCTCGCCTGCTGAGCCGATTTGATGCGGATAAGCTCCGGTACGTTGGATGTGTACCAATGCACGGAGTGGGGGAAGGTCTCTCTGGCAGGCTGCAAAGAGCGGTTCCGTGTTGTCGGCGACCGATACGAGGACGGCAATGTCGCGGGCATTGGGGTCTTTGCTCCAGATCCGTAATTTGAATCCGGAATCCTCCCTGGCAGTCGTGAAAGTCCAGAGTTGGTCGGGACGCCCTGTCGTGAGCTGCAGCCAGGACAGCTTGATTCCGCTCGTGCTCAGGAAGGCGCAGCCCATGGCCGTGGCCGCGGGCAGCGTCGGGATGCCGAAGGCCTCCACCTCCCGGCCCGGAGCATGCTGACGGATGGCGTCCACAACGCCCGACAGCGAAGGGAGGAGCGTGTCACGCCATACATGGGCAGGAGCTTCCTTCCCGCTGAAGCGGGGGGACCAATTGAGCGTCAACGCTGAGCCAAGTTCGAAGGCAGAAGGCCGGCGGACGAAGAGGCCAACGCGCAAACGCTCCCCCGGAGCGAGGTGGCGATGAAGAGCTTGCATCCGCTGGATGAGGACACGTCGGGCAATCTCCGCCGCATGGTCCGCGGAGAGCGTCGGTCCCGAAATCTTATGCATGTTCCAGTCGGCAAGATTCTGCGCCGACAGGTGGTTGCTGCTGACATCGGCCGCCCTGGCATAGTCGAGGCCGCCGGCAGCAAGTGACACCACAAAGAAGCTGTCGTCCGCCTCGGCGCGCTGGATGATCTTCGGTATCTCGACGTTCCGGATGATGGGCGAACTTTCGACCTCGGGTGTGATGAACAAAACGGCGCTCGCAGTCGATGAATCTGCGAGGGTCCGGCGGATTTCATCCTCGGTGGGGACGGAGCCAAGATTCTCGGTATCCTGCCAAGTGGGTATGCCGTGATCGTGCTGGGCAGCGATGATGAGCGCTGCCTCGACGCTGCGCAGTCGTCGGTAGCTCAGGAAAGATCGGCCGGTGGGGTCGGTCATAGGGGCGCTACGAAAGAGGGAAGAAGTCGCCAAACAGGTCGCGGTACTTGCGTAACGCATCGCCGTTCTGGCCAGCGCGGGAAAGCTCGATAGCTTCACGCATCATGTTATGGGCTTCTGTCAGTGCCCGCTTGGCTGTGGCGCGTTCCGTGGCATTCATGGAGTCACTCACCGGTGGCCCCAGGCCGGCCGGGTCAGGCCAGTTCTCGTCGATGCGATCGGCCGCTGTCGCGAAGAATGCCAGAAATTCATAAGGGAAGTCGCCGCCGAATGGCGGCCGCAATATGTCGAGGGCTATCACCTCGAACAGGAAGGAGGGCTTGACGGGCTTATCCTTGGCACGGTTCCAGCTCTTTGCCATCCGCACCATGCCCTTCCACTCGCCCCCGAAGGCGGCGTTGGCGGCGGTGGCCTTCTCCTCATGAACCTTAGGGTTGGTTTCAGTCCACCCGGACGTGGTGGCGATGTCGGGAATTTGGTAGTGCGACGATTTGGTGAAGGCTGGTACCACATCGAAACTCATGACCAGTTCTTCATCACTCCTGTGCGGAAAATCCACGGTCACCGAGCGACGCTGCTTGTGAACCCTCTCGCGGCCGTATTGGTCGATAAGGACCTTTTCCGCGGCTGCGAGAACCACAGATGGGTGCTTGTTGTTGCGGTACTTGGGCCGCTCGTCGTCGTGGAACACGCAGAAGATATCAACATCCTTCAACGGCTTCGTCTTGGTCCACCGCTTGTAGGAGCCGGTGAGAAAGTCGTCGGCGATCTTGAAAGCGCCGTTCATGAGGCCGCGGATTTCCTTCTGGCGGCGCGAGGCGTCATCCTGCTCCCCCTGTGTCAGCTCCAGTTTGGAACGGAATTTGCGGAAAGCCTCGGAGGGTGTGAGCATTACCGGCTCCAGTATGCTGTTTGCGCATGCAGACCATTGCCGCCGATAGTAGCGCCTATGGAATAGCGCCGCAGTCTGTCAGTGGACCGGAAATCGCATGGCCCCCATCCCGGCACATCGGGCCGGCCGGGAGCGTTCTTGAGCTTGATGTCGTAGGAGCAAGATGATGGTGCGACGCCTGCCTTCGCGATGGCATAGCGCACGGCGGCAGTATCGACCCAGAGCCTGCCCTCGCCGATCGTGGAATACACGACGTCTATGTCCCAGCGAGTGACCAATCCGTTTGTTCTGGGATCATAGACTTCTAGAGTAATGCGCTGTAGGTGCCGACTGGAAAGCCATGTCGATACTGCGTCTTCGTAGGTGTCAAAATCGTCGGTGAAGCGAGACGGATCAAGGCCGATCTCGCGGATAATCTCCTTGAGCACCAGCAGCATCTTTGTGGTGACATAAGTGACCGTGTAGCCGTACGAAATAACAAATGTCGATGTGCTCATGACTTGAGAAACTCCACGAGATTGACGGTCAGTGGAGGTGCGGCAGCCTTGGTGACTGTCTCTTCGTCTTCAACATCCTCGTCCATGGCACGTGCCGAAATGCGGGTGGACACAGAGGCAAGTCGGTTGCTGCTCCACGGCACGTCTTCAGGCAGGCATGGGATCGACATTCTCCAATCCCCGTCTGTGGGCGATCTCGGCAGCGCATCTTCGCTAACGTCCTCGCCGGTGATTGCGTCATCGTCGAAAACGCAGTAGACGCGAACTCGCGGACCTGCGCCCCACACGATAATCGCGGCATCGCGGGTCACTTCGGAGGAAATCGATGCACAAGCAACTCCGGCGGCTTTTCGCAGCTCCGCGTGGGTGGCGCTTGCGGGGTCGGGGGCGAGAATCTGGGTGATCCTTGCCCAGGTCTGAGATGCCGTCCGGACAGGAGTGGACGCGACACGCCGGGCTAGGACGGTGCTCATGGATTCGCTTCCAGATTGGCCCGTTCGGCCTGGGCCTGTTCAACTGCCTGCAAGACAGCCTGAGCGGTCAGGGTCTCGGGGTTGACGGCGATCTGCTTGGTGTGTGCGAGGGACGCCAGCACCGCTTTGCGAATCCGTCTGCCATCAAGCCCGACCGCCCGTGCTGCGGCCTTGTCGATCAGTGGGTCGGTGCGAAGCCGCGCAACCTTTGGGTAGACCTGCGCAATGCGCCCCAGTGTGTCCAGAAGGATCGCCTGGCATGCCTCGGGGGAAGGCAGGTCGATGGTGACGACCAAGTCGGCGCGCGACAGGAAGGCGTCGTCGATCGCGCCGGCGAAGTTGCTGGTGGCAATGAATAGAAGCTGCGTATTGTTGGCCGCGAGTTGATCGAGCTGGGTGAGCACCGCGTCGGTGGCGCGGTGCACGTCGATCGGATTGGCGTCCATGCTCATCTTGCGGCGATCAGCCGCTAGCGTCTCGACTTCGTCAAGCAGCACGATGCACGGACCGGTCGATGCTTCCTCGCCTATGACGGAGCCGAGAAGGTGAGTGACAGCCTGTTGGCTCTTGCCAAGCGAAGCGCTCGCCAGCGCGTGCGGATCAACTTCGAGGAACATGAAATTGCCGCCCAGAGACGCGGCGGCGCGGGACGCAAGGCCGCGGGCGAGAGAGGTTTTGCCGGTGCCAGGTAGGCCAACGAGAAGGATAATGCCATGCAGGGGCAGGAAGACCTGCTGCAGCTTTGCCCGCGCCGTGAAGTTGAGGACGGCCTGGGCAAGCAACCGATTCTTCAGCCCAGGCGGCAGGATCAGGGACTCCCAGATGCCATCGAACTCAGGGTCCGCCAAAGGTCGAATATCATGGATGCCCTTCTGATCAGGCGATCGGCGCTTGACGCGCGGGCCGACAGGATTGACGCGGTTCATACGATGCCTCTTCACTCCAATATCTTGGACTGTCGGCCGGTGCATGGCGGAGCTGCCAATCCGTGCTACCATATGTATGGTGATTTTGTTCGCAAGCTACCAGTGCTAGGAAGACAAAAAACGCCGATGAAGGCTATAATGCCATGCTTGACATGGATGTCAATGTGGAGTAAGGTGTCCAAATAAGGAGACGGCTGGCATGGCGGCAATCCCCGACTTTCGGGCTGATGGACTGCTCTCACCGGGAGATTACGAGGTTTCGTTTGCCGAGCTACGTCAGTCAATCCTGGTTGTCGGTCCCGGAGACCCGACCAAATGGCCAAACTGGGACGCCGCCTGGCGGGCTACCCTGGTCGCGAACCTGGAGACGTTGACGCGGCAGCTCTGGCAGGTTGGGATCACAGAGGTTTTTGCTGACGGGTCCTTTGCGGAGGACAAAGACCATCCGAACGACATCGACGGGTATTTCGTGTGCGACCTGGACCGCCTGAAAAGCGGGGAGCTGACACGCGAGCTGAACCTTCTTGACCCGAGCAAGGTCTGGACGTGGGATCCGTCGTCACGCAGGCCATATCGCGGGTATCCGAAAAAGCAGCTTCCAATGTGGCACCGTTACCGCGTCGAGCTCTATCCGCACGTCCCGGGGTTGGGCCTGGGTAGCGGTATCCGTGACAAGCACGGCCATGAGCTGGAATTCCCCTCCGCATTCCGTCAGTCCCGACGCGACGGGACTCCGAGGGGCATCGTCAAACTCCGCTATGGAGGTTCGGTATGATTCGCAACGAGTCTGAGTATCGAGAGGCAGTGGAGCGTCTCGCCGCGGAGCAGAGCCGGCTTGCGGAGCATCGAGCGCGTCTCAAGGCCATCGGCCTCTCGGATGGCGAGGTGAAGCGCGTCACCGATCCCATGGAGTCGTTCCATCTACAGTTTTCTGAGGAAGTTGAAAGCTATGAGCGGCTCAAGCGCCGTGAATTCGACGAACTGGAAAATTTCCGGGGCCTGGGGCACTTGCTGATTTCTCTGCGAATTGCCCAGGGTCTTTCGCAGAGAGAGCTGGCCAAGCGCCTCAACGTTCACGAGTCACAGGTCTCACGCGACGAGCGGAACGAATATTTCGGGATCACGCTGGAGAGGGCGGTGAAAGTGCTTGATGCTTTGAATGTTCGCCTCCGGACAAAGGTCGAGATCGACACACCTCGGGAGATGGCTTTTGCGTGACGGATACAGAGCAGCGTCGCGCGTGCTGACGCAGGTGGTCACCTGCACGTTCATCCCTGTATCGTGTCCGCCGTGAGGATGATCCCGGCGCTCCTCTATGCTTTGCTTTGGCTCGGTTCCGGTGCCGGACATAGCATCTTCGCGTCAAGGCGCGGCCGGCGGTGGCTGCGGCGACTGGCTGGTCTGTTGCGCAATCGCCTTTGTCGGTCTTCGGCGAATGTAATCAGCTGCACGCCATGGTTGGCTACGCTGCGTCCTCCGCTTTCGTGTCGTCTTGACGTTGGCCGATAGGTTGTCGTGTGCGCGCGCGAGTGCGTCGAGAGGGCAGCTCGCCGGCGAGCGCGGCCGCAATCTTTTTCGAGACGCGATCCGCGGCCCGCCGGGAGGGATCGTTTTGCACATGAGCGTAGAGCGCCGTCGAACGCGCATTCGCATGACCGAGAATAGCGCCCGTCAGCGCCAGCGCCTCACCCGTCGATACAGCGGTCGACCCCATCGTATGGCGGAGGGTGTGTGGCGTGACCCCCGGTAACTCGGCTTTAGCGACCACCTTTGGCCAAAGCCTCTTTGTCCCTTGATAATGCCCGTCGCCGGACTCCGCCGGGAATACGAATTCAGACTCTGGGCTTCGAGTTATCGAGTGGAGCAAGACCAATGCCGCCGCGCCTAATGGCCTGACCGACCGTCCGGTCTTGCTGTCGGCGAGAATCAGCAAGCCACGGTTGAAGTCGATCTCCGACCAACGCAGCGCGGCGATCTCATCGCGCCGGCATCCGGTGAGCGCCCAGAGTCTGGCAATGTTGATCCCCTTGACATTGGCACCCGCCGCTTTGAGCGCGTCAAATGCCTGACCAAGGCGCGCGACCTCCTCGAGCGTCAGGAAGCGGTCTCGGCGATTGTCGGTCTTGCGGACGGCCGCGCGATCGCAGGGATTGCCCGGAACCAAGCCACGCCTCGCCGCAAAGCTGAAAACGGCCGACAGGTCGCGTACCACTTTGCGCGCAGCGCCCTCGCCACCGCGAACGATGACCCGCGTTCGGGGTCCAGTCTTCTCGTCGCGCGCTGTCTTGGCTGCCGCTACGTCGCGTACGAAGCGCTCAATCTCACCGGGACCGACTTCCGATACCCGCTTGTGGCCCAGGAGCGGCACGACGTGGTGCCGGAGGCGCGCGATCGTGTAGGCTTTTGTCCGGGCCTTCATCGCCTCGCCCTGCCGGATCCCGCGTTGCACGAAGCAGCCCTCCGCCTCGTAAAGATCAATAAGGGCGGTCACCGTGATTTCGCGGCGACGTGCCTGGCGATCGCCGGCGGGATCTTCGCCCTTCGCGGCGGCGCCGAGGAGGGCCCGCGCCTGTCGGCGCGCCTCGTCAACCGTGAGTAGACCGAAGCGTCCGATCGTGGCGAAGCGGCGCGGCGCTGTCCGACCGCCGCCATCTGTTCGGTATCTCACGATGAAGGTCTTCGTTCCGCTGGCTTCCACACGAAGACCGAAGCCGGCGAGGTTGCTGTCCCAGATATCGCGGCGGGTCTGTAAGCGTCCGGTCAGCCCCGCCTGCCCAACACCGTGAGCATGGGGAAGAGTGCCGACCGTAGAGCGCTACGTAAGGTCGGGGGTAAGGCGGATGGCGGACGGCAGGATCGAGATCATCACGGGCC
>JAKBCR010000032.1 GCA_021807675.1 Pseudomonadota bacterium
GTTCGTGCCGCTTCATGGTTTCGGGGTCGACCGCCGGTCGATGGGCAACTTGCTATGCTTGGGGTGCTTATGCGCGGCGCCCCCAATATCATCCTCATCGGCCCAATGGGCTCCGGCAAGACCGCGGTCGGCCGCAGCCTCGCCCGGCATCTGGGCAAGCCGTTCTACGATAGCGACACGGAGATCGTGCGGCGCACGGGAGTGGACATCCCTTACATCTTCGAGAAGGAGGGGGAGTCCGGCTTTCGGGAGCGGGAACGAGAGGCGCTCGAGGCGCTGGTCGCTCTGAGCGGGATAGTCCTGGCGACGGGAGGGGGGGCGATCCTACTGCCCGGGAACCGGCACCTCATCGCGGAGCGGGGCTGCGTGGTCTATCTGGAGACCTCGGTCGAGCAGCAGGCCGAGCGGGTGCAGCAAGGACGAAGCCGCCCGCTGCTCAGCAATGTGGATCCGGCGAGTCGTCTGAAGGAGCTGATGGAGGTGAGGGATCCACTCTACCGCTCTATCGCTGACATCACCGTCAGGACTGATGGTCGGCGGGTCAAGGCCGTTGCCGAGGACATCGAGCGGACGATCCGATAGATTGCAGACCAATGGAAACCCTTCACGTCGCGCTCGGCAGCCGCAGCTACCCAATTATCATCGGGCAGGGGTTCCTCGGTGATCGCTCACTGTTCGAGCAGCATCTGCGAGCACGCGACCTTCTGGTCGTCAGCAATACCGTCGTGGCGCCGCTGTATCTGGAATCGCTGCAGGCCAGCCTTGAGCCGCGACGGGTGGTCGCAACCATTCTGCCTGACGGTGAGTCTCACAAGACCCTTGCCAACGTTGCCCGCATTCTGGATGTGCTGGTGGCCAACCGCTTCGGGCGCGATTGCGCCGTGGTGGCCCTGGGCGGCGGCGTCGTGGGCGACATGGCGGGATTTGCCGCAGCCACCTACCAGCGGGGAGTGGCCTTTGCGCAGGTGCCGACGACCCTGCTTGCCCAGGTGGACTCGTCGGTGGGCGGGAAGACAGGAGTGAACCACCCGGGCGGCAAGAATCTGATCGGGGCGTTTCACCAGCCGGTCGCAGTGATGGCGGACACCCGGACGCTGGCCACCCTGCCGTCGCGCGAGCTTCGCGCCGGGCTGGCCGAGGTCATCAAGTATGGGCTGATCTGCGATGCCGGCTTTTTCGCGTGGCTGGAAGCCCACATCGACACGCTGCTGGCAGGCGATGCCGCGGCACTCGGACACGTGATCCGCAGGTCGTGTGAAATCAAGGCCGAGATCGTCGGCCGCGACGAGCGGGAGCATGGCGAGCGGGCGCTTCTCAACCTTGGGCATACCTTCGGACATGCGGTGGAATCGGCCACGCGCTATACGGAATGGCTGCACGGGGAGGCGATCGGGGCCGGATTGGTCATGGCGGCTCGCATGTCGGTCGAGTCCGGGCATCTCACCTCGGAAGAGATGGACCGGGTGGTAGACTTGGTAGCTCGCACGGGCCTGCCGACGCACGTTGCAAACGTAAGCCCGGACATCGCCCTGGGGCACATGCGGATCGATAAAAAAGTGCAGGCGGGGCGGATCCGGCTGGTGCTGCTGCGCGGGATCGGTCGCGCCTTCGTAACGGCCGAGTACGCTGAGCCCGCGCTGCACCGCACTCTCGCGAAGCATTTGGGGTGAGCCTTGAGCGAGGCGGTTTCAGGCGGGGAGATGCTGGCGCCCTACGCTGCGTGCGATGACCTCTCGCGCGGACGGCGCTGGCCCGAGCCCAAACCCGAGTTCCGCAGCGAATATCAGCGGGACCGCGATCGGGTCGTTCACTCCAACGCCTTCCGGCGACTGGTATACAAGACCCAGGTGTTCGTGAATCACGAGGGCGACCTCTATCGAACACGAGTCACCCATTCGATCGAGGTCGCGCAGATCGCACGCTCGGTCGCCCGGGCGCTGCACCTCAACGAGGCATTGACGGAGGCCATTTGCCTCGCTCACGACCTGGGCCATACGCCTTTCGGCCATGCCGGGCAGGACGCGCTGAATGAGTGCATGCGGCCCTATGGCGGCTTCGAGCACAACCTGCAGTCCCTGCGGGTGGTGGATGAGCTGGAGGAGCGCTATGCGGAATTCCCCGGGCTCAATCTGACATTCGAGTGCCGCGAGGGCATCCTCAAGCACTGCTCCGCGCGCGCGGCGCGGGAGCTCGGCGAACTGGGCGAGCGCTTCCTGAAGCACACTCAGCCGGGCCTTGAAGCGCAGATCGCCAACGTGGCCGACGAGATCGCCTATAACAATCACGATGTCGACGACGGCATCCGGGCGCAACTCGTCGATCTCGAGGAGCTGCGGGCGACACGGCTCTTCCGGCGCCAGCTGGAGATCGTGACCGCAAAGTACCCCGACCTCGGGCGGCGGCGGCTGATCCACGAGGTCATCCGTCGGATGATCAACCACATCGTGGTCGATCTGATCCGCACCAGCCAGGCGCAGCTCGAGGCCGCGCGGCCAGCCTCGATCGACGAGGTCCGCTGCCAGCCCAAGCCTCTGATCACCCTCAGCGAGGCTGCGCGGGAGGAGCACTCGGAGCTGATGCGGTTCCTGCGTGAGCGGCTCTATCGGCATTACAAGGTCCTGCGCATGACCGCCAAGGCCCGCCGTGTGCTGAAGGAACTCTTCGAGGCCTTCCTGGCCGAAATCCAGCTGATGCCCCCCGAGTATCGGGAGGCGGCCGTCCGCGGCGAGGCCACCGAGGGTCCCGCGGGCCGCGCCCGCGCCGTGGCAGATTACATCGCAGGCATGACCGATCGATACGCCATCGTGGAGCACCGTCGGCTGTTCGATCCGGCGGAGCGGACCTGACCATGCCTCATGGGTTGTCCAGCGACGCCCGCAAGCAACTTCTCTACGCATTGCGGCGGGTATTGCGACCAATAGTGAAGCTGTTGCTGAGAGCGGGCATCTCCTATGGCGAGTTCGCCGACCTGGCGGGTGGCGTGTATGTGGAGAGTGCGATCCGCGATTCCACCGATCGTGTCGGCGCGCCGACGCGGGACCGTATAGCCCTGCTCACCGGCCTCTCTCGACAGCAGGTCGACTACTACGCCGACAATGACGACGCACTGCCCACTGCCGCTCCGACGCTCGCGCGGGTGATCACCGAGGTCCTGCACAAGTGGCATACGGACCCGCAATATCTGGGTCCCTACGGGATTCCCTTCGAATTGGAATTTGACGCGCCGGGCGGGCGCAACTTCCAGGCTCTGGTGTCACAGGTCGACTCCAAGGCGAGCCCCGGCCTGGTGCTCGAGGAGTTGCTGCACTCCGGCGCCGTGACCTACTCCGGCGAGAAGCACTTTCGTACCGTGTCCCGCTGGTACATGCTCCCGGAAGCGCTTTCCCCGGACAGGATCGCGTATTTTGGCGTCTCGTTGACCCACCTGGCCCAGACACTCGAGTACAACTTCAACTTCGCCGCCGCGCGCGACAAGCGTCTGGAGCGCTTCGTGTTCGCCGACAAGGGCCTCCCTCGCGCCTTGATGCCGGCCTTCGAGGCATACGCGCGGGAGCGCGCAACCCGGTTTCTCGGGGAAGTCGATGACTGGCTGGCTCGCTACCGGAATGTCGATTCGAGCGGGCCTGGCCCGCGGGTGGATACCGGCGTTCACGTTTTTCTGTATGTCGAGCCGGCCGCCGATCCGAGGCCTTTGTCGGCCTTGGTGCAACCTCCGCCGAAGGTCGCATGAGCTCGGACGGAGGACGTCGACAGCTACTCTACGCGCTGCGGCTGTTGCTGCGACCCCTCGCGCGCCTCCTGATTCGTGCCGGAATCCGTTTCGATGAGTTCGCGGCGCTGGTGCGCGGGGTCTACGTGGAAAGTGCGATTCGCGACGGCACCGGCAGCCCTGGCATACCCACTCGGGAGCGTATCGGAGCGATCACCGGTGTTACCCGTCGTCAGGTCAACTACTTCATCGACAACGAAGGGGTGCTACCGACAGCCGACCCGACGCTCGCCGCCGCACTCACGGAAGTGCTGCACAAGTGGCATACGAATCCCCGTTACGCGGGTCCATACGGGATTCCGCTCGAGCTCGAACTCGCCTCTCCGCCAAACCGCTGCTTTCGTAGTCTCGTCGCGCAGGTGGACCCGACGCTGGACTCCGCCATCGCCCTCGAGGAGCTCTTGCGGCTGGGTGCGGTGATCGCGTCGGGGGATACGCACTTCCGTGCCGTATCCCGCACATTAATGATGCCCGACCCGACATCCACTCAGCTGATCGAACACCTCGGCAGGACGTTGCCGCGGCTGGCCGCTACGCTGGAATACAACATGGATCCGAAGCGTCGTGACAAGCGGTTGGAGCGCTTCGTCACTGCGGACAGCGGCCTTGCGAGCGAGCTCCTGCCGGATTTCGAAGAGCACGTTCGGACCCGAGCCACCGACTTCCTGGTGGACGTGGACAACTGGCTCGCGCCCCACGCCGCGGTGGATGACGGGAACGCTGCGGACCGGGTTGACACCGGCGTGAATGTCTTCCTTTACGCCGGTCCCGTGGTGAAGGAGCCACCTTTGAGCTCGCTATTGAATGCGCACGACCAACCGCCCATTCAAAAAAATCAATAGGTTGACTGCTGCCGAGTTTCTCCTCCAACCCCGGTCGGTATCCCCCACCGCCGTGTCAGCGCGGAATGCTTTGACCCACGTCACGGTTCTCTGATAAGTTACATTACGCAAAATGAGACATGTGACGCCGCGCGGACTCGGCGGCACGAGGAAGCGGGGAGGTTCAGATGGCGCAGTCTCGAACGGTTGTTTCGCGCGGCATGCTCTTGGCCGTAGGCGCGGTCGCAGTAACCACGTTACCCCTGTTCGGCACGGCAATCGCCGCACCGCTGACCATCGGGCCCGCCGAGCAGGTGAACGTCGAGGCTTCGACGGTGGTCGTGTTGGGACAGACCTATCACGTCAATCCCTCCCTTCCCATCATCAACAGGTCGACAGGCGCGCAAATCGCGCTTGGCTCCATCGCACCCGGGACGCTGGTGCTCGTTGACGCCAATACCGCCATTGATGCCGCCGGCATCGGCGGTAGCGGCGTCAACCCGAACGGGATTGGCGGCAGTGGCAGCCTCTACTAGGCTGTGCTGCGGGTGAGGGGAGGTCGCGAATGGAATCAGACCAAGGCCCTGAGCTGTCCCGGTAGGGTGAAATTCCGCCTATCGCCGGGTCGGGTGCGGCATCGGCCAGAGAACCAGCCGCCGCGCGCCGGAACGATTCCCGGAGCCACCAGCGCCGGGATCAGCAACCCCTGGAGTGTTTTTCGGTAATGCGCCAGAATCGCGCGGCATTCCCTTTTTCGCCGGGAAGACCGATCATCGGCGCAAACGAAGACGAGCGCTCGCTCTTCTTCGTTCTTGACACCTGCACATTGGATTATCAGCGAAATTGCCCCAGGCATCCGATACGGCACGTCGCAGCTCCCGCCTTGAGCGCTGGGAAGGAAGGCCAAAGCTCACGGAACGAGAGAATTTGGAGCTTCAACAGTTGCTCGTCGAGCTCACCTCGGCATTGCTGTCGCGCGGAATCACGCCGAAAAAATTCTCGAAACTTGCCCGCGAAGCGTTCGTCAGAGCGGCAGCCAGCCGCTCACGACTGAGAAACGGGAGGGTCAATCATTCAAAGGTGGCCGCCCTTACGGGGTTGGCGCGAAAGGACATCAGGAGAATACTCAATAGCCCGACGACCGGTCCGCAATCGGACAGAGCCACCCGCTCGCCTTCCGAGCGAGTCATACATGGCTGGCTGACCGATCGACGATTCATCTCCGAAGAAGGGCATCCGAGACCTCTGAGTGTCGGAGGCAAGCGCTCGGCCTTCGGGCGGCTGGTAAAGACCTACGGCGGGGACATATCCCCTCGAGCGGTATTGGAAGAGCTCATGCACTCGCAAGCGGTACGCAAAACAGGAGAGCGGCTGCAGCTGCGCTCATCCAAGCTGCCGCCCTCGAGAGGCGGTTTGGGTCCGTTGTCGCGAGTCATTCCCGCCCTCGTCGACGGGCTGAGAATCGCCTCGTGCGAGCAGCCTGGAGCGATGGGCTCCCTGCTGTACCGGTTGAAGCTGCATGCAAACAGCGAAGCTGAGCGCGTGCTGATCAGGGAGCGCTGTATGTCGAGCGTCCAGTCGCTCCTGTATGGACTGAAGGAGTCTCTCGCGCATCAGGTCACGACGCCGGCGAGGAAACGACCTCCCAGACACCTGCTCAGCGTCACCGTTCTGCTGGCGGACGTCGACAGCAGTCGCTCCTGAGACGATATCGGCTCGATGCGATGAGTCATTAAAAAACAAGATCGCCAATCGAGCGCTGCTGCGGCCGTATTGTCCGGATGAGGATGCAAGGACTCGACATGACTGCAATATCGCTGAAGAAGACACATCGTGAATATGAGCGTGCGCTCACCGCGGTTTTCGGGTTGCTCATCCGCGGCGGCGTCCGTCACGGCGCAATCTCCAGGCTGAGCGACCGGGCCTTCAAGTCCGCGATTGCGAACGCGCAGACGCTCGGCGACTCCGGCAGCGGGGAGCTCGCAACCCTCAGCCTCGTGCTGGATGCCTGGCATCGAGATCGGCGATACCTCACCGGGGCCGGTAAACCCAAGGCCGTACCTCTGCGCGGACCCGCGCCGAGCGTCGAAGCCTTGGTTCGACAAGAAGGACCGCAATGCGATGCCACGGAACTGGTCTATCGAATCCTTTCCCTGCGTCTGATTGTGCCCTGCTCATCCGGGAATCGTTATCGCCCGACCGGCGATGCCGCTTTGGTGTCCGTATGTGGCCCGACTATCCTGCAGTACGCTGCGCGCTGCGTGGTGTCGCTGCTCGCGACCGTCGAAGACAATCTTCGAGGAGCCGCGAGCGTGCCGCCATTGCTCGAGCGATTCGCCGAGGTGCCCGACCTTCCCGCTGAATGCATCGAATCCTTCCGGCAATTCTCGCGATTTCAGGGCGCGATCTTCACGCGCACCATCAACGACTGGCTGGAAACGAGGCGAGCCAGGAGCTCGGCCGACGATTCTCGCAAGCACGTGCGAGCCGGCGTGCACGTTCATGCCTACATCGCGCAGGCCGGAGCCCCGATACGCCTGTCAAAAGGCGCGAAACGCTCATCCGCTTAAGTGTTTCCCCTCAGCTCCTTCCTCAATATCTTCCCAACGTTGCTCTTCGGCAGCTCTTTTCTGAAGTAAACGTGCCTGGGAACTTTGTAGCCGGCGAGGGATTTGCGGCAGTGCTCGATCAAATCGCGCTCGGTGAGGCTCGGGTCCTTCGGGACCACGTAGAGGGCGACGACCTCGCCGGAGTGCTCGTCGGGTTGCGCGACAGCGGCGCATTCGAGGACTCCGGGGTGTGTGGCCGCGACTGCCTCGACTTCGTTGGGGTAGACGTTGAAGCCTGAGACCAGGATCAGATCCTTCTTGCGGTCTTGAAGGAAGACGTAGCCGCGCTCGTCCATGTAGCCCACGTCACCGGTACGCAGCCAGCCGCCGGGAAGCATGACTTTGGCGGTCTCATCGGGGCGGTTCCAGTATCCGCGCATGACTTGCGGGCCACGGACGCAGATCTCTCCCGCCTGGCCGAGGGGAAGGTCCTGGCCCTGATCGTCCTTGATGGCGAGCTCGCTGGACGGGATGGGCAGGCCGATCGAGCCGTTGAATTCCTCGGTCGTGGGGTTGATGGCCGCGGCCGGGGACGTCTCGGTGAGGCCCCATGCCTGGGTGAGGATCTTGCCGGTGACTTCCTTCCATCGCCGCGCGACGGACTCCTGCACGGCCATGCCGCCACCGAGCGTGACCTGGAGGTGGCTGAAGTCGACGGAGGCGAAGCCGGGGGTATTGAGCAGGGCATTGAAGAGCGTGTTGACGCCGGTGAAGAAGGCGAACGGCTGCCTCTTCATCTCCTTTACCAAGGACGGGAAGTCGCGCGCGTTGATGATGAGGACGTTCTTCCAGCCGAGGCGCGCGAAGAGGAGGCAGTTCGCGCTGAGCGCGAATATGTGGTAGAGCGGGATCGCGGTGATCAGTACGCCGGCCTCGTGCGAGAACCGGCCAGCGAGCCATGCCTCAGCCTGCAGGACATTGGCGCTGACATTGCCGTGCGTCAGCATGGCGCCCTTCGCCACGCCGGTCGTGCCGCCGGTGTACTGCAGGAAGGCGAGGTCATCGGAACCAATGTCGACCGGACTCAGCGGCAGGCTGCGGCCGGAGCGCAGCGCTTCGCGAAAGCTCACGGCGCCGGGGATGTGCCACTCGGGCACCTGCTTGCGCCGATGGCGCACGACGTAGTTGACGATCCACGACTTCGGAAGACCGAGCAAATCTCCGGCCGCGGTGACGAGGACCTTCTCGATGCGGATGTGTCCCGCCACCTCCTGGACCACGTGCGCGAAGTTCTCGAGAACCAGGATCGCCTTCGCGCCTGAGTCCTCGAGCTGGTGCCGCAGCTCCCGGGCGGTATAGAGCGGGTTGGTGTTGACGACGACGAGGCCCGCGCGCAGCGCGCCGAAAAGAGCGATGGGGTACTGCAGGGTATTGGGCAGCATGATGGCGATCCGATCGCCCTTCACCATGCCGGCCGACTGCAGCCAGGCCGCGAAGTCGCGGGTGAGCTCATCGAGCTGCCCGAACGTCATGAGGCGCCCCATCTGCTCGTACGCGGGGCGGTCTCTGTACGTGGTGCACGCCTGGCGCAGCAACTCGGCGAGGGAGGTCAGCCGGGCGGGGTCGATTTCCGCCGGCACGCCGGGCGGATAGGACTTTAGCCAGAATCGGTTCATCGGCACCCTTTCAGCGGCTCTTCTTCAACAGCGGCACGAGATACGGCCACAAGTCATTCAGCACCAGCGGCTCTCCGCGCGCATTGGGATGCAGCCCGTCCCGCTGCATCAATTGCGGATCGAGCGCCACCCCCTTCAACAGGAAGGGTACCAGGGCCGTGTGGAATTGACGCGCGAGGCTCGGGTACATATCGGCGAACTGCCTGGTATAGCGCGGCCCGTAATTCGGAGGAATGAGCAAGCCGGCGAGCAGCACCCGCGCCCGCGCGGCCTGCGCCAACCGGATCATCTGCGCCAGGCGCCGCCGAGCGAGCGCGAGCGGCAGGCCCCGCAGCGCATCGTTGGCGCCGAGCTCCAAAATCAAGATACCGGGTCGTGTGACGCGCAGCTCCGGGGCCAGGCGGGCGAGGCCGCCGGTGGTGGTTTCGCCGCTCACGCTGGCGTTGACCACCTGGTACTCGTAACCTTGTGCCTTCAGGCGCGCAGCGAGCAGCGCCACCCAACCCTGCTCCGGCCTGAGGCCGTGCGCGGCGCTCAAGCTGTCGCCGAACACGAGAATCGTATGGTCGGACGCCACCGCATTCCGGAGCGCGATGAACATAAGTCCGATGCCGAAAACCAGCGCCCAGGCGCCGGCGGCTCGCAGCAGCGTTCTCAAGGCCGAGCACCTCACGAAGCAGGTCGAAAGTCCCGAAGGCCTGTTGACCATTGTGCACGACGTCTCGCTCGAGATCGCATCGGGAGAGTCGATCGCGGTCGTCGGGCCCTCCGGGGCGGGCAAGTCCACCCTGCTCGCGCTTCTTGCCGGGCTCGACCTGCCGAGCGCGGGGCGGGTGCTCCTGGAAGGCCGGGATCTCACGCGCCTCGACGAGGACGGCCGGGCGCTGGTGCGGGCACAGCGGGTCGGGTTCGTCTTCCAGTCTTTTCACCTGATCCCCTCGCTTACCGCGCTGGAGAACGTGATGCTGCCCCTGGAGCTCGCGGGCCATGCGCGGGCGCACGAGGCGGCGCTTGAGACCCTGCGCCAGGTGGGCCTGAAGGAGCGCGGGCGCCACTACCCGCGCCAGCTCTCCGGCGGGGAGCAGCAGCGCGTGGCGCTTGCGCGCGCCTTCGTGACCCGGCCCGCCGTGCTCTTCGCTGACGAGCCGACTGGCAATCTCGATGCAACGACGGGTGCCAAGATCGGGCAGTTGCTGTTTGAAATGAACGCGTGCTCCCACACGACCCTGGTGCTGGTGACCCATGACCGCGATCTTGCCGCGCGCTGCGAGCGGATCGTGCACATGGATGCTGGGCAGCTAAGATAGCCGCATGCGCGCGGCCCTGCTCTCGATGCGGATGCTGTCCCGCGAATGGCGCTCCGGGGAGCTCGGGGTGCTGCTCCTCGCGCTCACCATCGCGGTGGCGTCACTCACGGGCGTCGCGTTTCTCGCAAGCCGGATCAGCGCCGCGGTGGCGATGCAGGCGACCCACGTGCTGGCGGCGGACATACGCCTGGAATCGCCGCAGCCGATCGACGCGGCGGATCTGGTGGCGGCCCGTCGGGCGGGCCTGCGCACCGCCCGCGCCGCAAGCCTGCTCAGCGTAGTGTTCGAAGGCGACCGCGGCCAGCTCGCTGACATCGACGCCGTGACCGCCGGCTATCCGCTGCGGGGCGAGGTGACGGTGGCGGATCGGCCCTTCGCCAAGGGACGGCCGGCCCCGGGAATTCCCCCTCCAGGGGAGGTGTGGCCGGACTCGAGGCTTCTCGCTACGATCGGAGCCCACGTGGGCTCCCGCCTGAGCATCGGCGCCGCGGAGTTTCGAGTAGGACGCGTGCTCATCTCCCGGCCCGACGCGGGCGGCACATTCCGCGGGCTCGTTCCGAACCTCCTCATGAACGCCGTCGACCTGCCCCGCACAGCGCTCATCCAGCCGGGCAGCCGCGTGACGTATGCCGCTCTCTTTGCCGGCGCGCCCGGGCGCGTTGCTGCCTTCAAGCACTGGCTGGCGGCGCACGCGCGTCCTGCCGAGCGCCTGCGCGACATCTCGAGCACGACTCCTCAGATCAAGAGCGCCGTCGACCGCGCCGGAAGATTCCTCAGCCTCGCGAGCCTCGCCGCCGTGCTGCTCTGCGCCACAGCGGTGGCGATGTCGGCCCGGCGTTATGTCGAGCGCCACCTGGACACCGTGGCGCTACTGAAGACATTGGGTGCAACCAGGAGATTCACGGCTTGGCTGGCGACGCTTCAGCTGCTTGCGGTTGCGCTGCTCGCGACCGTGGTCGGGTCCGCGCTGGGGTACCTGACGCAAGCGTGGCTGGTCTACGCGCTGCGGGGTGTGCTCGCCAGCCGAGTGCCGCCGCCGGCAAGCCTGGCGCCGGCAGGGATGGGCTGTCTGGCGGCCGTGGCGCTGCTCACGGGTTTTGCGCTGCCGCCGTTGCTGCAGCTTTCCCGTGTGCCCGCCATCCGTGTGCTGAGACGCGACATCGGGCCACCGCGACCGCTTATGCTGCTGGCCTTTGGGCCGGCGGCGGCGGTCGTGGCACTGCTCATCTACTGGGTCGTGCCCGACTGGAGGCTCTTCCTCGGCTTCGCCGCGGGGCTGGCGGCGTTCATCGCGCTGCTGACGCTGACTGGCGCATTGCTCGTCATGGCGGCGGGCCGGCTGCGCGCGCACACCGGGGTCGCATGGCGCTACGGCATCGCCAGGCTGAGCCGGCGCAAAGCCGACAGCATCGTGCAGATCATCGCCTTCGGTACCGGTATCATGGCACTGCTCCTCCTCGGGATCCTCCGCAACGATCTCAACGGCGACTGGCGCAGGAGCCTCCCGGCCGACCTGCCGAACTATTTCTTCGTCAACATCCCACCCCAAAAGCGCGACGCCTTCGTCGCGTATCTGCACGCACGCGGAGCGAAGACTTCGCGGATGATGCTTTTGATGCGAGGCAGGCTGACGGGCATAGATGGCCGGCCGGTGGCGCAAATGCGCTTCGCCGATCATCGGGGCGAGCAGTTCGCGAACCGCGAGCAGAACCTCACCTGGTCGGCAACGATCGGTGCTGGCAACCGGGTGGTCGCCGGCCGCTGGTGGTCGCCGGCCGACTACGGCCAGCCGCTCGTGTCGATCTCCACGGAGTTCGAGAAGTGGCTCGGCTTGCGGATCGGCGATCGGCTCACCTTCGACATCGCGGGCGAGACGCTCACGGTGCGTGTCGCCAGCATCCGCAAGGTCAAGTGGGACAGCTTCAGGCCCAACTTCTTCATCGTGTTCGCCCCGGGGCCGCTGGACAAGGTCGCCGGCACCTACCTGACGAGCGCGT
Organism: Pseudomonadota bacterium; assembly: GCA_021807675.1. Classification (GTDB taxonomy): domain Bacteria; phylum Pseudomonadota; class Gammaproteobacteria; order Steroidobacterales; family Steroidobacteraceae; genus 13-2-20CM-66-19. The sequence continues at coordinate 12,120 of JAKBCR010000032.1, forward strand.
ATCTCGCCCCCGGCCCTGCCGAGTCGCTGGCAGAGCTCGCCCGCCGGTTTCCGAGTGTCTCCATCTTCGATATCGACGATCTGCTCGCCGACGTGCGGTCCATGCTCGACAAGGCGGTATTGGCCGTGCAGAGCGTGTTCGTATTCACGCTGATCGCAGGGCTGACCGTGCTGCTCGCCGCCGTGCAGTCGAGTCGCGACGAGCGGCGCTACGAAAGCGCGATCCTGCGCACGCTCGGAGCGAGCCGCCGCACGGTGCTGAAAGGCGTGCTCGCCGAGTTCGCGGCGATCGGCGTGCTTGCCGGCCTGATCGCCGCGGCCGGCGCCTCGGTCGCCGCCTACTTCCTCACGACTCGCGTGCTCGACCTGCCCTACGCATTCAGTCCGTGGGCGTGCGTGACCGGTCTGGTGGGCGGCGGCCTCGTCGTCGCGGCGAGCGGCTGGCTGGCAACACGTGCCGTCGTGAGGCAGCCGCCACTTGCGACATTGCGCGCCGACATCTGAGGCCGCCAGAGTCACGTTGTATTAAATCGGCGACAGGGCACGGATCCGGTACGCAGGCGCTCGGCCATCTTGCGCCGCAATCCACCGGTGCCGGTGGCGCTCCTTGCGCTGGGGTCCGCGCAGGTGCGCGAGCGATTCGTCAAATGGCTGCGCAACGCCAACATCGAGATCGAGCTCGCCTCCTCGGCAACGGATGCTCTGGTGAGGCTCGGCGGGCGCACGCACGCGCTGCTGTTCACCGACCGGCTCGAGCTCGTGCAGGCCGTACGCCAGCTGCACGCCGGCTCCGCATCCCGCGTCATTTTCGTCGATGTCGATGGCACGGTCGGCGCGCGCGAGGCGCTTCGCCGAGGCGCGAACGACTGCATGCCGGCCGAAGCGAGCGGCGGTGAGGAGTTCTGGGCACACCTGACGACCGCCAGGCGGATCGCGAGCCTCTCCTCGGCACTGCAGCTCGCGCTCACCGACAACCGCATTCTCTCGACCATCGACGAGCTGACCCGTTGCGGCAGCCGCCGCTTCTTCGAGCACGAGTTTCCACGTGAGGTCGAGCGGGCCGTGCGGCTGCGTCGCGCGCTGTCGCTCGTGATGTGCGACATCGATCACTTCAAGACCGTGAACGACACCCAGGGCCACGAGACGGGCGATGAGGTGCTGCGGGAGTTCGCCGCGCGCCTCGCTCACGGCCTGCGGCTCGGGGAGGACTGGGTGGCACGCATCGGGGGCGAGGAGTTCGCGGTCGTACTGCCTGAGGTCCCGAGCGGTGAGGCCCTCCAGATTGCGCAGCGCTTGTGCGAGCGCGTGCAGGCTGGCCCCTATGAGGCCGCCACGGGACCCTTGCGCGTTACGGGAAGCTTCGGGGTCACGGGATTCGAGCCACAGCGCGGCCAGCGGCGGATCTCGCCCCATGAGCTGGTCAAGGCCGCCGATGCGGCCCTCTACGGGAGCAAGCGCGCCGGTCGCAATCGGGTGACTGCGCTGTCACCCGACTGAGGAAGGCTGCGCGGTCGGCTGCGCTCCGGCGCACGCAGCACCCCCGCCTGGGCACCGCTGGCGGCGGCATGGTAGTGACTACGCACGAGGCGAAGTCTGCAGGGGGAGGTGGCCCTGTGCGGCAACTCACAGAACGTGCCGCCAAAACGCCGCTATGCTCCCTCCGCTTCCCAGTGGAGCGGCCTGAAGGCATCGCCGTTTGGCGGAGGCGTTGGGTGGACGGAATTAGGTCAAGCGAGGAGCCGAGCAGTGCAGATAGTGGGAAAATCACCGCGAGAGCCCGGCACCGCCCGCCGGGTGGTCGACGATCCGACGATCGAGCTCGACATCCTGGAGCAGACCATCTCGATCGATGGCGCCCCGGCGCTGCGACCGGACGCTCACGGCCTGGTCCCCGCGCCGATTCCGCAGGCCTGGATTCTGGAGGGCAATCCCCTCGCCCGTAACAAACGGCTCGCCGGTAGCAGCGATCAGCTGGCCACCACTTTCATGTGGGACTGCACGGCCGGCCGCTTCAATTGGTATTACGACGAGGACGAGGTCATTCACGTGTTGGAAGGATCCGTCATCGTCGAGGATGCCGCCGGCGTGCGCCAGGGACTGAAAGCGGGTGACACGTTTCTCTTTCCCGCCGGTTCCAGGTATCGCTGGACCGTGCCGGGCTACGTTCGCAAGATTGCGTTCTTGCACGCGCCGCTGTCGCGCGAGATGCGGATCATCCGAGGGCTACTCAGGCGCCTGAAGGCCCCGTTCCAGCGCCGGCCCGCCGGCGCCGCAGCCTGGGGGGGCTGACGCTCCCAGCCGCGGGGCGCTCCGGGTGTATCCCCGCCCGGAAAGGCAGGGTAGCCTCCGCGAATGATCCGTAAAACCCTGGCGCCGGCGGTATCCGCGGCCCTCGCAGCGGCGCTTCTCTTCGGCGCCAGCACACCGATTGCCAAGCAACTGCTTCGGGACATTCCCGCCGTGCTGCTCGCCGGCCTGCTCTACCTGGGAAGCGGCCTCGGGCTCGGTGCCGCTCGCCTGCTGCGAGATGGCGGTTGGCGAGCGCCGGCTCTCGCCCGGCGGGAGTGGCTCTGGCTGCTCCTTGCGATCGGCTTCGGCGGAGTGCTCGGCCCCGTGCTGCTGATGGTAGGACTCGCGCGCACCCCGGCGGCCACCGCCTCGCTGTTGCTGAACCTGGAGGCGGTAGCGACCGCCCTTATCGCCTGGGTCGTCTTCCGCGAGAACACCGATCGGCGGGTGGTCCTCGGGATGGCACTGATCGTCGGGGGCGCCCTGATGCTCGCCGGTCGCGGCGCCCCACGTGCGCCAGGTTTCGGCTGGGGCGCGCCCCTCATCGCGCTGGCATGCCTTTGCTGGGCGCTCGACAACAACCTTACGCGCAAGGTGTCGGCCTCCGACGCGCTGTTCCTGGCGGCGCTCAAAGGGCTGATCGCGGGTGTGGTCAACACTGCGCTGGCGCTGTACCTGGGAGCCAGGCTTCCGGCCACCGAAGGGATCCTCGAAACGATGACCGTCGGCCTGTTCGGCTACGGCATCAGCCTGGTGCTGTTCGTGGTAGCCCTGCGTGGGCTCGGTGCCGCGCGCACCGGCGCGTATTTCTCCACAGCGCCCTTCCTGGGCGCCGCAATCGCGGTCCTCGCCTTTGGCGAGCGTCCCTCCGGGGCATTCTGGCTCGCCGCGGTGCTGATGGGGACCGGCGTGTGGCTGCACCTACAGGAGCGGCACGATCATGTGCATACGCATCGGGGCGACACGCACACCCACCGACACCGCCACGACGACCATCATCGACACTCGCACGATTTCGACTGGGACGGGCTGGAGCCGCATGCGCACGAGCATACGCATGCGCTTCTGACCCACGATCATCCGCATTATCCGGATATCCATCACCAGCACGACCACGACCGCCGATAGCGCCGCCTCGTCAGGCGAAGTGGACGTCACGTCATCGGTACACCTAATCACCCGGACAGTATCGCTCGCGCCTGCTCGGCCCAGAAGAGCGCATCGACATAGGCGGCCCGGACCAAATGCGGCGGCAGGTCCGCGTACACAGCGTGATCCCAGACGCCCCGCTCGTACGCGCGAGTGCATTGTAGTGCCGCGCCGAGCGGACCTGCGCCCGAGACGAGCGCGCTCTTCACCGCGGGCGTGAGCGGCAACTCCTCCACCACCTTGCGGGTCGGAAGCCCAAGCAGCGCGTTGAGGAGTGAGAAGAGGCCGGTGATGAAGAACGGCCCGGCATCGCGAGCACCCGCGAGCTTGCCCAGCTGCTCGCACATGCGGCCGCGAGTCATGGCCTGCAAGATGAGACTCGGCGGCCGATCGTCGAAACCCTGCAGGCAGAGAAGCCCGCAGAGCTGGCGCAGCGTGTCGAGACCCAGAACGACGATTGCCTGGCGGATGGACTCGATCTTGCGAGGCAGGTTGTAGTAGCTCGAGTTGATGCAGCGAAGCACCCGGTAAGAGAGCGACACGTCCTGGCTGAGGATGCGCTCCACTTCATCGAGCGAATAATCATCGCTCTGAAGCGCGGCGGTCAGGCGCAGCGCGCCCAACCGGGTCGCCGGTACCCGCCGCGCGCTGAATGTCTCGGGCTGCTGCAGAAAGTTGCCCTGAAAGCCCGTGAATCCCACCGCGAGGCAGCGCTCGAACTGCTCCCGGCTCTCGACGTTCTCCGCGATGAGCTCGAGGCTTGCCGCCCGCAGCTCCCGTGCCAGGCGGGCGAGCTCGTCGGCGGGAGGATGGGTGATCTCCAGCTTCACGACGTCCGCCACTTCGAGCAGGCGTGGGTCGCTGCCCTGTGGCGAGTAGTCATCGAGGGCGATGCGATGGCCACGAGCCCGCAGGGTGTGAATGCCCTGGAGGACCTGAGGGGTGGCACGCACGTCCTCCAACACCTCGATCACGACACGTCCGGCTTGCAGCGGGAGCTCGGGCACCTTGGCCAACAGCTCCTGCGGATAATTGATGTGCACCGGCAGCCCGCCGGCCAAGCGATCGAGACCGATTTCCAGCGCGGCGCCCGCAATGACCTCCAGGGTGGCGCCGGCCGGGTCCCCGATTTGCGCCGTGCGGCTCGTGGGCGATGCTCGGTAGAGCAGCTCGTATGCCACCACCGCCATGGAGGCGTCGTAGATGGGCTGCCGTGCCACGAAGACTTCGGGACGCGTCGTGCGACTCACTTTGTTGCCCGCACGCCTATGGTGACCCAGGAGTCAGGCTGTGGCCGACCCTGCCAGTCCAGCCCGTCGATGGTGAGCTGGTAGTCACCGGGGCCGAGCGCGCTGCTGTTGAGCGCAATCCTGAGGTCGCCGGCGGAATCTTTGGCGAGGCGATCGATGACGCCGACGCGCCCCTGATCGATCCGGTCGATGGTGATGCGGAAGAGCTGATACGGCGAGCGCGATTCGTCGATGCGGAAGTCGGCGAGCTGCGCCTCGCCGCCGCCCCCGATCGTGATCGCGGGCGTATCCGAGGCGCCGTCGCGGCTCGGCAATAGGCTGATGTCGCGCGTGCTGGTAGCCGGGTAGAGCGGCCGCTCCGTGGCTTGCTGCTGCAGCGAGGCGATGCGGCGGCTTTTCTCGGCGCTGCCGCCCGCGACGAGCCCGAGCGCGACGGCCAGAGCCAGGGTGGCCCCGAGCAGACCGAGGACGATCTCGAGCTTCTGCCAGAAGGGCTTGCGCGGCTCCGCCCAGGGCTCGGGCTTTCCGCCCGCTTCCAGCAGGCGCAGCGCCGCGTTCACTCGCTCCGGAATGCCGAGCTCATCGAGCAGCTCCGGGTGCTCGCGGCAGAAGCGCTCGAAGTCGGTAGCGCCTTTGATGGGCAGACGGCCGGAGAGATAGCGCTCGACGACCTGGTTGCGCGCTATGAAATCCCTGTCCATCAGTTCCCCGCCTCGCGACGGCGGCGGACTGCTATTGCTATCGGCAGGCGCCGGGGAGGCCTCGGGCGATGGGCCGGAGACGGTTGCAAGGGCGTGCGGCTGCTCACTTGCCAGAAGGAGCTTTTCCGGATCCACGAGATCCTCGGCCGCCGCCGGCACCGGCGGTATCGGCAGGGCGGAAGCCGCGCCCGTACGGCCGCCGGAATGCGGCTCGCCCGGCGGCACCGCGTCGAGCGGCGCTTCGACCGGAAGGTCGGCGAGGGGGATTCCCGGGGTATTCCGACCCGCCGGGGCGGGTCTCACAGGAGCAAGCGGGCGAGATCTGGGATCCATCATGTCTAGCGCGATCTTGCGGCGGGCGTAATGCCCATCCTGCAACGTGAGCGAGCCTTCGCCAACGCGCCGGCTCACAGATCGGGACCAGTCCGTCCTCGAATCGTGACCTCGGTCGCAGTTCCGCCTGCGCGAGCGAGATGCCGCGCCGGCACTGCGTCACACTCGTGCCTGCTGCGTGAGATCAATTGCCCCCGCGATGCACCTTCCCGAGCCGCTCGAGCACGAGAGCTTTCCGGACTCCGCGTATGCAAAGGAGCTGCACCGCGGCTTCCCCGATCTGCGCTTCTCGCCGGATCTCGAGCGGAACTTCCAGGCGTTTCACTTGAAGCACGCGCGCGCGCGCGTACGTTTCTTCCAGCTGGCGCTTGGATTGCTCGCGATCACGACGGCAGTCAAGCTGACCGTGTTGGATGCGGTGCCGCTGCGGCAGGTGGCTCTCGGCTGGCTCGGCCTGGTGATTTCCGCGTGCCTCGGCCTGGCGCTCACCTCCTGGAGCCGTTTCTACGAGCGGCTGTACCTGCCCACGGCGCGCGTCCTCCTTCCGCTCGTCGCCGCCGCGGCCGCCTTCGGCATCGCGGACTTGCGCATCGGCGGGCATCCGGACCCCTTCTGCTTTCTCACGACCTTCAGCATCGCGATCTTCTTCCTCGGCGGACAGCGCTTCCGCGAGGCGCTCCTCATCAACATCTTCATGGTCGGGGCGCTTGGCATTGCGCTGGCGCACGCCGGCTGGCCCGCCGCGGATGTCGTGTACTACGCCACGCTGTTGGTGATCACTGGAGCGGTGGGCGGATTCGTCTACCAGGGCATCGAGCGTCAGTTGCGCACGTCATTCCTCGAGCGCGGGCTGCTGAGCGAGATGGTAGCGCGCGACGGTCTCACCGGTTTGAAGAACCGCGGCGCGTTCGACGATCACTACGGGCGCCTGTGGCAGCAGGCGATGCGCGAGCGTCGCTCACTTGCGCTCCTGCTCATCGACGTCGATCACTTCAAGGCATATAACGACCGGTACGGACATCAGGCCGGCGACGAGGCGCTCAGGCGCGTAGCCCAGGCGGTGCAGCGCTTCGCGCGCCGGCCGCTCGACATCGCTGCGCGCTATGGCGGGGAGGAGTTCCTGCTGGCGCTATACGATCTCGGCGCCGAGCACGTCCGTGAGATCGCCGAGCAGCTGCGGGAGAGCATCCAGGCGCTGGCAATCCAGCATGGCGATTCGTCCGCGGGTGTCGTGACAGCCAGTGTCGGGGTCTCGATCGTGAGCCCACGGGCCGGGCGCAGCGCCGAGGGCGCGGTACAGCTCGCCGACGAGGCGCTCTACGCCGCCAAACGGGGTGGCCGCAACGGTATCCGGTTGGTGGATTGCTACGGCGTCAACTACTCGACCGGTGCGTTTCGCCGCAGCGCGTGACGCTCGAGGAAGTGCTCGACCTTGTCGCGGTAGGTGCGTGAGAGCCTGAGCTCCTGACCGCCGTCCAGAGTGAGAAAGTACTCAGGTCCCCAGAAGCCTCTCCAGCGGCTGCTGCCGGGCCAGCATCGGACCCTGTGCGAAGTCGCACCCGACGGCAGTCAGCCACTGCAGGGTCGCCTGCGAGTCAACCTGCTGCGCCGCGCAGTGCATGCCCAGCACCTTCACGGCCTGCACGACCGCCACCACCATGGCCTGCGACAGCTTGTCCCGAAGGGCTCCGCCCGTCAGCCGGGCGTCCATTTTCACGAGCCGCAGCGCCTTGGAGCGCAGGAGCGGCACCACCGCCGAATCGAAGGAGAAATCGTCGATGACCACGAAGCATCCGAGCTTGTTGCACGCCGTCATGAATCGCTCCACTTGGGCGCGCCGCTGGGTGCAGAGCGGCTCGGAGATCTCGAAGCCCACGGTGTCCGGAGCGATGCCGTTGCTCTGCAATCCCGCTGCCACCTGTCTGAGGAAGCCGTCATCCTCCAGGGTGGCGATGGAAAGATTCAGCGTGAAGCTGGCGGGCTCCACCGTCCAGGCGGCGCGGTGTGTGCCGAGCCAAGCGAGCAGGCCCTGCATCGCCAGGGTATCGAGTACCGCAGGATCGCGCAGCTCCCGCGCCGTGCCGGTCGGTACCACCTCGAAGCGCCGCGTGTGCCCGCCCGCGCGCAGCTTCACGAAAGGCAGCATCTGCAGGGCGACCACGGCGGGGTCCCGCGAGACCGCGCGCGAGGTGCCCGTGGAGGAAGGCGGGCCGGCGAGACTCCGGGAGCTGCCGGTTTCGGCGGGTGATGGTGGCTTCAGCACCCGTGCGCTGCCGGTCTGCGCGGAATTTGCCGGCGTCGGCGCGCGCAGACTGCCCGTATCCGTGAGGGCGGAAGGCCTGAGCGTCTCGCCCGTCTGAGACGCGTACGAATCGGAAGAGCCCCGGGAAACGGGGCTGCAATCCGCCAGTGACGGTGGCGGCATCGCCTGTGTAGGGCCAGCGACGCGGGCCCCGTCGGGCAGCACGGGTGAGCTGCCGGTCGCTGCCGGCGAACGGTGTGCCTGCGTGAGGATGGGCGAGTCCGTCAGCTCGAACTCGAGTATGTCGTTCACCGCCCGCGCGCAGAGCTCCTCATCCGACTTCGGCGGGACCGGCGCTTGCGGGGTGGCCGAAGCCGCGGCGGGCTGAGGCTCCGGGGGAGCCGCGCCGGATACGTCGGTATCCGCGAGGGAGAGAACCAGGGCCGTTGGATCAGCGTCCGGTTTTCGTGGTCCGGCGGGCTTCAAGAGCACCGCGAGCTTCTGCATGATCGTGCGAACGGGCGCCGACATGATGCGGTCCGTCAGGCCTTCGCCGCCGCCTTTGAATTCGGCGAGGATCATGGCGAGCCCGACCAGATGGCCCTGGGGCGCGCGCACGGCGAGAAGCGCCGCGATGCGGCCGTCCTCGAGCCCGTTCTCGCAGCAGCTCTTGCCGGTGTCGGCGGTGAGGGTCTCCAGCGCTTCGAGGACCAGCGAATGCTCGTCGGGGCCGAGCGCGCCTTCGCTCAGCCACAGGACGTTGCCCTGACTGTCATAGAACGAGACGGAGTGCAGCCGCATCGGTGGCAGCGCCGCACGCAATTGCCAGCCGAGAGCCTCCGCGGTTACCGGCTCCGCGCCGGCCGCAGCGCCAGCGGGCGGACGTATCGGGAGCGCATTCTGTGGCTGCAAAAACTTCCCCATCGCGGACTGCGTTTCTAGGTCTCGAGCTGCGATTTAGAGTGACAGCATACTCCCGGCGCCGCCGTGAAGTGTGTCTAGTTCAGGCTGTGCGCACGGGCCTCACCGGCCTCGCCGAGCGGCGAGACCGGTGCATGTGGCGGGGCCGGAAAAACGGGACTACGCGCTTTGACTAAATCCGGGGCCGCTGCCGGTGAGGAAGTCGGTCTTGCCGAGCTCGACACCGTTGTGGCGCAGGATCGCGTAAGTGGTCGTGACATGGAAAAGCGCGTTGGGAATGACCCAGCGCAGCAGATAGTCGAGGCCTTTGAGCTCCAGCGTGCGATCGCGTAACGGCACCTTGATGATACGGTCCTCCGAGCCCTCGAGAGAGCCCGTCGGCACGCCCTTGATGAAGTCGATGGTTCGTGCGACCCGGGTGCGCAGCTCCTCGAACGTCTGCTCCCTGTCGTCGAACTTCGGAGCCTCGATCCCAGCCAGGCGCGATACGCCGTACTTGGCCATATCGGATGCAATCTGCACCTGGCGCGTCAACGGAAACATGTCGGGCGCGAGCCGCGCAGCGAGGAGTACGGCGGGATCGAATTTGCGGGCGACGGCGTGAGCGTGGCCCTTATCGAGCAGGTGCGAGAGGTTCGCAAGCGTATTGGCGAGCAGGTCGACGGACGCGGCGTGGACGGAAATCTTCATCGGCTCCTCCGAGGGTGGCTGGGACTGCTGCAGATGCCATCTTAATGGTCTGAGGCCCTGGCGCGAGTGCCCCTCGGGTGAAACAATAGGCTCCCACTTCAGAGGGATTGCACCCGGCGTGAGTCAGCTCTGGGCACCGGCACAACTGGCCGTCCTGGCCAAGGTCGTGGACCTGAATGGCTTCTCCTCCGCGGCGCGAGCGCTGGGCGTGCCCAAGGCGGCGGTGAGCCGGGCCATCGCGGACCTCGAGCAGGCGCTCGGCGCCCGGCTGCTGCAGCGCACGACGCGGCGCCTGTCGCTCACTGCGGCCGGGCAGCTCCTCTATCCGCACGCCAAGCGCGTGACCGAGGAGTGCGACGCTGCGCGCGCGGCAATCGCGAAGCTGCATGCGCCCGCCACCGGACCGCTTCGCATCGCTTCCGACCCGGTATACGGGCGCTTGCTGCTGACCCCGCTGGTGCCGCGCTTCCTGGAGAGCTTTCCGGATATTCCGCTGGAGGTGGCTCTGGATGGTGCCGATGTGGAGGGCGGCTGGGACGTTGCCATCCTCGCACGGCCTGTGGAGGACCCGGCGCTCGCGCATCGCTCGCTCGGCGCGCCGCCCGCGGTGCTCTGCGCCACGCCTGCGTACCTCGGACGGCGCGGCACGCCTCTGAAGCCCGAGGACTTGCGCAATCACGATCTCCTGACACCGGAGCCGCTCGGCTCGCCGGAGTATCGGCTACTGCTGAGTCGTGGCGCGCAGCGGGCCGAGGTGGCGGTGTCACCCAAGCTCGCCGTGGATGACCCGGCGGTGCTGCACGCCGCAGCGGCGGCGGGACTGGGCATCGGCCTGCTGCCCGGGTTCCTCTGTCGGCAGGGGCTCGCCACCGGTCGGCTGAAGGCCGTGCTGCCGGAGTGGACTGCACCGCCCGCGGCCGCCCTCCATGCCCTCTACCCGGCCGCCCTGGAGGCGGATATGCGCGTGCGGCGCTTCGTCGAATTCCTCGCGGCGAGCATCGTGCCGGCACTGGCCGAGCCCTAGTTGATTCCGCTGAGAATCGCGCGGGGCTCGGCAAGCATGGCCGTCCCGCGGCCGCCGGGGAGCGGCTCCGGGCCGCCAATCGCCTGCTTGTCTACTCGCCGGCAGACAGGTTACCGGCCAGTAGGATTGAGGGGCCGTGGCGGCTACACTAGCCCGCGACCGGGCCCACCGGCCCCTCACCCTCTTTCCGGAGACGATTGATGTACCGCGCGCCGCTCAAGGAACTGCGTTTCGTGCTCGAGGAGCTCCTCGGCATCGGACAGCTCGCCGCCTGTCCTGGCCTTGCCGACTACAGCGACGAGATCGGAGCGTCGATTCTGGAGGAAGCCGCTCGCCTCGCCGAGACCGTACTCGAGCCGCTCAACCGTCCCGGTGACCGCGAAGGCTTGCGCTGGACGCCCGAAGGCGTGTCGACGCCGAAGGGTTTCAAGGAGGCGTACGGGCAGTTCGCGAGCGGCGGTTGGCAGCAGCTCGGCACCGACCCGCGCTTCGGCGGCCAACGCGTGCCGCAGTCGCTGAGCAGCGCCGTGCAGGAGCTGTGGGGATCGGCGAACCTCGCCTTCCAGCTCTGTCCGATGCTGACGCATGGCGCGGCGCACGCGCTCGAGCTCTGCGGGTCGGAGGCGCAACAGCGGACTTTCCTGCCGAAGATGTCGAGCGGGGAATGGACCGGCACCATGGTGCTGTCGGAGCCGCAAGCCGGCTCCGACCTCGCGCAAGTGCGCACGCGCGCGGTGCCTGACGGCGCTCATCACAGGCTCTTCGGACAGAAGATTTTCATCACCTGGGGCGAGCACGATTACACCGACAACATCATCCACATGGTGCTGGCGCGGATCGAAGGCGCCCCGGAGGGCGTCAAGGGTATTTCGCTGTTCATCGTGCCGAAGGTGTTGATCAACGCCGACGGCTCCCCTGGCGAGCGCAACGAGGTCCGCTGCGTGTCGATCGAGCACAAGCTCGGCATCCACGCCAGCCCGACCTGCGTCATGCAGTTCGGCCACGACCGGGGCGCGCTTGCCTATCTGGTCGGCGAGCCGAACCGCGGCCTCGAGTATATGTTCGTCATGATGAATACGGCGCGCCTGGCGGTGGGCGTGCAGGGCTACGCCGTCGGCGAGCGCGCATTCCAACAGGCGGCGGAGTATGCGCGCATCCGCATCCAGGGCAACCCGCCCGGCGCAGGGCCCGCGGACCGCCTGCCCATCATCCATCACCCGGACGTGAGGCGAATGCTCTTGACCATGAAGTCCTGCACGGAGGCATCGCGCGCGATCGCGCTCTACGCCGCGCAGCAGCTCGACCTCGCCGCGTATCACCCGGATGCCGCCGTGCGCACCGCCACCCAGGCCCGGGGGGACCTGTTGATTCCGATCGTCAAGGCCTGGAGCACGGAAACCGGGAACGAGGTCGCGGGCATCGGCGTGCAGGTGCACGGTGGCATGGGATTCATCGAGGAGACGGGCGCGGCGCAGTACGTGCGCGACGTGCGCATCACCACGATCTATGAGGGAACCACCGGCATCCAGTCGAATGACCTCGTCGGCAGGAAAATCGGCCGCGACCGCGGGGCTGCCATGGGAGCCCTCATTGCGCACATGCGCGGCGAGCTGCAGGCGCTGGAGCCGGGGGGAGCCGCCCCGCGCGAGACCCGCGACGCGGCGCTTCAGAGCGTCGCCCTCCTGGAATCGGCAACGCAGTCTCTCCTCGGCGGCATGGCTGCTGCGCCGGAGCGTGGGCTCGCGGTCGCCGTTCCGTACATGAAGCTCTGTGGGCTCGTCATCGGCGGCTGGCTGCTCGCCAAGTCGGCCGCGATCGCCGCGGCGGGGCGCGGGGCTGCGGGGAAGGCGTTCTACCAGTCGAAGATCGCCACGGCGCGCTTCTACGCCGCGCACGTGTTGCCGCAGGCGTTCGGGATGGCGAAAATAGTCGAGGAAGGGGCGGCGAGCGTATTGGAGGCCGAGACCGGGCGGGTGTGAAGATCGCACTCGATCCATGGCGTTGGGCGACGAAGACTGGGCGATCAGAATAGGGAAGTATCGACTTTCCGCCGGCGTCGTTGTCGTACGGCGTGTTCCGGCGGGCTGGCTGTTTCTGATGCTGCGCGCGTACCGGAACTGGGACTTCCCCAAGGGTGTGGTCGAGCCGGGAGAAGATCCGCTGGCGGCCGCTTGCCGCGAGGTGCGCGAGGAAACGCTGGTCGAGGATTTGGAGTTCGAGTGGGGCCACGTTTATCGGGAGACGGAACCCTACGCAAACCGAAAGATCGCCCGGTATTACCTCGGGGCGACGCGGGCTGAGAAGATCACATTGCCTGTCAGTCCCGAGCTTGGGCGGCCGGAGCATCATGAGTCGCGCTGGGTCGATCGGAATGCGGCGCTGGCACTGGCCTCGACGAGATTACAGCCCATAGTGCGATGGGCCGCAGGCACTGTGGGCGCGTCATGACCCGGTCGGACCGACTCAATCCTGCCGTCATCTCAATTCTGCTGTTGGCGTTTAGTTGCGTGTATGTGGTCAACGCGACGCCTGCCGCTACGTCGAGACGTCCGCAAGCGCGCCAAACCGCTGAAGCGATTTCCACACGCGTTACCGTGACGGATGATTTCGGACGCCGCGTCACCGTCAACTATCCACCCCAACGAATCGTCAGCCTGGCTCCTGGCGCGACTGCAATGCTCGTTGCCGCCGGCGCTAGCAATCGCATCGTGGCAACCATCGAATACTCCGACCAGCCTGCTTCGCAGCGGAGCCTGCCAAAGATCGGGACGGTCGGCGCCATCGATATGGAGCGGTTGATCGCCGCCAGACCCGACGTGGTCATCGTCTGGCCCGACGGTAACAGTCCGGCGGATATCGCTGCCATCGAGCGTTTGGGTATACCGGTTTACCGCCAGGAGGCCGCCACTTTGAGCGGCATCGGCGAGTCGCTCCGCCGCCTGGGGAGGCTTACCGGGACGAGCAACGTGGCCGATCGGAAGGCCAAGAAACTCGAGGAGAAGCTCGCCGCGCTGAGAAGGGAATATGCGAACGTCAGCGACCCGCTCACGGCGCTCCTGGAAGTTTGGAATCGCCCCCTCTACACGGTGGGCGGCAAGGAGCTGATGAGCGATGCCCTGCGAGTGTGCGGCGCGCGTAACGTGTTCGCAGACCTGCCGGAGCGCGCGCCCGCCGTCGGGATCGGGGCGGTGATCGCGCGCAATCCCGACATGATCATCGCCGTCGCGCCCCCTGGCCGGGGAGCCTCCTGGCTCGCCCGGTGGCGACGCTTCCCGTTCCTGCGGGCTGTGCGAGCCGGGCGGCTACTCGCCTTCGAGGACCAGAGGCTCAGTGGCCTGGGGCCCGGCGTCATCGCTGCAACAGCGGCGCTGTGCAGGCGAATCGCCGCCCTGAGAGCCCGACCCGAGTCAAAGTCGGCCGACTGACTCCGCATTGAGATGCCGTGTCGGCGAGGACGATTCCGATATTGGTAAGCTACGTTAGTATCGCGCCGGCTCCCATGACCGGGCACGGGCCCGGACTGTGACATTTCTGGTGCCGCGAGAGCGATTCAGGCCGGCCCGATCGGCGGAATCATCGCTCCGTGGCCGCTGACCGTTTCGTGCGGATTCGGTGCACGATTGTGAATCCCCGACCCTTGTGCCGGATCCGGAGGCGCTTCGGACCGGTCTTGTAAGAAATACTGACACAACCAGTCTCCCGTTCCGGCCGAGCATCCACAGGCCCCGAGTCACCCGTGGGACGAGCGCCGTCCGTGAGGCCGGGTGTGGAAAAACTCGAATCCTCGAGGCCCGAAGCAGTTGACTTTCATCTCATGGAGGAAGCCGCTGGATCGGGTATCGCTCGGCAGGGGGCTCTGGTAAAGTTCCATGGGCTCGAGAACTGCCAAGCACAACGCCTTTGGGGTCGGATTAACGGACGGCAGCGCGTCGGAAGATGGTCAGGATCACCTCGCTCGCTGTGCACACGCTGCTGTATCTGCTGTACACGGCATCACTCTTCCTGTTGGTCATGGCAGATGCGCGTGCCGACGATCCCGTCGCGCATTTCAATCTGCCCTCCGAGCCCCTTCCACAAGCGCTCATCGATTTCTATCACCAGTCGGGCATCGAGCCCGGGTTTGCCTCGACTCCTGATATCAACAGGACGAGGAGCAGGCCGGTCTCCGGTGTGATGGCGAGCTCCACGGCCCTGGCGCTGCTGCTGAAAGGCACCGGGTATACGTACCGATTCGATACCGCCGATTCGGTCGATGTCGTACCAGCCTCCGGGCCGATCGATGGGAAGGCGGTGGCTCGCGCGCGACCGCTCGCTCCGCAGCTGCCTCGACGGACGGCGGTCGCGCAGACTCGGGGGCCACTCGAGCAGGTCGATGTCACGGGGAGCCTGATCCCCGGAGTGCAGGATGTCATCGCGCCGCTGATCCACCTCAATCGACAGCAGCTCGCGATGGCGGACTACCCCAGCGTCCAGGATGCTCTCTACTCACTGCCCATCATTTCACTCAACGGTCCGCGCGAGGACCTCGGCGTCGACGCCAACTATCAGTACGGGGCCGGACTCGACCTTCGCGGGCTGGGTGTGGGTGCCACGCTGGTGCTGGTGGACGGGCATCGGCAACCGCTCTCGGGACTCAACGGGGATTTCGTGGATGTGTCCACGATCCCGTGGAGCGCCGTCAAGCGCATCGAGGTGCTGCCGGACGGCGCTTCGGCCATCTACGGATCCGATGCCATCGCAGGCGTCGTCAACATCATCATGCGGAACGATTTCCAGGGAGCCGAAACGCAGCTCAGGTACGGGACGGCCATCGGAGGTCGGCGGTCGGTCATGGTGTCGCAGCTGTGGGGGACGCACTGGAGCAGTGGGCACGCGATGCTCGCATACCAGTATTCCGATGAGACACCGCTTGCTGCATCGCAGCGACCGTATGCGGCGAATGCGGACAAGACACCGTACGGAGGGGGAAATTACGACAGCTATTACAGCAATCCGGGAAATATCCTGAATCCCGCAACGCTGCTGCCGGCGTACGGCATTCCGGCGGGGCAGAATGGTCAGGGGCTTACCGCGGCCGCGCTCTCGTCGAAGATCAATCTGCAGAATCAGTTTGCGCAGGAGCAGCTCTTTCCAGAGGTGAGAGCACACGAACTGTACACCGCCGTTGCACAGGATCTAAAGCAAAGAGCGCAATTGTTTTTCGAGGGTCGTTTCGCGGAGCGGAACGCATTGCGAGACTATCTGCCCGATACCCAGATCCTGCCGGTACCTCCATCCAACCCCTTCTACGTGAACCCCTATGGGAATGTGCCTTACACGCTCGTCGCATATAGCTTCCTGCGCGACTATGGGCCCGAGGTCTTTTCCGCAAGGAGTCAGGTCTACATGGGCACGGCGGGGGCCAAGCTGCAGATAGGGAATACATGGCAGGCTACATTGAGTGAATCCTACGGCCGCCAGTCGCTGCGGAGCGATCAGTACAATGTAGCCAATCCGGCCGCCCTGGCGGCCAGTCTGGCTGACCCGAATCCCGCTACGGCCTTCAACCCGTTCGGTGACGGCTCGAACACCAATCCGGCGACGCTGGCGGCGATCAATAGCGACTATCCGCTTCACATGATGTCGAGCATAGAGTCGACGCGCCTGGTGCTGGATGGCTCGCTGTTCAGGATGCCGGCGGGCGAAGCCAAGATCGCGGTGGGCTTCGAGCGGCGGAAGGAAGCTCTGTTCCATGACGTTGCGAATCCGCTGAACCCTGCAGGGTCGACGATTGCGCAGAGTTACTCCCGGCACATCACCTCGCTCTTCTCGCAACTCGCGCTGCCTCTGCTCGGCAATCCCGCCAACCCACTCTCCATACCGAGATTGGAACTGAACGTTGCCGGACGTTACGAGCACTACAGCGACTTCGGCGGTACGTTCAATCCGACAGTACGGGTTCAATGGATTCCGATCGAGACCTTGAAGCTGCGGGCAAGCTGGGGACGGTCGTTCCGCGCGCCGACACTGGACAATCTATACGATACGTCAGCAAACGCAGCCGCCTCCGTCGTGCTTCCCGATCCACAGTCGCCTATCGGCCGCTCTCTCGTTCTGGCGGAACAGGGGTCGAATCCAAACTTGAAGCAGGAAACGGCCAAGACGTGGACGGCAGGCTTTGACTTCGCCCCCGGATTTCTGTCGGGCTCCACTCTCTCGCTCACATTTTACTCGATTGAATACGCCAATCGGATCGCGCAACCGGCGGCAGACAATCCGCTTGCCATCCTGATCAACCAGGCCGAATGGGCTCCGGTGATTACCCGGAATCCATCCCGGCAGCAGATCGATTCCGTCTGCAATAGCCCGGATTATCAGGGCTCGATCCCGGCATGCCTCGCCAGCTCGCCCGCCGCCATCATTGATGATCGGCTGGCGAACTTGGCAACCACCAAGACGACGGGTCTGGATCTGGAGGCACACGATTATTTGCGAGGCGCGTTTGGAAGTCTCGCCATTGGAATGACCGCGAATTATGTTTTCAAGTTCGACCAGGCGGTCACGGGCGGATCTTCCACTACCGATATCGTGAACACGATCGCAAACCCGCTGGCTCTGCGCCTGCGCGGAACGATCGACTGGAATGGCGAAGGACCGGGACTGCCCGGGCCGGGACTGAGTGTGGCGGTGAACTACACCGGCGGTTACAAAAACCCGGGCAGTACTCTCGTGCCGAACGTATCGCCGTGGACGACGGTCGATGCCAGGGCGGTCTACCGACTGCCGGCGAGTCCCGGGGGCTGGCGACGGGGTCTGGAATTTTCTGTCAACGCGGTTAACGTGTTCAACCACGATCCGCCGTTCGTCGACGACGTCTACGGCTACGACGTTTACAATGTGCAGGCTTTGGGTCGCGTAGTAAGCGCCGACATTGCCAAACGGTGGTAGCGCGACCAGTTCGATCGCTGGAGCTGCGTCGCGCAGCTCCAGCGCAGTCTCGAGTAACCGGGTCAGTAAGTGATGAAGCCTGAACCTACGTCGGTCTTCCAGCCAAAGATGCCGCCCTGTGTGTTGGACACCTTCCCCAACTCCACGAGATCAGCATCCAGTTCCGTCCTCGGCTCCTGACGGGCGGCTTCCACTTCATCGTTTGA
>JAKBCR010000215.1 GCA_021807675.1 Pseudomonadota bacterium
GCGGCTCGCTCGATCGCCTCACGAGGGCTGGACACCTTCCCCACCACCTCCAGCGCCAACGCCGCTCCCAGCAGCAGACAGTCGCGATGCGGTCCGCGATCCTCGCCCTCGAGCACGGCGCGCAGGGCGCGAGCGTTGTGTTGGGCGTCACCTCCCGCGAGCTCCGCCGGGTCGCAGCGCCGCAAACCGTAGTCCTCCGGCGTGCGCTCCTGCCGCTCCGTGCGCCCCGGGCGGACGTCGAGCACCGTGAACGGGCCTATCGGTGTCGGCTCGTCCCAACCCCGCGCGCCATGAACGACGAACGCCCGCTCCATCCGCATGCCGGCCAAGGTTCGGGCGATGAGGTCGGCCACCTCGAGACTGAACGCGCCGATCACGTGAAAAGGCGGCTCCGCCGGGTTGGTGAGGGGTCCCAGGATGTTGAAGATGGTGCGCACGCCGAGCGCCGCTCGCACCGCCGCGACCGCCCTGGTGGCGGGGTGGTAATGAGGCGCGAACAGGAACGTGAAATTGCACGCCGCCAGGTACTTGCCGGCGAGCTCCTCGTCGAGCGGCAGCGCAAGGCCCAGCGCCTCCAACACGTCGGCACTGCCAGCGCGACTGGAAACGGATCGGTTGCCATGCTTGACCACCGGCACGCCGCAAGCGGCGGTGAGCAACGCGGTGCCCGTGGAAATGTTGAGGCTCCCGGAACTGTCACCTCCGGTGCCCACGACATCGACGGCTGGCAATCCGCCGGGAATCGACGGCCGGCGCGCCAGGCGCCGCATGGCCTGGGCGAAGCCGCGCACTTCATCGGCTACGACGCCCTTGGAGCGCATTGCGGCCAGGATCGCGCCGGCCATTGCGGATGAGGTCCCGGGGTCCGTCAGGATGCCGAGCAGCTCCTCGGCCTCGGGTTGGGTCAGATCGCGCCGCTCGAGCAGCCGGTCGAGGAGGTCACGCGCGGCAGGCATGGATGAAGTTCCCGAGCAGCTGGGGTCCCTGCGGTGTCAGAATGCTCTCCGGGTGGAACTGCACTCCCTCGACGGCGAGCTCGCGATGCCGCACGCCCATGATCTCGCCTTCGGGCGTTCGCGCGGTCACGAGCAACTCCGGCGGCAATGTCTCCGGGGCGGCGATCAGCGAGTGATATCTTCCAACCTCGCAGGGCTGCGGCAGGTCCGCGAACGCGCCGAGCCCATCGTGCTGCACCATCGAGGTCTTCCCGTGCATCAGCCGTCCCGCTCGCACGACCTTGCCGCCGAACACCTCCACGATCGACTGGTGGCCCAGGCATACCCCCAGCACGGGTACCTTTCCGGCGAAAGCGCGGATCATGTTCATCGAGATGCCGGCGTCGTATGGCGTGCCGGGACCCGGCGAGATGCACAGATGGGTGGGTGTCAGGGCCTGCGCTTCCTCGACATCGATCGCATCGTTGCGGTACACGAGCACGTCCGCCCCCAATACGAGGAACGCCTGGACCAGGTTGTAGGTGAAGGAATCGTAGTTGTCGATCAGGAGCAGCCGCGGGCTGCGATTCGTCCCTGCGCTCGCTCCGCCGCGCATCGATGATGCTGTCACAGGCCCTCCTCCGCCAGCTCGAGCGCGCGCGCCATGGCGCCGCTCTTGGCGAGAACCTCATCGTGCTCGGTAGCCGGCACGCTGTCGGCAACGACCCCGGCACCGGCCTGATAGCTGTACTCATCGCCCTTGAAGACCAGCGTGCGGATCGTGATCGCATGGTCCATGTCGCCGCGCGCGCCGAAATAACCCACCGTGCCGCCGTAGAGGCCACGGCTGACGGGCTCGAGCTCGTCGATGATCTGCATGGCGCGTACCTTGGGCGCACCGACCAGAGTGCCTGCCGGGAAGGTTGCCGCGAAAAGATCGAACGCATCGCGTCCCGGCGCGAGCCGGCCATGCACGCCGCTCACCATGTGCATGACGTGGCTGTAGCGCTCGATCGCGCGATACGGCTCCACACCGACGCTGCCCGCCGATGCCACGCGGCCGAGATCATTTCGCGCGAGATCGACCAGCATGACGTGCTCGGCATTCTCCTTGGGATCGGCGCGCAGCTCGGCCTCGCGCGCCACGTCGAGCGCCGGGTCATCGGCGCGTGGCCGCGTCCCTGCGATGGGCCTGAGCTGCGCCTGACCCTCTTTGAGACGCACCAGGGCCTCGGGTGAGGAGCCGACCACCGTGACATCGCCCAAGGCGCAGTAGTACATGTAGGGAGAGGGATTGATCAGACGCAGTGCGCGATACGCCTGAAACGGATCCAGCTCATGACGGCCTTGGAAACGTGTCGACAGGACAAGCTGGTAAACATCGCCCGCAGCAATGTATTCCTGCGTCCGCCTCACCCCGGCGAGAAATTCGTCTCGGCTAAATGCCGGTTCTGGCCGTCCGTAGCGACCGCGGCGTGCGCCACCAGCAGGCAGGCCGCCACGCAGTGCGCGGATGACTTCTGACCGGAGACTCCGGCGCTCGTCTTCCGACCCGTCATGGAGCAACGCTATGCCACGAGTGAGGTGATCGAAGACCAGGAGAGACCGAGGCGCAACGTAATGCAGGGCGGGCGCTCCGCTGTCACGGCCGGACGGCAACGGCAACCGCTCGAAGAACCGCACGACGTCGTAGGCCGCGTAGCCCACGAGCCCGCCGGCCAGAGGAACTCCGGCGATCTGCGGCCCCGGTTTGGGCGCACGGCCGAGCGCATCCCGAAGCCCTGAGAGCAACTCCGCCGTGCTCGCAGGGACGGGCCGCCGGGTCCCGGCGATGAAGAATCCGTCGCGATCGAGCCGCACCTCGAGTCCATCGCCGAAACCGATGAAGGAGTAGCGGGCGAGGCGCTCCCCACCCTCCACGCTCTCGAGCAGAAAGCGCGGCGCGAAGGCGGAGAGCTTCATGAACGCCGAGACGGGCGTGTCGAGATCTCCCGAAATGTCGAATGGCGGTTTCATAGATAAAAAAAAAGGACCATCCCGGGGATGCCGGAATGGGTCCTGGTGGCGTTGCGTGTTTAGTAGGGTGTCGAGAGACTAGCAGCCGCGTCCACGTGCAGGGGCCCACTCCGGGTTCGAAGTGCGCCACCACCACTGGGGACGGATGTGCTGCTGTGACATGTGCCGGAGGGTAGCACCGCCGGGCACTGGGCTACAATAGGTCTTTGCTTCTCCCGCTGCCTTTCCAGCTCTCTCCCGCCCCTTTCCAGGGTGCCTCACAGGATCGACTGCCGTGCCCTCTTTCGACGTAGTTTCCGAGCTGAACGCCCACGAAGTGGCGAATGCCGTGGACCAGGCGAACCGCGAGCTCGCTCAGCGCTTCGATTTCAAGGACACCGGGGCGCGGTTCGAGCTCGAGGAGCTGACGGTGACCCTGCAGGCGCAGGTGGACTTCCAGCTGAAGCAGATGCTGGAGATCCTCAAGTTGCGCCTGGGCAAGCGCGGCATCGATCTCGCCTGTCTGGACGTGAAAGAGCCGCAGATCGCTCTCTCGGCCGCCCGGCAGCAGGTGCTCCTCAAGCAAGGAATCGACCCCGAGACCGGCAGGAAGCTCTCGCGCCTCATCAAGGACTCGAAGCTCAAGGTGCAGGCGAGCATCCAAGGGGAGAAAGTCCGGGTAACCGGCAAGCAACGCGACGAGCTGCAGGAGGCCATCAAGCTGCTGCGTGGCTCGAAGCTCGATCTACCGCTGCAGTTCAGCAACTTCAGGGACTGAGGCCGGCGCGGCATGCTGCGGGCGCCGTCGGTCATCGGCTGGCTCTGGACCGCCTTCGTCGTCTTTTGGCTGACTCTCGCGCAATTCAACAAAAAGGCGAGCCGGAACACGCCGGCGCTGAGAGCCGCCAGCGGTGGCGGAAATGCACCGGGACACTGGAGCGGCTGGGGGGTGCGCCTGGCCGTGCTCGTGGGCGCGCTTCTCGTGTTGTGGTTCCACCGGCGAGGCGCCGGCGGTCTGCCCGCTTCGATCAGCCGCGGCCTGCCGCCCGCTCCCGGGCTCGCCGGGCAGTGGCTGGGAGTTGGGTTGTGTCTGGCCGGGTTCGGCATTGCGTTCTGGGCGCGGGCGCATCTCGGCCGCAATTGGGGCATGCCCATGTCTCTTCGGCAGGACCATGAGCTCGTGACCTCCGGCCCGTACGCGTGCGTGCGGCACCCGATCTACACCGGCATCATGCTCGCCATGATCGGCTCCGCCCTCGCCGTCGGAATCCTCTGGCTGGCGCTCTTCGTGCTCTATTTCGCCTACTTCCTCTTCAGCGCGCGCACCGAGGAAAAGATGATGATCGCGCAATTCCCCGATACCTACCCCGCCTACCGCCGCCGCACGAAGATGTTGATCCCGTTCGTGTTCTGAGCGTGCCCCGGAGCTTGGCCGAGCGCACCGCCGCGGCCATTCGAGGGCCAACGCCGGTTGGTGTTACCGCTGATCCTGATAGCCGACTCCCATATGATGCAACCATTCCCGGCATAGCCTTTGGAACACCCCACCGTCTTGCCGACGCTGCAAGCCCCCAAGGTCTACAGTGACGCATGTCTGGCCCGCGCGAGATTTAGGAAGCTGCGGTCCGGCGGCGCATGGTCGGCACACGCAGACGCAACTTCAGCGGTTCGTTCAGATCCTGCAGGAACTCCCGCCGCTGCGCGGGTGTGAGTCGAGCCCAGTCGACCTTGTCGATGTGTGTGCGGCGCAACTCGCGGTCAGTGACACGGGCTTGCGCACGACTGTTGCTCTTCCAGCGGATCGGCAGGCGTCTTGTCGTTCCTTTGTGCAGGAGCTCCACGATCGCCGAGGCCACGCGCGGGTCGCGAGTCAAGTCGCTGTGGGCAGCGCTGGCGAAGTAGGTCGGCGCGCCATCCAGCGCCGCGCTGTGGGCCGGCACGGTTCCATCCCCATACCGCGTGATCGTATAGCGGAAGCCATCGCGCCCTTTGGATGCGGCGGTTACGGTCTCCTGTCCCACGCCGGCGATGGCGACGAAACGCTCATCCGGCGGGGCGAGAGTATCGCGGAAGCGGCGAGCGCGCTCGATGAGCCTCGACCGCAGCGCCGGACCGCAGTCCGGCCATGCCGCGGCATCGAGCAGGTCGGCGGCTCCGTCTCGGCCGGGCGCCGGCACCATCTGGTAGAGACTCGGGAAGCTGTTGAATACCTCCTCGGTGAGGCGTTCGGCGGTCGTTTCGGCATCCAGGCGCGCGATCTTTCTCACGACCGCGTACGTCCCTCGTAAGGCTTGCACCGGCGCGAAGGATCCCAGGTTCGGCGTGCCCAGCAATACCACGCGCTCGACATGTTGAGTGCCCGGCAGAGTGAGTGCCACGCGACTCACGAGCCCTCCCATGCTGTGCGCCACGATCGCCAACCGCCTGGAGGGGATCCGTCGCAGCCGCTCGGCAAAGGCCGCGCCGGACTCCTCGATACCGAGGCGCCAGTCGTAGTCGTGCATCGTGACGGCAAAGCCGGCCGCGCGAAGCTGAAGCCGCAGAGCGAGGTGAGAGTAGAGCACTACCCCGAGCGGGATGATCGGCGCGCCCGCATCCAGCGCGAGGAGGGAGAGGCGGCCCACTTGGATGTCGATGGGGTCGAGCCATAAGACATCGTTGGGCAGCGGGCGGCGACGGGCGATCCCGAGCTGGGAGCCGAGGATGCCGGGAACCACCAGGACGTGCGGGTTTGCCTCCTTGATCCGGGCGCGCTGCGCCTTGCGCGCGAGACGAGCGAGCCGCAGGTATTCCGTCTCCCCGAAATACGCTGCCAGATCTTCCCGGTGCTCGCCGGAGGCCAACATCCGCTCGACCTCGACGTCGCTCCAGCCGAACCGATCGTACGGGGTGATGTGCTGTGCTCTTGTTCCCGGGCGGCTCACTTCGGCTCGATTATGCCAGAGCGGCATTCTCAGCCCGCCCGATCAGCAATCAGCTTGCACAGAGCGTCGATCGCGGGCTGCCGGGCGCTCGTCTTACGCCACACCGCGCCGACGCGCCGCACGGGCGCAGGCTTCGCAAACGGCAATACAACGACACCGCGCGCATTTCCATAAGCTCCTTGCGTAGCGAGCTCTGGAAGCAGGGTTACGCCTGCGCCCGTTGCGACCATCTGCCGTAACGTCTCCAGACTCGTTGCGCGAAAGTCCTGGCTTTCGCCTGTCCTCACCCGGCTGCAGACCTCCAGCGCCTGCTCCCTCAGGCAATGACCCTCCTCCAGCAAGAGGAGGATCTCGCCCTCGAGGTCCGCCACTTGGACGCGCTCGCGCTTGGCGAGGCGATGCCGGTCCGGTACGGCCACGGTAAAGGGCTCCGCCAAGAGCTCCCGCGCCTCGAGCCCATCGAGGTCCACCGGCAGGGCCAGGATGCCGAGATCGAGCTCCCCGGCCTTCAGCCTCTCCAGCATCGGCGCGGTCTGATACTCATAGAGCCGCAGCTCGAGCCGCGGCAGTTGACGGCGGATCGCCTGAGATACCCGGGGCAGGAGGTAAGGCCCGATCGTCGGCAGCAGGGCGAGGCGCAGCCGCCCGGCCAGCGGGTCGCGATGGGCACGAGCCAACGTCACGACCTCTTCGCTGGCCTCGAGCATCCGCCTCGCCCGGGCGACGATCTGCTCCCCCGCATCCGTGAGGGAGACGTTGTTCGGCTGGCGCTCGATGAGCTGCACGCCGAGGTATTCCTCCAGCTTCTTCAGCTGTGCCGAGAGGGTCGGCTGGCTGACGAAACAGCGCTCCGCCGCCCGCCCGAAGTGCCGCGTGTCGGCCACGGCGACCAGGTAGCGCAGGTCTTTCAGCTTGATGTCGGCCAATTCGCGATCTCTGGGGACGGTTATCCGATATATGGACTCCATCGAGATCGTAAAGTCAATCCATTACATAAATGGCCGTCGCGACTCATGATTGTTTGGCGCGGTACATGCGGTGGCCCGGGCGCCGTATAACGTCGGCTGGGAGCCTGTGTCCGGGAAACCCGGGTTCCGAGAGCGTAGACCCTATGCCGCAGACGACATAAGGCATCGGTGCCGTCCCGCGGGTAACCCTATCGCGCGCACGGCTCCTTCTGTTGTAGTATGCCCGCTCGGTCAGCTGTCGTAACAAACCCGACGCAAGAATTGGAATTTGATCTCCTGCATTCATTGTCCCGGCGAGGAGCAACTCATGAAGTCCGTTTCTGAAACCGTGCTGAATACCTCAAGCGATGAAGTGGAAGCCGCCCGTCAGGAGCCGAGGACGGAACTGGATGCTGATCTCGTGGAGTTGGGGAAGGTGTCCAACACGCAGGGCGGCATCTTTGGCTGGAAGACCGACGTAGGTTCAGGCTTCATCACTTACTGACCCGGTT
>JAKBCR010000033.1 GCA_021807675.1 Pseudomonadota bacterium
TCGATCGCGATCCGAAGGCGCATCCGCGAGCAGGCCGCCGTCAGCCGCTCGCTCTGCTCGATGGCGCGCGCCAGGCTCGGGTGCAAGCGGTCCCGGCGGCCGATGACATTGATCCGGATGGACTGCTCGATGCAACGGCGGGTCTCGGTCGTCAGATACCGCTGCAGCAGCCGCATGAGCGCATCGACCTCCAGGCCCGGGCGCCCCCAATTGTCGGATGAGAACGCATAGAGCGTCAGCGTGCGGATGCCGGAGCGGGCAGCGGCCTCCACGATGCCATTGACGGCCTTGGCGCCATGGACGTGGCCCGCGCTGCGCGGCAGGCCTCGCCGCTCCGCCCAGCGTCCGTTGCCGTCCATGATGATTGCGACGTGCAAGCTCATTGCGCCGCTCAGGACCGCCGGGTCGCCTTGATCACCGCCTCGATATGCTCGAGATAGCGGTAGAGGGCCTGGCGGCCGACGGGCGTCAGCCGGTACTCCGATTTGGGACGACGTCCGGCGAAGGATTTCGAGCACTCGATGTAGCCCGCCTCCTCGAGCTTGCGCGCATGCGCGCTCAGGTTGCCGTCGCTGACATCGAACAGCGCCTTCAGCTCGTTGAAGGTGAGCTGCGCGTTCACCGCCAGAGCGCTCATGATGCCAAGTCGCACGCGCTCGTACACCAGACGATCGAACTTCGAGTCCTCCCCGCCGCCGTGCCGTACCGGTATCGGTACCGGCGCCGGGGCCGGTGCGGTCTTGTTCGTCTCGGGCGAGCGCATCGCCGTCTCACGCTGCCGCGCGGCCGATTTCATATTTTCGAGCGCTCCACACCGTCGACGCGTCCGATCAGAAAGCCAAAGACGAGGTGCAGCAAGCCGAAGCCACCACCGAGGATCACATTGTGCCAACGCGGGGGAGCCTCGAAGGCGATCGCCCCGCAGACCACGAAGAGTCCGCCCATGGCGCCGACGAGCCGCATCATGGCGGGCGCCGTCATGAGCGTCGCGGAGAGCACCGCGCATCCATAGAGCAGCAGCCACACCCCCGGAAGGAGTCGTGCCTCACCCACCTGGCAGAGCACCGCGGTCAACACCCCGCCCGCCAACAGCGCCGGGCAGAGACACAGCACGAAGCGCCGCGCGGGCCCCCTGTAAAGCGGCAATCCCACCCCCGACCGGTGTCGTGCAATGAGGACCACGCCGAGGCCCGCGCCCACCGTCGCCGCTGCCAGCCAGATGATCAGCCAATGTCCGACCAGCGCCGGTATCGATGCCACTCCCGCGGCGACGAGTCCCACCGCACCCATGGCGACGCCCGCCGTCCCGGGCACGGCGAAGGCACCCGCGGCATCGATCGAGGCACGGATATAGTTCAGTGTCCCGAGCGCGTGGCTGTCTATCGCAACGGTATTGTTCGAGCGCATCTCAGGGCCCGAGCTGCGGCGGAGATTGGAGCGACTCTATGCAGCAGGGTTCATTACGTCAAGTACTCTGCGATGCAGAGTATTTGAACTTGTGAAATCCATTCGCCTTGACCCGTGCTGTGGCCCGCGCCAACGGCGCAATCCGGCCCGAAGCGGGGTGAACCGGCTCACGCGGCGTGGGCCGTCCCTGCCCGCCTGCCGCTCGAGGGGGCCTTCCGGCCCCGCCCGACTCCTCAGAACTTCAAGAACAGCCCCGCGTTCAGATTCCAGGTAGCGTTCGTCAGGCTCAGGTCGCTGGTCGACTCGATCCGGCTGAACTCAGCCACGAGCAGCAGGTTGGGCGTAAGGTTGTAGTAGTTGCCCAGCGTCCACTTCTGGTTCCGCTCCACCAGTACTCCATTGTGGCCGAGATCGTAGCTGGTGGGATCGAGCTTGCTCACGCCGTAATTGACTCCCACCTTTTCCGGCCCCATCGCGTAGGTGAGTTGCGCGAGAAAGCCCTCGGAGTCGCGCGGAGTGCCCATCTGGTCGTGGTTGGCCACGAACAGGCCCGTCGTGCCCACCCCCTTGCCGCGGTAGTACCACCCCATGACCTCGAATCCATGGAAGTCGTACTTGCCGCCCAAGTCGAAGGCGTCGGCGCCGAAGTCGACGTAACTGCCCGGCGTGACCACCGGACAGGCGCCGGCCACGGCTGGCAGCCCGATGCTGCCCGTCGTCGTCACAGGTTGATTCAGAGTGGGATCGGCGCAGCCGATGCGCTGCTGCTGGTACATCCCGCTCGCCGACAGGTACAGCGAGCCCACCGTGTAGGCAATCTTCGCCTGGAAGCCCGGGCTGCTGTGATTGACAGGCACCTGGCCGAGCGTGTTGAGCGGATCGAAGATTCCGACCGTCACCTT
Organism: Pseudomonadota bacterium; assembly: GCA_021807675.1. GTDB lineage: Bacteria > Pseudomonadota > Gammaproteobacteria > Steroidobacterales > Steroidobacteraceae > 13-2-20CM-66-19. Next base: position 2,310 of record JAKBCR010000033.1, read on the forward strand.
GGTGCCGGCCATGTCGGGGGTCGTGTAATCGATCTGCGAGAGCCAGTCCGTGTAGATATAGCCCAGGCCGATCGAGCCGAGTGAGGTATTGGCCGGCGCGGCATAGTCGCCGTTCCCTGCGCCCACGCCAAGCAGCGTCATGTCGTTGAGGATCGCGTCCGAGGCGAAAAGACCGATGTTGCGGCCTGCCATGATGGTTCCCATTCGGCTGTTCCCCACCGTCAGGAATACCTGGCGGATGTCCAGGCCGGCGGTGCCGAGGGCCGTATGACCCTCGGTCGCAGTGGGGATGTCCTGCAGGTTGGGGCTGCCGCCATCATTGGTGCTGATGCCTGGGTACAGCCCGAAGGTGAATCCAAGGTTGAAGCCGTCCTGCTCCGTCGCGCCACTCACCGTGAGTGCCGCAGGGAGCAGGCCGTTGCTCACCGATGAGGAGCTGTCAGAGCTGCTCGAGGTCACGCAGGCGAGTCCGCCCGCGATGGTCCTGGCATCGGTCGCGCTCGCACAGTGCGAATAGATGTAGTTGGCATTGACGTTGCCGTCGAAAGACAGCGTCCAATTGCCCGCTTTCACATCGATGGCATGGGCCGCAGGGGCGCCGACGAGCGCCAACACCAGAGCAGCGCCAAGGCCGATTCGTTGGTTTTTCATGAGAGGCCCTCCTGGCGTCCGGCGGGTGCAATGGCCGTGCCAGAGAGGGTCCGTCAGACATCGCTGCTGTTGCGCCGACGACACACATGCCGTAGAGCCCGCCACGTGTTCCATTTTACGGTATAGGGTAGGACACTGTTGTCACATCTACGGAACGCACTCCCATCAGGGCGCTCACCAGGCTGCGCCGAGACGCCGCACGGCCCCACGGAATACGGCACTTGAGCCCTTGCCGAGCTTGCAGTCGGCGCGAAGTCGTGTTTCCCTATCGTGACACTGTCACGACGGTGCATGGCATTCCTGACGCACCGCTCGAACGATGGTTGGGAGGCTCGTATGACGAACGCAACGCGCGGTTGGCAGACTCCCCCGCTCGATGACTTCCCCGCAGCCGGGGGCGCCGATCCGATGCCGATGCGCTCGCTCCCGCTCACCCTCGAGGAGCTGGCCGGCGAGGATCCGCGGATGCTGCGCAATGTCCGCTGCGCTCACCGGATCGCCGACACCAACGTATCGGTGCTCATTCAGGGACCGACGGGCTCGGGCAAGGAGGCGTTCGCGCATGCGATGCATCTCGCCAGCCGGCGAGCCGGGCGCTCCTTCGTCGCGGTCAACTGCGCCGCCATTCCGGAGACTTTGATCGAGAGCGAGCTCTTCGGGTACAAGTCCGGCGCCTTCACCGGCGCGCGGCGCGAGGGTCTGCGCGGCAGGATCGTGCAGTCCTCCGGCGGGACGCTCTTTCTAGACGAGATCGGCGACATGCCGCTCGCCTTGCAGAGCCGCCTCCTGCGCGTGCTCGAAGAGCACGAGGTCGTGCCACTCGGCAGCGAGACGGCCGTCGCCGTCGACCTGCACGTCCTGGCCGCATCCCACCGCAATCTGCGCGAGATGATCGTACGCGGCTCGTTTCGCGAGGATCTCTACTATCGCCTGAACGGCATCACGCTCGAGTTGCCGGCGCTGCGCGAGCGGACGGACAAGGAGCGGCTGATACAGCATGCGCTCGCGGCCGAGACCGGTAACGGCCGCCCGGCGGCCATCGAGCGCGACGCCCTCGAGTGCCTGCTCGCCTATAACTGGCCGGGCAACATCCGCGAGCTGCGCAACGTCATTCGCACGGCGCTCGCGATTTGCGAGGGGGGTGTCGTTCGCGCCCTGGACCTGCCGCGAGAGATCCGGGAAGGGGAGTCTGCGTGCGATGCCCGATCGGACACCCTGTCCGGGAGCTCCCCGGTGTCATCTGCCGCTTCATGCATGCAGGCCGCGGACGGGCACTTGCCGGGCGAAACGACCGGGTCGCCGCACAATCGCCTGCAGGCGGCCGAGCGCGCCGCCCTGCTGCGCGCCATCGAGGATCTCCACGGCAACATGAGCCGTGTTGCCGCTGAGCTCGGCGTCAGCCGCAACACCCTCTACCGCAAGATCAAGCGCCACGGCATCGCGCCAGTCAGGCGCGCCTGAGGCACATCCGCTGCCTGGCGGGCCGGCGTTGGCCCGCTGTTTGCACCGCGGTAGGGGCCGGCCCGCGCGCGGGCCGGCAGCAACATGAGGGCAAAGAGCTCAACGCGGCGGCGGATGGTCCGGCTCGCACCGGCGCACCGACTCCTGAGTCCGCCAGCGGGCAGCGGACCCGTTCTCGTGACGCGGTCCGGCCGTGTGCGGCTCAACGCCACGGCGGCGGCCATTCTTGCCCTTTGTGATGGCACCTGCACGCGGGCGGAGATCGTCACACACGCTGCTGGCACGGCAGACCCGGCACTGGCATCGGACGTGCGGGCGTTCCTCGACGCGGCGGTCCGCAGCGGCTGGGTGGTCGAGCGTTGACCGGGAAGCGGCGGCCCGTGCCAGTGCCCGTCCGTGGCCCGCGCCCCGCGCGGAGGCTCGCTGAAGGAACCGGCTCGCGTCCGCGAGCGTTCCGTTGCGATCCGTCGTAGGATGCGACAATCGTGGAAGCCTCCTCCGACTCCTTCCGCCGTGCCGCACGGCTGGAAAGCTCCCGTGCGGCCGACGCTCAGCCGGCTCGGGATGACGTGCGCGAGCGCGGTGAGCCGCGCGAGCCTGGCCGCGCGACCGAGCCGCCATCCGGGCGCAACGAGGGTCGGCCCTGGTTCCGCCGGCGCAGATTCCTCATCGCCGGTGCCGTCGTTTTTGTCGTCGCGGTGGTCCTGGGCGCCGTATGGTGGTGGTACGAGAGCGGAATCGAGACCACCGATGACGCCTTTCTCGAAGCGCACGTCGTATATGTCTCGCCACAAGTGGCGGGCCAGGTGACGCGCGTCCTAGTGGAGGACAATCAGCTCGTCCAAGCCGGTCAGCCCCTGGTCGAGGTCGACCCCGCCCAGTTCCATCTCGCCCTGCAACAAGCCCTCGCATCGCAACAGCAAGCCCAGACGGCACTCGGACAGGCGACCGCGAGCGTTGCGGTCGCGAAGGCCGCCCTTGCCCAGGCGACGGCGGAGGTCGCCAGTACCAAGGCCACCAATTTCCGCGCCCAGCGGGACCTGAGGCGCTACCTCTCTTTGCGCACCGTCAACCCGCGGGCCGTGGCGCGCAGCTCGGTGGATCAGATGATCGCCACCGCCCGGAGCGCAGCTGCCCAGTTGCGCGCCGGCGAGCAGCGTGTACTGAGCGCTCGTGCACAGATCGAGTCCGCGCAAGCCGCGGTGGCCGGCGCGAGGGCGCGTATCGCCACCGCCAAGGCGGGCGTCGCCCAGGCCCGGCTGAATCTCGGTTACACGGACGTGGTCGCCAGCGTCGACGGCCACGTCGCCAACCGAACGGTGGCGGTCGGCAACTACGTCACGCCGGGCCAGCAGATGATGGCGATCGTGCCGCTGCACCTCTGGGTGCGGGCCAACTTCAAGGAGAACATGATCGCAAAGCTCAGGCCGGGCCAAGGCGTGAGGATCCACATTGACGCTTGTCCCCAGGCGAATGCCCGAGGCCATGTGATCTCGATCCAGCGCGGATCGGGGGAGGCGTTCGCGCTGCTGCCCCCTGAGAACGCCACCGGCAACTACATCAAGGTGGTCCAGCGCGTGCCGGTGCGGATCGCTCTGGATTCCGTGCCGGCGGACTGCGTGCTCGGGCCCGGTATGTCCGTCGAGCCGACCGTCAGGGTCCGCTGAGTGGCCGATGCGCCTGCCGCAGGCGCCCGCCCCGCGCAGGGCTGGACGCCGGCTCGCTCGGTGGCCGGCAACCGCAGTCCCTGGCTCATCGCCAGTGTCATCTCGATCTCCGCCTTCATGGAGGTGCTGGACACCGCGGTCGCCAACGTATCGCTCGCGCACATCGCGGGCTCGACCTCGTCGACCTACGACGAGGCAACCTGGGTTCTGACGAGCTATCTCATCGCCAACGCCGTCGTCATCCCGATGAGCGGCTGGCTGTCCGATGTCTTCGGGCGCAAGCGCTATTACATGGCCAGCGTCGCGCTCTTCACCTTCGCCTCGCTTTGCTGCGGGCTCGCTCCATCGCTGACGCTCCTCATCCTCGCTCGCATCCTCCAGGGCGTGGGCGGCGGCGGGCTGCAGCCGGTCACCCAGGCGATGCTGGTCGATACCTTCCCACCCACCTCGCGCGGCAAGGCGATGTCGGTGTACGGGATCACGGTGATTCTCGCGCCCATGCTGGGGCCCCTTCTCGGGGGCTGGATCACCGACCAGTTCTCGTGGCACTGGATCTTCCTCATCAACGTGCCCGTGGGGCTCCTGTCGCTCTTTCTGGTGGAGACGATGGTGGACGAGCCGCAGCTCATCGTGGAGGAGCGGCGTCAACGCTGGGCGCGCGGAGTGCGCTTCGATCTGCCGGGCGCCGCGCTCATCGCGCTCGCGCTCGGCTCGCTCGAGGTGATGCTCGATCGCGGCGTGACGGACGACTGGTTCGCGAGCCCGCTCATCCGCGGCTCGGCCATCGTCGCGGCCGCCTGCCTGATCGCCTTCGTCGTGTGGGAGCTCATCGAGCGCGATCCGCTTCTCGACATGCGCCTCTTCAAATACCGCAACTTCGCTTCCGCCACGATCATCATCATGGCGATCGGCGTCATCCTCTTCGGCACTACCCAGTTCATCCCGCAGCTCATGCAGCAGGTGCTCGGCTACACGGCCGAGGAGGCGGGGCTCGCTCTGACCCTGGGCGGGATCATCGCGCTCATCACCATGCCCCTCGCCGGCATTCTCTCGGGCCACATACAGCCGCGCGTCCTCATGGGCGTCGGGTTCGCCATCGAGGCGGTGGCCATGTGGCACATGACGCACTTCGCCACGACCGTGACCTTTGCAGACATCGCGCTCGCGCGCATGTGGCAAGCCGCCCCGATACCATTTCTCTTCGTGCCGCTCATCAGCGCCGCATATGTGGGCCTTCCCGGGGAGAAGACCAACGGGGCCACGGCGGTGATCTCCGTCGGCCGCAACATCGGCGGCAGCATCGGCATCTCTCTCGTGCAGGCGCTCCTTGCCCGCCGGGAGCAGTTCCACCAGGTGCGCCTGGTCGCGCGGCTGCAGCCGCTCGATCCCGCATACGTGCATGGCATTCGCGCGCTGGCGCGGATGCTGACGGCTCGCGGCGCGCCGCCCGTGGCCGCCTCTCACATGGCCGTGGGGGTGCTCTACCAGATGGTCCAGCGCCAAGCGGACATGATGGCCTTCGTCGACGTCTTCTGGGTGTTGACGATCTTCATCGTCACCATGCTGCCCATCGTCTTTCTGCTCAAGCGCACGCCGCTGGCACGTGACCATTCCCGCAGCGCGCAGCCTGCCGCCGCGCATGGCGGCTGATACAATCCGCCGATGAGCCACACCACACCCGACGGCGTGACCGAGTACGAGCCCGAGGAAGTCCAGGCACTGCTCGAGCAGGGCAGAGTTCTGCTGGTCGACGTCAGAGAGCCCATGGAATATGCGGCGGAGCGTATCTCCGGGGCGCTGCTCTATCCTTTGTCGACCTTCGATGCCGTCCATCTGCCGCCGGACGGCGAGCGCATGGTGATCTTCCATTGCGCCGCAGGGGGCCGCTCTCTTGCGGCAGCGCGGATGCGCCAGGCCGCAGGGCAGCCGGCAGCGCATATGGCTGGCGGGATCTCGGAGTGGAAATCGCAGGGCCTGCCGACTGTCCGAGTCGGCGTACGCCCGGCTTGAGCGGCTCCGACCACCCCAGGGCCGTCCGCTCGTTCGTCACCCGCGGCGGCCGCGTCACGTCGGCGCAGGAGCGTGCGCTAAAGGAGCTCTGGCCGAAATACGGCATCGAGCTCGGCGCCGCCCTGCTCGACCTCGATGCGCTCTTCGGCCGCCGCGCCGCTCGGGTCGCCGAGATCGGCTTCGGTAACGGCGAGAACCTGCTCACGCTCGCGGCATCACGGCCGACGGAGGATTTCCTCGGCATCGAGGTCCATCGGCCGGGCGTCGGCCGGCTGCTGCTGCAGCTCGAGGAGCGCGGACTCGGCAATGTCCGGGTGATCTGCCATGACGCCGTCGAGGTGCTCGAGCACCACCTGGGCGCATCCTCCCTGGATGAGATCCTGATCCTCTTCCCGGACCCCTGGCCCAAGAAGCGCCACCACAAGCGGCGGCTCCTCCAGCCGCAGTTCACGGCCCTTATCGCAGAGCGGCTGAGACACGGCGGTACGCTGCGGCTTGCGACCGATTGGGAGCCCTACGCGACGCAGATGCTGGCGACGATATCTGCGGAGCCGCGGCTGCGTAACGTTGCCGCGGAGCGTGGTTTCGTGCCGCGGCCGGCGGAGCGATGTCCCACGCGCTTCGAGCGCAGGGGAGAGCGTCTGGGACATCAGGTATGGGATCTGGAGTTCCGGCGCGTGTAGCCCGGGCTTGCCCCCTCAGCCGGGCCTCACGAAAAAGGCCGTGCGCAGCCCGTCGATCACGAACTGCACCGCCAGCGCCCCGAGCACCACTCCGAGCAGGCGCCCGGTGACATTCACTCCCGTCACTCCCATGAGTCTCATGAGCGGCTCCGCGAGCAGCATCATGACCAGGGCGATGGCGAGCACCGCGGCCACGGCGGCGAGCAGGACAAGAAAGAGCACCGGCTGGCGCTCGATGTGCACCGGCCCGAACCACAGGAGCACCGTGGCGAGAGCTCCCGGCCCGGCGATGAAGGGAAACGCCACGGGAAAGACCGATATATCCGCGCGCCGGCGGCTCTCGGCCTGCTCGTCGCTCGAGGTGCGGCTGCCTGATTCGCGCGCGAATACCATCTCGAGCGCGAGCAGAAAGAGCAGCACACCGCCGAAGATGCGGAACGCCCCCTGGCTGATGCCCATCACCGCGAGGAATGCCGCTCCGCCCAAGGCGAAGAGTACGAGAATGAGCGCCGCGACCCATACGGCCTTCACCGCCATGCGCCGCTGGTACCCCCGCGTGGAACCGCGCGTCAGGCCGCTGAAGAGCGGAACGAGCGAGATCGGCTCGACCACGACGAAAAAGACGACGAAGAATTTCAACGGCTGCTCGAGCATGGGCCCTCGCGGGGTGGCGATCGCCGCTTGAAAGCGGCCGGTACGAGGCGCAACATCGGACGCAGTCCTCGCGCGGCGGGCCGGAGGATAACAGCCTCGGGACCCGCAAGCGCAAGTCATGCGTTCACCACGCAAGCGCGATCCGAAACCGCGGGATCGGTCTTCTGGAGGCTCACATGGTCGCTTCTCAACCCAGTATCGGCGACTGGTATCGCTTGACCGGTGGCGAGCTGTTCGAGGTCGTGGCGATAGACGACGACGAGGGCACGATCGACATCCAGTACTTCGATGGCACCGTCGAGGAGATGGATCGCGAGGATTGGGAGGCGCAGTGGGAGGAAGGTGCGCTCGAGGCGGCAGAGGCGCCCGAGGATTGGAGCGGCTCGGTGGACGCGGACGGAGTCGACGAGGAGGGCCGCGGCTCCGACAATGTGAACGATGATCCCACTCTGCGGGCTCGCTCGCTCGACGGCATCGATCTTTTCGAGTTCGATTGAGCGAGGCAGCTCAGCTGCCCGTGGTCAGCGCCGTGAGGTCCGCATCCGGCGCGATCAGCACGATGTCGTCGATCAGTTCGAGCGGCACGGCCCGCAGTTGCTCGCCGGCGCAAGGACCCGCGAGGCAACGGCCCCCGTCCTTCTCGAACAACGCCCCGTGTGAGGAGCAGAGAATCATCGCCCCATCCGGCGTGAGGAATCGATGCGGACGCAGGTTGAGCGGATGCCCCGCGTGAGGACAGTGGTTGAGGAAGCCGCGGACCTCTTTCCCGTAGCGCACCACGAAGCCCCGCAGCGGCCAGGCACCGCCGCCGACGGTGAACGCGCGCGACCCATACTCCTCGAGGTCCGCCAGGCGGCAGACGATCCGCTCGATATCGATCTCACGCCCCTGCATCGGCGGGCCCTATGCCGGCGGGGGAAAGCGCGGGCACGCCCTGGCGCGTCATCCCACTGCGACGCAGCCAAAGCAGCAGCAGCAGTCCCGGAATGCTCAGGCTCGCCGTATACACGAAGAAGGCCGGCCACCCCGTGGCGCGCGCCACGAATCCCGAGAAGCCCTCGAGAATCTTGCCGGTCAGGGCGAAAAGCGATGAGAAGAGCGCGTACTGCGTCGCGGTGTACTTCGGGCTGGTGAGGCTCGAGAGAAAAGCGATGTTCGCAGTGCCTTGGACCGCGAGCGCCAGGTTGTCGAGAGCGTTGGCGAGACCGAGCCCGAGAAGAGTCGGCGTGTGGGTGGTGGCGAGGAGAGCGAAGCCGGTGTTCGACAGCATGGTGAGCAGGCTCCCGATCACCAGCGAGCGCAGGAGCCCGAGCTTCGCCACCAGCAGACCCGCGAGGAATACCCCGACGACCGACACGCTGATCCCGATGACCTTCACGATCCAGGCGATCTGATCGAGGGAGTAGCCGTGGTCGATGTAGAAGGGATTGATCTGCGAGCCCATGGCGAACTCTGTCAGGCGATACGTGCTGACGAGGACGAGCGTGCTGAGCGCGAGCCGCGCGCCATACCGGGAGAAGAAGTCGACGAACGGGCAGACCACCGCGCCGATGACCCACGCGCCGGCGTTCTGAAGGGACCGCGGCCAGTGGGCGCGCCGCTCGAGCCAGTCGACGACCCTCGCTTCGCGCTCGACTGCCTGTCGCGAGGCCGCCGGCTCGGGCTCCTTGACGAGGAGCGTCGTGACGATCCCGACGATCGTGAGGGAGGCGACAGCGAGGTAGCTGATATGCCAGCCGAAGGCCTGCGCGGCACCGAGCGCGCCGGCGCCGCCCGCGATCAGGGCGATGCGAAAGCCGATCTGGTAGGCCGCAGCCATCGCGCCCTGCATCTCGACGGGCGCCGACTCGATCCGCCACGCGTCCATGGCGGTATCCTGCGTCGCCGCGAAGAACGTGATGAACACATCCCAGATCACGATGCGCCGCATGCCTTCAGCGGGGTCGCTCGCGGCGAGATGCACCAGGCCGAATGCGATGCCGGCCTGGGCAAGCAGCATCCAGGAGCGCCGACGCCCGAACAGCCGGTGCAGGAGCGGCAGACGTGCCCGGTCGACCACCGGCGCCCAGAGGAACTTCAGGGAGTAGGGGATCGTCGCCCAAGCCAACATCCCGATCACCGGCAGGGAGATATGCGCCTGCCGCAGCCAGGCCGTCAGGGTCTGGAAGACGGGGTAGAACGGCAACCCGCTCGAGAAGCCGAGGAAGAGCATCGCGAGCATGCGCGGCTCGCGGTAGACGGAAAGCGCTTGCAGCCAGCCCGGGCGCCGGGCATTGACGCGGTCCATGTGCATCGGGCAATCATAGCGGCATGCAGGACTATCAGCTCACCTTCATCGACCTCGCGCTCTCGCGCCAGGCGCTGCGTTTCGGGCGCTTCACCCTTAAATCCGGCCGCGAGAGCCCCTACTTCTTCAACGCCGGTCTTTTCAGCGACGGCGAGGCCATCGTAGTGCTCGGCCGCTGCTACGCGGCGGCCATCGCGCGCGCGGCGCCGGCGTTCGACATGCTTTTCGGTCCTGCCTACAAGGGCATTCCGCTCGTCGCAGCAACCGCCGCCGCGCTCTTCGAGCGACACGGGCGCAACGTCCCATACGCGTTCAACCGCAAGGAGGCCAAGGATCACGGCGAGGGCGGTAATGTCATCGGCGCGGCTCTTCGAGGGCGAGTGCTCGTCATCGACGATGTGGTCACGGCCGGCACCGCCGTGCGGGAATCGCTCACTCTCATCCGGCAGCAGGGCGCTCAACCTGCGGGAGTCGTCTTCGCCCTCGACCGGCAGGAACGCGGGCAGGGGGCGCTGAGCGCCACCCAGGAGATCGAGCGCGAGCAGGGGATTCCCTGTGTGAGCGTCGTCACACTCGCGGACCTCATCGAGGCACTGTCCCGAGAGAGTGGCGGCCGGACTGCGATTTCTGACGACCAGCTCACACAGTTGAAGGCGTACCGCGAGCAGTACGGGGTCTCATGAGACTTGCCTCCGCGCCCGGGTCGGTCAAAATAGCCGCAATTATGCGGATACCGCACCGGGCCCTCGTGTCGTTCCTCGTGCTTGCCTGCGCCGCGGGCGCGGCTTCGGCACAGAACAGCGACAAGGGAGGCGTCGTCTACCGCTGGGTCGACGAGCACGGTGTCGTCCACTACGGCGACAGCGTTCCGCCGAAGTACGCGCGCGACCGGCGCGAGTTGCTCAACAGCCAGGGTGTGGAGATCGGGCACGTCGATGCGGAGAAGACGCCCGCGCAGCTCGCCGCGCAGGCGCGCGCGCGCGCGCGGCGGCTCGCCCGCAAGCAGCGTGACTACTTTCTTCTCAGCACCTATGCGTCGGTAAAGGACATCAAGTCGCTCCGGGACGAGCGGCTGTCGCAGCTTCAGGCGCAGCAGACCGCGGCGCAGCAATACGTGGAGAGCCTGCAATCCCACCTGACTTCGCTCGAGAGCCGTGCGCAGCAGTACAAGCCCTACAGCGCACGGCCGGATGCGGCACGCATGCCCGACGATCTCGCCGAGGAGCTGGTGCAGACGGCGAGCGAGGTCCGCCTGCAAAATGAGGCCATTCAGGCGCGGGCTCAGCAGGAGGCGCAGGTCAGGACGCAATTCCAGTCCGACATCGAGCGTTTCGAGCAGCTGAAGACCGCGCCGCCTTAGGTTATCGGCCAAGAGTCGCCCGCGGCGCTTTGGGCGGCCAGCCCCAGGGCTGTGTTCGATCTCGCGGGCCAGGGAGCGGCCCTGGCCCGCGTTCATACTCGCTTTCGCACGGTGCAAGCCCCCGCGCAAAACTCCTTTTCTCGACAGATGCCGCCGCCCTCCCCGGCCGCGCGTCCCATTCCAACCCGTTGCCGGTCAGGTCCGCCGTTGCACCATGACATCGTGCGCCGGCTCGCGACGCCGGAAGCTTACGCGAGGATGCTCATCCCTCGTCGCCCGGGGCCTTGTAGGCCTCGGGCTTGCTCGAGCCGCCGCCGAAGAAGAATTTGTCCATCTCGGTCTCGAGGAATTTGCGGGCCTTGGGCTCGATGGGGGTCAGGCGGTACTCGTTGATCAGCATGGTCTGGTGCTGCAGCCACCGTGCCCAGGCTTCCCGAGAGACATTGTCGTAGATGCGCCGGCCGAGCTCGCCGGGATAGGGCGGCCGGTCGAAGCCGGGAGCCTCGCGCTTGAGAACCACACACTGCACCGTTCGAGCCACGTCAAGCCTCCAGTCGATCGAAGAGTTGTGCCTGCATCGGCGTTGCGCCCGCGAGCCTCCCGAGCAGGAGCCGGATCGGGGCAGGCAGCCCCAGCTTGGCAGGCTCGCGCGCGCGAAACCACAGCATTCGCCGCGGGGCCCTGTCGCTGCCCGTTCCGAGGCGCGGCGAATCAGCCGACCCGGATGCAGGGTCCGGGTGCTCGCCCGCGCTGCCGGAGCAATGTGCCAGGAGCGGCGTGATGACCAGGTCGAAATGCGTGAACGCGTGCTCGACCGCCTCGAGCGGCGCCGGCTGGGCGGCGGCGCCACGGAGCATTCGTTGCGCATAATACGCCGCCTCCGCCGCGCTCGTGAACTCCGGCAGGCACCAGAGGCCGCCCCATATCCCGCTTTCCGGACGTCGCTCGAGGAGCACGGCCCCGTCCCCACGGACCGCGGCGAGCATGAATATCTGTCGCTGCTGCCGCGTTCGCACGGGCTTGCCCGAGGGCAGCTCATGCTGACGTCCGGTGCGGCGGGCTACGCAAGTTGCTGACAGGGGGCAGGTGCTGCACGAAGGATTGCGGCGTACGCAGACAGTGGCTCCCAGATCCATGACGGCCTGCGTATAGATATCGACGTGATCCAGGGGTGTGCATTTTTCAGACAGGTCCCACAGCGAATCCAACACTGTGCGATCGGACGCGTTGCCCTCAACGCCGAAGTGACGTGACAACACGCGCCGCACGTTGCCGTCGAGGATCGGAAACCGCTCTGCGCGGCTCAGCGCCAGGATGGCTCCTGCCGTGGAGCGCCCGATCCCCGGCAGGTCCGCCACCTCATCGAAGCTTCTCGGGAAGCGCCCACCGTGCCGCTCGAGGATCCGTGCGGCGGCGCGATGAAGGTTGCGCGCACGGGCGTAGTAGCCCAAGCCCGACCACAGATGCAGCACCTCATCGAGCGGCGCCGCGGCGAGCGCAGCGACGTCTGGAAAGCGCCGCATGAATCTCTCGTAGTAGGGTATGACAGTCGCGACCTGCGTCTGCTGCAGCATGATCTCCGAAACCCACACCCGGTAGGGAGTACGGCGGCGCTGCCAGGGAAGGTCGTGCCGGCCGTGGCTCGCATGCCAGGCGATGAGGGAGGCGGCGAAGTCGCGGACGCGCGCTCGCGGTAGGGCTTTCAAGTCATCGCACCTGCAATCGCACGTCGCTCAGGATCACCCCGTGAATCCGCGCCCGGCCGAGCCGCAGCGTGCCCTGCGCACGCAGGGCCTGCAGCGCGCTCAGAGGCAGCTCGAGGGGCTTGTGCCGTCCCGACCGTGTCAGATAGTGTCCGAAGTCGACCTGGTTCGCCCGCAGCGCGAACGTCCATTGCGGCTTCGGGCTCCTCGAGCGGGCGATCCATCCGGTCAGCCTCGTGGAATCCAACTTGGCGGCGAGCGGCTCGACTTCGAGCGCGCCGTTGCGGTCGCTCCAGCTTGCGGACAGCGCCAGGGCTCCGAGCGCGGCGGGATCCCTGATGGTCGGGATGCCGACGCCGAGGGCGTGGGCGAGCGTGCGCAGCGAGGGCACGGCGGCTTTGAGAGAGCCGCTCGCCACCACGCCGGCGGCGTCCCGGCTGGCATCGATCGCCCCCTGCAACTTCGCATCCGCGAGCTGCAAGGACCACTGTGGCGCGGAGATCTCGAAAGGCGTTGGATGGAGCTGCAGCCGAGGCGCCTCGAAGGACACGCGCACACCGGCTGCCGGTAAGCGCAGCGCGCCGATGCCGGCGGCCGAGGCATTCTGGCCGGCTCCATCGACGTGGAGCACGAAGCTCGTTCTCACCGACAGCGGCTTCCCGGCTCGGTAGGGACCGACCACGAACTTCCAGCCCGCCAGCCTGACATGCTCGTGGCTACGCTCATCGACATACTCGAGCGAGCTCTTCTCGAGATCCAGGCCGGCCAGGGTCGCGGGCCATGCCGTCGAGGCGCTCCCGCCCCTGGCGGAAGCCGGCATCGCGCGCGTCTGACGGGAACGCAGGCGCGCGAGGAGATCGTCCCAACTGCCGTGCCCGTGTGGTCCGCGCCGCAGATGAATGTCGGCGCCGACGATCCGGACACGTCCGACCTCGAGCTGATGATGCAAGAGCAGCGGCAGAAGTCGCACGCGCACGGCCGCCGATTGCCAATCGAGGAGGTCCGGTCCGCCGGTGCCCGGCAGGTTGCCGAGCCGCGCGGTGCCCGTGCGCACGCCGAGCCACGGGTACCAGGTGAGCCGCAGGTGGCCCTCTAGAGCGAACGGCCGACCGGTCTCGCGGCGCACCGCGCTCTCGATCTCACCCTTGTAGCGGTCGGGGTTGATGACAAGCGTGGCGACCAGCACCGTGGCCACGGCAAGCAGCACCACGGCACCGGCGATGCCGAGGACCCACCGAGCGATGCGCACGCTGGGATTACTCGGCGCGGCCCGGGTATCGCTCAAAGTGCTTTCCGGCCATTCAGTTGCCGTCGCGCGTCGGTCGCGCTCGTCCCCGCGCCGTCGAGTCGATCGGAGTGCCGGGATGCGCTGCGATGGCTGCCCGCACGGCCTTGCGCCAGTAGGCGTCCGTGGCGGCGCTCCAGGCCGGATCATCCAGATTGGGCCACGCGTCCGGAGTGAAGCTCGGCGCTCCCCGCAGCATCGCGCTACCCAATACCAGCCGGCCGCTCTTGATGCTGGCTACGGCGGCATCCCAGGGAATCGCAGTGAGCTTGCCGGTGGCGCTCGGCGCGGAGTTGCCCTCGCCGGGCATGTCTCCGGGGCCGCCTGCAGGCTCCAGATCGTATGTGATGACCAGGTGCGTGGCCCGGCCCTGTCGATCGAAGATGATGTCTTTGACTTCACCCAGTGAGCTGCCGTCCGCCGATACCACTGGCATGCCGATCAGTGTCGAGGCACGACGCTCCACCGCCTGTGAACCGCTCAGGGTCTCCGGGCTCGTGTCCGCCACCGACTGCGCGGATGCCAGGGAGCGGGACGGCGAGGAATCATCTTGTGCGCTCACCATCGCCGCGGAGGCGGTGCCATGTAATGTAGAGCCAGCGGAAGCTTGTGCCCCGGCCGGCGCGAGCGGCCCCTCGGACTGGCTGCAGGAGGCCGCCGCGAAACCCAGCGCCGCGCAGATGAGCGGCAAAAGGATCCTGATCATGAGTGCACTTTAGACTTCGCGGGCTGCAAGCCGCATTCCTATCCTCGATGTTCGGGCTCACCAGCGGACGAGCGGCGGCAGGCTCATGAGATAGGCCTCCGGGTCCGCATCGGTCTGAAAGCCGAATTTCGTCCCGCGATCATAGACGAGGTTGAACTCCACGTACCGCCCACGCTTCACGAGTAGCTGCTCACGAGCCGTCTCGTCGAACGGCGTGTCCTTGCGGCGGGCGACGATCCTCGGGTAGACGTCGAGGAATGCTTCCCCCACCCTCCGCACGAAGGCGAAGTCCGCTTCCGCATCGCCGCTTGCCAGATCGTCGAAGAATATACCTCCGACGCCACGCGGCTCCCGGCGATGCGGCAGATAGAAGTATCGATCGCACCATTCCTTGAACTCGCGATAGGCGTCCGGCCGGTACGTGTCGCACGCCGCGCGCAAGGCGTTATGGAAATCCGCCGTATCCTCCTCAAAGGGAAAGGTCGGCGTCAGGTCGGATCCCCCGCCGAACCACGCGGAGCGGGTCCTCAGGTATCTGAGGTTCATGTGCACGGCCGGGACATAGGGGTTCCACATGTGCGCGACCAAGGAGATGCCGCAGGCGATGAAGTGACCGCCCGATTCGGCGGCACCGGCGATCTGACCGCGTGCCTGCTCGCTGAAGATGCCCCACACGTGACTGACATTCACGCCGACCTTCTCGAAGACCGCGCCACGCATCAGCCGGGACTCCCCCCCGCCCTGCAGCCGGTGCCCCTCGGGCCGGCGCCAACCGCGGGCCTCGAAGCGGCACTCGGGCTCGAAAGCCTCGAAAGCGGTGCAGATACGCGCCTGCAGGTCGCGGAACCAGGCCGCGGCGGTTTGGGCGAGGCGGTCCTCGAGCGGCTCGGCGTTGCGAGGCGCCGACGTCCCCGCGCCTCGCCCTTCAGGCCGGCTCGCGCCGTCCAAAATCCTTCCGGACGATTCTGTCAAGTTGCGTTCGCTCCGATGGCGGCCGGCCGCGAGGACCGCTCGTGAACATAGTCGATGAGCCGCGCCACGGCGTCGGGGTCGGTCTCCGGCCAGATCCCGTGTCCCAGGTTGAAGACGTGCCCAGGCGCGCCCGCGACCTGATCGAGCACCCGTCCGGCATGCTCTCGCAGATCCTGCGGCGAGGCGAAGAGCGCCGCCGGGTCGAGGTTGCCTTGTACGGCCTTGCCTGGCCCCAGTGCCTGGCGTACCACGCCGAGCGGCGAGCGCCAGTCGACGCCGATCACATCGACGTCGAGGTCTGCGACACACCGCATGAGCGCCGAGCCCTGATTGACGTAGTAGATGAGCGGGACGGCGGTATCGCGGAGCGCCGCCACCGTGCGCCGCACCGCTCGCAACGCGAACCGCTCGAATTCGTGCGGCGCGAGCAATCCCGCCCATGACTCGAACAGCATCAGCGCCTGTGCCCCTGCGGCGGCCTGTGCGCGCAGGTACGCGGCCATGGCATCGGCCAGCCGGTCGAGGAGGCGCTGCGCGGATTGCGGGCTCGAGTACAGGAACGAGCGCGCGGCGCCGAATTCCTTCGACGGCCGTCCGCAGACCAGATAGCAGAGGAGCGTGAACGGCCCGCCGGCAAAGCCGATGAGAGGGACGGTCCGCGGCAGCCCCGCGCGCACCAGCCGGATGGACTCGAGCACGAACGGGACGTCTCGCTCGGGGAGGAGATCTCCAAGTGCATCGACAGCGGCGTCGGTCCGGATGGGCTCGCGCACCACCGGTCCGGGCTCGAAGGAGAGGTCCACGCCCATTCCGGTCAGCGGAGTCATGATGTCACTGAAGAGGATCGCCGCGTCCAATGGGAAGCGGCGCAGCGGCTGCAAGGTGACCTCCGCGGCCAGCTCGGGGCTGCGCAGCAGGGCCGCGAACTCGGCCTGCGAGCGCACCCGCCGGTACTCCGGGAGATAGCGGCCCGCCTGGCGCATGATCCAGATCGGCGTGTAGGGTACCGGCTGGCGCCGGCAGGCGGCGAGGAATGGAAGGCTTTCCGCGCGGCCGAGGCTCGAGGTCATGATGCCACCAGCCACCGCGCCACCTGCGGTGCATAGTAGGTGATGATGAGATCCGCTCCGGCGCGATGGATACCCGTGAGCGTCTCGAGCACCGCCGCCCGCTCGTCGAGCCAGCCGCGCTCGGCGGCGGCCTTGATGAGACTGTACTCGCCGCTCACCTGGTAGGCCGCGACGGGTACCGTGACGGCATCCCGTACCCGGCGGATGACATCGAGGTAGGGTCCGGCGGGCTTCACCATCACCATGTCCGCCCCCTCCTCGATATCGAGCAGGACTTCCCGCAGCGCCTCCCGGACATTTGGCGGATCCATCTGGTAGGAGCGGCGGTTGCCGAAGGCGGGAGCCGATTCGGCGGCTTCCCGGAACGGTCCATAGAAAGAAGAGGCATATTTTGCCGCATATGAAACAATCGGGGTCGTCGTGAGACCTTGGCGATCTAGCAGGTGACGCATGGCTTGCACGCGCCCGTCCATCATGTCGCTCGGCGCCACCGCATCGGCTCCCGCGCGCACGTAATTGAGGGCCACGCGGGCGAGCGTCTCCACGGATGTATCGTTGTCGATCGCCCCGCCTGGCAGGACGTGACCGCAATGACCGTGGTCCGTGGCGCCGCAGAGGCAGACGTCGGCCCACACCAGCAGGTCGGGGCAGGCATCCTTGAGCGCGGAGATGGCCTGCGCGGCCAACCCTTTCGGGTCGAGCGCCGCGCTGGCGTGGGGATCCTTCTCCGACGGCGCCGCAAAGAGCAGTACCGCCAGCACGCCCATCGCGGCGACGGCCTTCGCGTCCTTCACCAGCTCATCGACGGAGAGTTGGGAGATTCCAGGCATGCTCGATACGGGGTGTCGGACCCCGCGGCCGGGAACGGCGAACAGCGGATAGATGAGGGCGTCAGGCGAGAGCCGTGTCTCGCGGACCATGCGCCGCCACGCGTCCGATTGTCGCGTCCGGCGGGGTCTCGTCAATGGATGACTCATGCAGTACCTCGAGGATGGGCGCGGCGCCTCATGGGGGCGGAGCACGCCTCTTTTGCAATGCGGGACCTGAGCGAACGGCATGGAGGCTCGTGCGTGCCAGGCCCCGCAGGGTGGCCGATTCGGCCAGTGAGGGGGTGTAGCCTCGCTCGGTCAGCGCTCGCGCCGTGGTCGGCCCGATCGCAACGGCGGGGGCCGTGCCGAGCAGGCGGGCGAAGTCCTCCTTGCCGAGGGCGCTCTCGAGCTCGACCACCGCGGAGGGACTCGCGAACGTGACTGCGCCGACTCCCTGACGATCGATCCAGGAGCGGCAGTCGTTCACGTCGAGCGTGGTACCCGATACCGTGCGGTAGGCCTCGACGGTCGTGATTTGCGCACCGAGCTGCGCCAATCCGGCAGCGAGTGTCGGCAACGCGCGCGAGCTGGCGGGATACAGGATGCGTGTGCCGCCCGCGGCACCGGAGGCGGCAAACGCAGCCACCATGCCTGCCGCGCTCGGCTCGGCGGCGACCAGGTCGGCAGGCCAGCCATGCTGTTTCAGCACGGCGGCGGTGGCCCGGCCGACAGCGGCGATTCTTACGCCCGGCGGCGGCGCTGACAGGCGATTGATCACGGCAGCGACCCCGTGACGGCTGGTGAAGACGATCCAGTCGAAGGACTGCGCGCGGGTCAGCGCCTCATCGAGGCGCGCGGTATCGGCCGGCAACACCCGAACCGCGGCCCACACCAACACCGCAAGTCCCAGGCTCCTGAGCTCGGTGGACAGCGGTCCGTCGCGCTCCTCGGCGCGGGTCACCACGACGGGCTTCAGCGGGGGTGCTGTGCTCACGGCGCCTCCGTGCGGCCCTGCATCGCGCGCTCCGCCGCGATGAGCGAGGCCGCGCCTTTCGCAATCAGCTCCGTTGCGAGCCGCACGCCCAGTGACACCGCGCCCGCCTCCGTCGCTTCCGCCTTCCCGGTCGTGCCCAGCAGCCGCGAGCCGTCGAGGGCGCATACGGCGGCGTGCAGGCGGATGTCCGATCCCGCGACGGTCGCCAGCGCGCCGAGCGGAACCTGACACCCGCCTTCGATACGCTCCAAGAGCGCCCGCTCCGCCGTCGTGGCGAGGCGTGTCGGCAGATCTTCCAACGGCTTCAGCCAGCCCACCGAATAAGGATCGTCCGCGCGCGTGCAGACGCCAATGGCGCCTTGCGAGACTGCCGGCGGAAAATCCTCAGGAGAAAGGTGCTGCGTGATCCAGTGCTCCAGTCCGAGGCGCTTGAGCCCGGCCGTTGCCAGGACGATGGCGTCGTAGTCGCCTCGCTCGAGGCGCTCGATCCGTGTGGGGACGTTGCCGCGCAGCTCGAGCAGCGTCAGGTCCCGCCGGGCGCGGCTGAGGAAGGCGCGCCGGCGCAGGCTGCTCGTTCCGACCCGGGCGCCCGGAGGCAGCTGCATCACTGGAGCGCCGGTGCGGCTGATCAGGGCGTCGCGGGGATCCTCGCGTGTCAGGACCGCCGCGAGCGCGAGCCCTGGCTCCATCGCGGTCGGCAGGTCCTTGAGGCTGTGCACCGCGATGTCGATGCGCCGCTCGAGCAGCGCGCGGTCGAGCTCCTTGGTGAAGAACGCGCGGCCGCGAACCGCCCAGAGCGGCACGTCCGTGCGCACATCGCCCGTGGTGGTGATGGGAACCAACTCCACGGACGGCGCGCCCGGCAGCGCGCGGATCAGGCTCTCGACGTGACGCGCCTGCCACAGAGCGAGCGCGGAGGCGCGGGTGCCGATCCGAAGCGCCGGTGCCGTTTGACCAGACCGCGCGCCGCTCATGACTCCCCCGCGGTGATGAAGCGATAACCCACGCCCCATACGGTGAGGAAGTGCCGCGGATCGGCGGGGTCGCGCTCGAAGCGCTTGCGCAGCCGCAGGATGAAGTTGTCGACCGTGCGCGTCGAGGGGAAGACATCGTAGCCCCACACCCGCTCGAGCAGGTCCTCGCGCGAGACGATCTCTCCGGGGCGCTCGGCCAGTACCTTCAGGATCATCGCCTCCTTCTCCGTCAACTCCTGCGCGACGCCGTTCCAGGAGCGTGCGCGAAACGCGCGGAAATCGACCTCGTTGCCGCCGAAGCGCAGCACGGCGCCTTCGGCGGCCGAGGCGCTCTGATACCAGTCCCAGCGGCGCAGGATGGCTCTGACCCGCAGCAGCAGCTCCCGCAGGTGAAACGGCTTGGCGAGATAATCGTCGCCACCGGCCTCGAGGCCCCGCACGCGGTCGATGGGATCGCCCCGGGCGGTGAGGAAGAGGACCGGTGTGTTGTCGCCGCGCGCGCGCAGGGTCCGGCAGACGGTGAAGCCGTCGATGTCCGGCAACATGACATCGAGCAGTACGAGGCCGCACGACTTCCCGTCCAGCCATTCCAGAGCCTGCTGCCCGTCGCCGACGGAGTCGACCTCATAGCCTTCCGCGCGCAGGTTCTCGACGACTCCGGCGCCAAGATGCGGATCGTCCTCCACCACGAGGATTCGGCGCGTGTACTCCGTCACGAATGCTCCCGCCCCGTGGGCTGCCCCTCGAGCGGCCTGGGGTCCTCGATCTGACCGAGCGCGCGCAGTTGGCGCTGCTCGATCCCCGGCCACTCGAGCACGAATGTCGCGCCCTGTCCGATGCCTTCGCTGTGGGCGCTGATCCGGCCGCCTGCAAGCTGCATCAGCCGCCTGACGATGTAGAGTCCGAGGCCCGTGCCGAAACGGCTGCCGCCACCGCCGGGGTGCAGGCGCGTGAACTTATGGAAGAGGCGAGCCGCATCATCAGGCCGGAAGCCAACACCGCTGTCGCGGATCGAAAGGCGGACCTCGCCGCCCGCTCGCCGGCCGGTGAACGCAACCGTGCCGCCGCCCACGGGGGCGACCGCCGCTAGAGCGTTCTCGAGGAGGTTGCGCAAGATGACATCGAGCGCCATCGGATCGGCCATGATCAGCAGCCCACGCTCGAGGTCGGCGCTGATGGCGATGTGCTCCTTGGCGGCGCGCTCCTCGTGCCCGGCGATCACCCGCGCCACCGCGCCAGCGAGATCGACCGGCCCGCTCCTCAGGTCGATCCGGCCGCGGTCGAGCCGCATGCTCTCGAGGATCTGCGTCACCATGCCTTCCATCCGGGCGAGGTCGGACAGCATGCGCTCGATCAGGGTTCTCGACTGCTCGGGGGACAGCGGCCGCAGGGCCATGGTCTCGAGCGAGAGCTGCAGGCTCGCAAGCGGCGTCTTGAACTGGTGCGAGACCAGCGCGAGGAAGCTCTCCTGCTCCTCGATGACTCGTGCTTCCGCGCGCAGCGCGCGCGCGATCACCGCGATGCAGGCGGCGAGGGCGATGATGAAGAAGGATCCTTCCCAAGCGTATTGGGCGATGCGCCGGCGCTCTTCGGAAAGGAGACGCCGGTCGACGTCGGAAGAGAGCGTCGCGCGTTGGTTCACCACGACTATCTCCGGCAACAGCGCATGCACGCGCGCGGCGGGCACGCGTGCCTCGAGCAGCGCCTGTGCAGCAACCACCTGCTGCGCATAGACCTGGTGCATCGCCTGGAACTTCTCGATCGCGAGGCGATGCTGGTCGACCAGCCACCAGGCGACCTGCACGGCCGACACCAGCACCAGGGCGAGTGCGGTGAGCTGGAATAGCCGGGGTGCCTTCATCGCTCGGCCGAGGTCACCGCAGGCTGGCGAGCGCGTTGCGCAGAGCCTGAGCCAGGCGCTCGAGGTCTGCGGCCGTGTGGGCCAGCGAAAGGAAGCACGCCTCGTACGCGGACGGCGGCAGATAGATGCCTTGGGCGAGCATGGCGTGAAAGAGCGCCGCGAACCGGTCCACCGCCTGCTGTGAGAGCGTCGCCGCCGTGCGCGGGGCGCCGCCCTCGTGCATCGACAGCCAAAATAGCGAGCCCGCGCGCACCAGGTGGATGGGAAAGGGCGCCTCGCGCAGCACCGGCTGCAACAGCCGCCCGGCCTGCGCGCCGAGCGCCTCGAGCCTCTCCCAGCCGTTCTCGGCGGCGAGCACCTCGAGCGTGGCGATGCCGCTCGCCATGGCCACGGGATTGCCGGAGAGGGTGCCTGCCTGATAGGTGTCACCGTCCGGCGCGAGCCGCGCCATGATGCGCCGCGGGCCGCCGAAAGCGCCGACCGGCATGCCGCCGCCGATCACCTTGCCGAAGGTGGCGAGGTCGGGGACGATTCCGAGCCGCTCGGCCGCCCCGCCGGGACTCAAGCGAAAGCCCGAGATCACCTCATCGAAGACGAGCAGCGCGCCGTGTCGGCGCGTGACCGCGCGCAGGCGCTCGAGGTACTCCTGTCGCTGCGGCAGCAGTCCGTGGTTGGCGGGCAGTGGCTCGATGATCACCGCCGCGATGCGCTCGCCCTCTCTCGCAAAGAGGTCCCCGACGGCCGCCTCGTCATCGAGCGGCAACACCCGCGTGCAGGCGGTGAAGGCTTCCGGTACTCCGGCGGAAGAGGGCCGGCCGAACGTTGCCAGGCCCGAGCCTGCCGCGACCAACAGGTGATCCGCATGGCCGTGATAGCAGCCGGAGAACTTGACGATGAGGTCGCGACCGGTGAACGCGCGTGCGAGGCGGATAGCGCTCATGACTGCCTCGGTGCCGGAGGATACCAGGCGCACCTGCTCGATGCCCGGGTAGGAGGCGACGACGCGTTCCGCCAGATCGACCTCCGCGGGACACGGCGCACCGAACGTCGTGCCGTGGCCGCAAGCCCGCACCACCGCCTCGACCACCGCCGGGTGCGCGTGACCCAGTATGAGCGGACCCCAGGAGCAGACGAGGTCGAGATAGGTGCGGCCGTCCGCATCCGTCACGTATGCACCGCGGCCATCCACGAAAAAAAGCGGGGTCCCGCCGACCGCGCGGAACGCCCTCACCGGCGAGTTGACACCACCGGGAATGACCCGGGCGGCGCGCTCGTAGAGCTGCTCCGAGCGGGGATGGGAATGGCTCATCAGGGTTCCTAGGGTAGTGGGCTTGCCGGGGCGCTCGTGCCTGCGTAGGGGGGCTCGGAGGACGCCTCGGGGACCGGGGTCTCGGATGCGCCCAGGGTGGCGGACGCGGTGCGGGCCGCGCGGTGCAGGCGCGCCTCGCGGAAAAATGCGTCGATGACGTCCGGGTCGGCATGGGCAGCGGCCGCGCGCATGCCAGATATCGGCAGATGTGCCAAACGCCGCGCGAGCCGCGAGGTCAGCTGCTTTACGGCGTCGCGCTGGTCCGCCGTCAGGGTGCGCAGCTCTTGCGTGAGTGCCCGATCGAGCTCGTCCGCGGCGATGCGCTCGAAAGAGCCGCGCAGCTCCGCGAGCCGCGGTCCGATCGCGCGGGTCGCCATCTCATCGCGCAGGCGTGCCAGGCGCTCGTCGATCGCGGCGCGCACGGGCGCCAGCCGCAGCAGCTCCGTCACGCGCCGTTCCTGCACCTCCTGAACGAGGTCGCTCATGCCGATTCGTACGATGCCCGCGCGCAGCGCCTCCTCGGGATCGACGTTCGGCGGCACTCCGAAATCCACGGCGAGAGGCGCATTGCCGCGCCCCAGCTCCGCTCGCGCCTGCGCCGCGCGCTCGGCGAGCAACCGTAATGCGCGGCCATCGAGCACCGGCTCGCCGCCGCCCGCGGCGAGGATCAGGGCCGCGACGGCCTGCGGCTGCTCACGAAAGTGCTCGAGCGGGACGGCCCGGCCGGCAACGCTCGCGGCGAGCGCCGTCGCGGGGGCGAGAGTCCTGTTGACGATGAGGAGTGGCACGCCCGCGCGGTGGAGTGTCAGTCCGCAACGACGGGTCATCGGCGAGACGCCGATCAGCGCAACCGTGCCGCAGGCGCCGGCCAGGTGCGCGAGCACGCGCGCGGCGGCGAGGTCCGCGAGAGAGGATGCGCCCTTGCCCGCCTGCAGCTTCTGCACCTGGTTGGCCGTACCGAGTGCCTCACTGACCAGCCGGTCGAGCATCGGGCCGCTCGTGCCGGCGGCACGGGCCGCCTCCCAGGCGCCACGCAGCTGCGTGGCGATCTCCCGCTCGCCCGCCTGCGCGGAGTCGAGTCCGCACGCGAGGAGCAGCACGTGCTCGAGAGCCGATTCGCCGGCCCAGGCTCGCAGCAGCCGGGAGGCCTCTCCCGGCAGACTGCGGCTTCCGGTCAGCTGCCGCAGCGCGGGATCGCGCAGGTCGCCCGCCGGCTCGCCCTCATGGGTGGCAAAGAGGAGCTCGACCCGATTGCACGTGCCCAGGTAGAGGAGCTCGGAGACTCCCAGCGCCTCGCGCAGCGAGGGCAGGCGCGCCTCCAGCTCGGCCTTGGGGATGGAGAGGCGCGCAACGTCGTCGATACCGGCATGCCGGTACGACAGGCCCACGGCGCCGATCTGGTGCATGAGCCCAGCAGACCACGGCCCTTAGGCCGATATGTCACAGAACCATCACGGCGGCGCGTCCGGCTTTGCGGCGCGGACGCGCTGCGTCAGTGACGTCATCTGCGGCCGCGCAGCAGCCCCATGAGCAGCAGTCCGGCGGCGAACCCGATTCCGAGCGCCCAGAGGCTCGACTGGTAAGGCTGGGCTTCGACGCTGTGCTGCAGATCGCTCCAGCGCGACTTGGCCCAGCGCTGCGCCTGGTCGGCTCGATCCCGTGCGGCTCCCGTCGCTTTCGCCGCAGCATCACCGGCACTGTCCGCAAGACGCTCCGCCTGGCGCGTGGCCTCGGTCACTTCATTCTCGCCATTCGTCGCAGTGAAGGTCGGATTCATCGTCAATCTCCTCGTGCGCTTGTCCGCTGGACGGCCCACCCGTCACCGGCCCGCGTTGCGGTCAACGGAAGCCGAAGCCGAAAGTTCCGGCACCGCGCCGCGGACGCGGGCTCGGCCTTGCCTGAATTCGATTTCAGGAAGCTGACAGACCGCAAGCGCATCTATTGTCCCGGGCGCCGTCGGCGCAGCACGTGGCGCGGAGCCGATTCGAACCGGGTCCTACAGTCGAATCAGTCCCCGCTTGTGCGCGACCGCCACCGCCTCGGTCCGGCTGATCGCATCGAGCTTTGTCAGAATGGACTTCACGTGCGTCTTGGCCGTGCCCTCCGTGATCGACAGCCGTCGCGCGATATCCTTGTTGCTCCTGCCCTGAGCGACGAGCTCCAACACATCGAGCTCCCTCTGAGTGAGGCTCGGCTTCGCCATCCGCTGCAGTGCCTTCGCCGCGACCGAGGATGACGTGTAGGGCCGATCCTCGCTAACCGCTCGGATGGCCGACAGAATCTCCTGACGCGGCGCGTCCTTGAGGAGGTATCCCTTCGCCCCCTGGCTCAAGCACTGGAAGATGTCCTCGTCCCCGTCATACGTGGTCATGATGAGGATGCGCGCCTTGGCGTTGATCTCGAGCACCCGCTGCACGACCGCCACTCCGTCTCGCTTCGGCATCCGCAGGTCCAGCACCAGCACATCCGGCTGATGCTGCTCATAGAGCGCAATGGCCTCCTCGCCATCGCCGGCTTCCGCAACGACCTCCATGTCCGCCTGCTGGTTCACCATGGCGGCAAGGCCATCCCGCACTACCGGGTGATCGTCCGCCAGGATCACCCGGATCTTCTTCTTCGTCAGCACCGCGACCATTATGCTGCCGCCTTGCGCTTCGGCAGCCGCACGCTGACCCGCGTGCCCGCGCCCCGTTGACTCTCGATCTGCCACTCCCCGCCGATCGCGCTCGCCCGCTGACGCATGCTCGTCAGCCCGAATCCCTCCCGGGCATAGTATTCCGGCCGCTGCTCCATGCCGCGCCCATCATCCTCCACGGAGAGCACCCAGTGCGCCGCCTCATCCGCCATGGTGATGCGGATCTGGTTGGGTCGTGCGTGGCGCACCGCATTGCTTACCGCCTCCTGCGCGATGCGCAGCAGCTCATGCTCGTGCTCGGGCTTCAGGCCCGTGGTGACACCGCCGCCTTCGAAGCTGCACGTCACGCCGCCCGGGACGGTGGAGCGCTCCGCGAGCTGGCGCAGCGCGAGCTCCAGCCCCGCGCGCCGCGTCTGATCGAGCCGCAGCGCCATGACCGAGCGCCGCGCCTCCGCGAGGCCTTCGCGAGCCAGATCGCGGATCCGCGTGAGCGTCAGCGCGAGCCCGGAGTTTTTCTTCTTGCACGAGGGGAATTCCTCCACAGCGCCGAGCTGCATCAGAATCCCGGTGAAGGCCTGCGCCAACCCATCGTGGATCTCCTGCCCGATGCGTGCGCGCTCGACCAGCACCGCCGCCTCTTTCGCCTGGTAGGCGAGCCGGGTGAGCTGAACGGCGAGCGTCGCCTGTTGGGCGAGCGCCACCAGCAGCTCACTGCGCTGAACCTCGTCCGCGTTGCGGCGGAAGCGCAGAATGAGGAAGCCGACGTTGCGGGAGCCGAACACCAGCGGATACACCACGCTGCCGGCATAGCCCTCCTGACGGTTGAAGGCCAGCATGCCCGGCCAGAATTCCTCCGCCTGGCTCTCCACATCGAGATACATGGGCTCGGTGGGTTGGGTGAAGCGGTCGCCGAAGGAGGAGCCGTTCATCGGCACGCTGATGGGGTAGGGCGGCTCCTCGGCGTGTCCGTCCCTCACGTGAGCGGCGATGCGCCACTCCTGCAGACTGTCTTTCGAGACCACCACGGCCCCGGATGCCGCGCCGAACTGGCGGGTCGCCTCGAGCAGCACGTGCTTGAGAAAGCTGTGCAGGTCCGGCTCGCTCGCCAGACGCTCGAGGTTGCCCCGGATCACGGCGTTGGCTTTGGCGAGCTCTGCGACGCGTTCCTCAGCGGCGTGCTCTCGCTCCCGTCTCATATCATCGATGAGGCGTTGCCGATGGAGAGCCGCGCCGATGACGCCCGCCGCGTTCTCGAGCGCGGCAAGCTCCGCGGAGTCGATCGCGCGGAGCTGGCGGGTGTTGTCGAATCCCACGACCCCGATGAACTCTCCGGCGACGAATATGGGCACGATCGCCTTGGTCTTGGTGCCGATGCCCTCGAAGCCCGCCACGCCGGAGCAGGTGACCGGCGAGTCGCTCTTATTGAGGCAGACGCTGCGCCCGGCGCGAAGCTCCGCGGACACCGCGGAGAACTCACGCTCGTCACAGGTGCAGACAGTCGGATCATCGCTGCGAGGCGGCACGCCATCCGCCGCCCATTCGCTCACCACCACCAGCAACGGCTCGCCCTGAGGTCCCCGACGCGCCATCATCACGTTGACGCGATCCACGTGCGCCGCATCGCCGATGAGGCGCAGCACTTCCGGGATCGCACTGCGCACGTCGGGCGCCTCGAGCAGCATCCGGCTCGCCTTGGCCGAGGTCACGAGCAGCGCCTCCCGCCGCCGCAGGGACTCGTTGATCTGGCTCAGCTCCTCCGTGCAGGGGCTGGATTCCGCGAGGGACTCCAGGCGGGCGAAGGCCGGATCGGCCACCGAAACGCTCATTAGGCACGCTCTCTGTATCGGGAAATCGAGGACTCAGTGTACCTCGGCAGGGGGGCGGTCTCCCAACGACCAGTCCCGGAGCCTTGGGCACACGGTGACCAGGCGGGTCGCTTCCTCCGTGCTGCTGCGATTCGCCAGGCATCCGTGCGCTGAGCGGCGGCGATTATGCAGCTTCGCGACCCCGCCCAGCCAATGCCACCGTGCGGACCGTCATGGCACAGCCAACGCTGGCGGCGGGCCTCGGGCAACGCACCGCTTCCGCGCTGATTCTGGTGTTGGCAAGCGGGTTGCGGAATGGCTCGCGCGGAGGGGAGGCGCGGTGTCCGGCCGACAGGGGAAAGCCTCTCTCTTATGGGAGAGAAGCGCAGGTCGCCGAGCGTCCCCGAGCGCGCCATTTCCGTCGCTTGCAGATTGGCGCGCTCGAAATGCAGGCGGTAAGCGATGATCAACCTGACGTCGTTCTCCCGTGTTACTTCGATCATTCGCGCGCAGTCGCTCGAGGTGACAGCCATGGGCTGCTCGCAG
>JAKBCR010000216.1 GCA_021807675.1 Pseudomonadota bacterium
GCCTTTGGATCAGGCGTGGTGGTGATTACGAAGCGACGCAACGTCACCCCGCGCAACCCCGCCGAACGCATCAGCCGGGCGAGGCGCTTGCGCCCGATCCGGATTCCGTGGTCGTCGGCGAGCTCGGCGTGGATCATGGGCGAGCCGTACGCGCCGCGCGAGCGGCGGTGGATCGCCTCGATCTTGCCGGTGAGCCACAGGTCCTCAAGGGCCCTGGCGCTCATCGGCCGCTGCAGCCACGCGTAGTACCCGCTCCTGGAGATTTTCAACACTCGGCACATGACCCCGACCGAATGGGTGGCCTGATTCGCCTTCACGAACCCGAAGAGCGCTTCGAGGTTGCCCCTTCGGTGGCAAACCAGGCCGCGGCTTTTGAGAGGATCTCCCGCTCTTCCTTGAGCTTGCGGTTCTCACGCCGCAGTCGCGTGAGTTCCTCGCGCTCCGCGCTCGTCAGGCCGCCATCGCCCTTGCCGCCGTTGCGGGCGTCTTGCTTGATCCACAGCGAGATCGTCCAGGGTGTGGGGCCGAACTCCTTCGCCAGCGACGCCGGGCTACGCCCGGTGCGGGCCAGCTCGACCATTTGTCGCTTGAACTCCGGGGTATACCGGACCGATTTGTCTGCCATCGTGAACGCCTCCAAAACGAACCTTGGGGTGTCCACGAAACCGGGTCAAGTCCAACACAACTTCCTGGAACTCTGAGAGTTTCTGGACTTCGCTGGCGCTCAGCAGAAGTCCCCGGAAGGCTGAATGGTGGGCCGTGTAGGGATCGAACCTACGACCAAGAGATTAAGAGACGGCGAACATGCTCCCAACTGCTCCACGACACTCGGATGGCCTCGTTGCAACTCGTTGTTTTCCTAGCCTTTGAATTGAAGCAAGACGCGTGCCAGCGAGGGCAAACGAGTACGTCACTGCACTGAATTTGCACTGAGCGACCAATGGACTTCGGCGATTCGCCGCATCAGCTCTCAGTGCAATTTCGTGCAACGGTGCCAGGAGGTCGCTAGCTGGATTCCGCCTCGCGCATCCACGCCGGGATATCGCGAGCCCCGTGAAGCACGCGCCAGATGTCAATGTGATCCGGCGTGTCGACGTAGAACACGACGTGAGGGAAGCGCCTGAGCGGCCACGCTCGCAACCCCGGCAGGTTGAGTTCCACAGCATAGCGCGATGAGCCACCGGCCGGGTGTCGGCCAATGTGCCGGTATGCCTGCTCTAGAGCGTCAATGAACGCGAGAGCGACGCGCTCGCTCGCCTCTTCGACGTAGTACGCGATGGCCTCGTCGACGTCACGGTTGGCCTGCTGGCGCGGGACAACCGGCTTGACGGTCACCGCCGCCGGCCCGTCGCCTGATTCCCGCGCAACCGGGCGCGGAGCCCCTTAAAGTAGCTCGCATCCGCCACGGCGCCGGGTGGCGACGCTGCCCCGACCAGCAGAAGCTCGCGCAGGCGCAGCCGGTCCTGATCCTTACGGATCAGTTCGCGCATGTACTCGCTGCTGGTGCCGTAACCCCTCTTGACCTGCTCATCGACAAAGTCTTTGAGCTCATCGGGGAGGGAAATGTTCATGGTGCTCACCGTGCAAATCTAGCTCCTTTGGCAAAATTTGGCAAGCACTAGTCAGGCGCCGAATCGCGTGCGGCGGTACCCGCCCCGCTCAGCCGCAGCCCTCCCCTGCGCCCGGCGCGCGGCTTGGCACGGCCGCTGAGGCCAAGGAACCAAGCCAGGAAGGACGGCTCGTGAATAAGCAACTCTCCGCATGGAGAGTCGAAGACAGCGGCCGATAGTCCGTTCACCGCCCGGCATCGGAGCGCCCATGTGACACGATTGACGCTGAGCAAATGCGGGTGTCGTGCAACGAGCTGCGCTTTGGTGGCGAGCTCCGTCGTTGGCGGGAGGGAGGGCTGAACGGCGATCATGGGTAGCTCCGCTTGGACAGGCGGCGGTCCGAATATCTTCGGATTGCTTCGTGGGCTCATCGAGTACGCTCCTCCTGCCGTTCTCGCTCGCGGGTGCGTGTCCGCTCCTCGAGCTTCGATGCCAGCCGCTCGTCGGTTGTGAGCGGTCGGCGCATGCCACCGATGAAACCCCAGATCTTCTCGGCGATCGCGCTCTGCCCTGCAGCCAGGAGGGCATCAGCCACGCCGTGCCACCCTGCGATCACATCGCCGCGGGTTGCGAGGAGCTTCGCCTTTCCGGGGTTTCGCTTGAGGCCTCCGTCACGGAGCTCCTCGGCAAGACGCTGGACGCGCTCACGCAGATATCGGGAATCGCCCCGGAGCGATGCGCGATGGATGCCGTCCTTGAAACTCGACCGGGTCTGGCCCCGCACTGCTCGCTCGGTCGCGTTGGCAGCGATCCCGTGGGCGCGCAAGTGTTGCGCGAAGAGTCGGCGCCACTCTCGCAGGGTGGCTTTCCGGATGTTGAGACGCTTCCCATCCTCGCTCATCGCCTTGACGACCAGGTGCACATGCGGATGATCCTGGTCCGTATGCATGGCCAAGGCATAACGATGCTTGAGGGCGAACTGCTCCCTTGCAAAGTCTCGGCTCGCGAGCAGCAGTTTCTCGGGTGGGGTTCCCTTCGGCATCGAAAGGATGACGTTATGAACGAGCCTGGCCGGCTTGCGACCCGCCTTGCCGCGGTACGGGCCCCGGCCCTGCGCGTTCGCTGAGTCGAGATCCCAGTCGTCGGCGAGGTCCTTCTCGATGCCCTTCCCCTTGAGGTGTTCGCCCTCGTCGGTCTCGATCTCGAGCCTACCGTTGCGATCGATGTAGCGAAGGTGGGCGATGACACCGGCCGCGCTCGTCGCGCCCCTCGAGACCTTAACGACCACCTCAGGCGTACGGGACCCGGTACGCACGATCTGTTCGAGCTGGGCCGGTGAGAGGCGAACCCGGCCCGCCGGTCCTGTACGGGCAAAGCTTCGAAGGTCGAGCAGCGGCTCTTCGCGACCGCCCTTAGTGGCTCTGTTCGGCATGCCCGATGTCCCAGCTGATGAGATTCGCCTTGATGAGCGCACGGATGTGGTCGCGCAGCGCTTCGCAGACCCGGAGCATGGCTAGCACCTCGGGCCGCCCGGGCACCGCCTGGCGGGCGTCCTGCTGCAGCAGGCGGGTCATCGTGCTCAGGTTTCGACCGATCGCCGCGAGCTCCCTCACAGCCGCCTGAAGGCTCGAGAGCTCTCGATCCGGCAACGGCGCGAGCCGCCGCAAATGCGAACGGACCAGAGCCGACACGTAGGTTGCAGCCGGCATGCTCCGAGCGGCGGCCCGCTCGCGCAACAGTGCCCGGTCCTCGGGCACCAACCGAACCGTCACACGGGCATCCCGTGGATCGAGCGCGGCAACAGGCTCGGCAACGTCGTCAATGCCGGCACTGGCCAGCATTTGCTCGACCAACCGCTTGAGCAGAGCCGATTCCGAGAGCCTCTGGCGCGCGGCCGCTGCCGCAAAGCGCTGCTTCGCCTCATTGCTGATCCAAGTCGACAGGTGCGTGCTCCCGGTCATCGGGTAACATTTGAAACCAGAAAATGATGCGCTGCAAATAGATTGACCGGTGGATCTTCGTAGACACCTGTTGACTGCTTGAAGCAACGGCGCACGCCAAAAACTGCACAATCACCTGACTCGAAACAGATCCGTGTGGGTTTTGGATGGTTGGTCCGCCAGCCGACTCCGCAGCCGCTTACGCGGTGCTTTACCGCACTGTCTGGTCGGAACAGATCGAAGGTTTTGAATCAAAAAGCAGCCGAAAGCCTATCCTGCATTGCATTGGCACCGTCCTAAATTGGTCCAGGTGTCGGGGCTCGGCGCGGCAGTTGACGAGCGTAGCAGCGCATGGCGTAGCGTCTGGAACTGCGCTAGTGCGGGTATGTTGACAGTTGCAGTACACGCTGCTGTACTTCGACCATGGCGGAAGACGACAACGAGCTTGCGAAGTCGCGCGACAAGGGCACCTGGTGATAGCATCAGTCCTCTAAAAAGCAGAAAATCGACTCCCGCTGGCGACGCGAGCAATCCAGCAATATCTCAACCGGAAGCGCCAAGTTGTCCGCCACATATGCATTGATATCAGCCGCGAAGACCGGCGCTGTGATCGGCGCGGTCGGTGGCGCGCTTCCACTAATCGTCGGGTTATGCGGGCGCAAGCCCCGGAAGGCACTGATTGGACTGTCTGCCTGTCTGCTCGCAGGAATCGTCGGTGGCTCATACGCTGTCATACCGATATCGGTGGCATCATTACTCGCGGTTATACGCGCTGAGAAAGAGCCGCTTACCACGGAAACCAGCGGCAATCTCGTATTCAAGTACAGCCGTCCCTTGGTTTGGCTCACTTTTATCGGACTGCCGGTGATTGCACTTTTATCAATCATCCTGTTGGGGGCCGCGCTCTTTGTCTTTATACGGTTGGATGGTAGCTTAGCGTCGAAATTGCAGGCGATCTTTATGGGATTGCTGGGCGTCGCCTTCGGTTGGATCGCCGTGGTCTTTTCCCGCAATTGGCATGCACTGCTCTCGGAGGTAACGTTGAATGACGAGGGCGTATCGATTAGATACAGGGCGTCATCGCAATTCGTACCTTGGGGAACTCTGGTCCGGGCAAGATATCGAAAGGCGCTTGGACAGATGGATCTGGAATTCAAAGGGCAAACTCGTCGCGTGATCCTCGGTAACGTGGACCTGGATCCACAGCGAGAGAAGGTACGCAAGGCCCTCGGGTTTGTAGAGAGCGTCACGGGTCGCTCCGTAGCGATAAGCATATTTTGAGGCTGGCGAAAGCGACATAGGACCCTAATTCCAGGTGTCCCGAAAGCGGACGGCGCCGGGAGTCCGAAATGGGTCGGGACCGACAGGTCGCGGACAAGCGCTGACGGCCAAGTGAGGACATCGGTGGGCCGCAGTCGGGGCTCTCGATAGCGGACGTGCGCGGTATCCGAGAACCGTCATCAACAGCCCAAGCGATCCTTCAAACATTGCTCTTCGAGCTGGATCAGGGGCGTGGCGAGCGATCGCTCCTTCGTCGGCAGCCGTATCTCGAACTCGTGGAGATTCGGCCATGTAGGAGATGCCGCTGGCGGCTTAACACTGAAGGCGACTATGCCGCGGACGGCCTGATCCGACACCATGAATATCGGGTATACGCCGCCGGTACCGAACCCTTCATGGAAAGCGGGTGTTGTGAATTCGATCATCCGGTTACCCACTCGAGTAACGATGTCGTTCGGGTAAGGCTTCACGACAAAGTGGGCGGCGGGGAGATCGGCATCTCCGGTCCGGACTTTCTGGATAAAGGCTCGCAGCGCTTGCGGAAAGAACCGGGCGCCGACTTGTGCGACATCGAAGCGCCCGCCGGTACCTCCTATGCTGATCGAGGCGAAAACGCCTGGTCCGGTCACCGATGCGTGGGGGTTCGCGTCGGGCGGGGGCTCGGGGGTCACGATCATGAAGGATCCATCCGCGCCGGACCATACGCGGCAGTGCCAGCCGCGTGGGGCATACGCGCCGGGCCAATACTGAGAGGCGCCTGCGTAATAGGCGATCCGAGCGGCGATTGAGGCTTCTACCGCAACAATGCGGGGTGCTCGATGAGGCGCAGCGACGGGGGTGCCCATATTGCGGGAAGGGCAGCCCACGAAGGGCACTTTCGAAAGCGGCGGGCTCGCCGCGTAACCCCATTCCGCGAGGCTACCTAGCGATGCGAGAAGCAGGGGCCACAAAAGCAAGCTGCGACTCGTAGCTATTGTCCGACGAGCCAGACAAGTGCTCAATTCTCGTC
Source organism: Pseudomonadota bacterium (assembly GCA_021807675.1). Lineage (GTDB taxonomy): Bacteria > Pseudomonadota > Gammaproteobacteria > Steroidobacterales > Steroidobacteraceae > 13-2-20CM-66-19. Next base: position 5,781 of record JAKBCR010000216.1, read on the forward strand.
ACGCGTCAGTCGCATCCGGCAAACGCCAGATGCCACTCGATGATACTCCTAAGCGCCGCCATTGCGGCCATGATGACTTGCGCCGGTCAAATTGGGCGTTATCGGGTCGACTCCGGACGATGGCGACGCGACGCTTCGGGGTATTCAAAGTCCCTTCGCCACGACCATCTTCTCGATCACCTTCGCCTTGTGGTCAACCACCAGATGCGAGTAGCGCTTCACCATGGCCAGCGTCTTGTGTCCGAGCACATCGGCGATCTCGAGGAGCGATGCGCCCTGCGCGGCGAGCATCGAGGCCGTGGTGTGGCGCAGGTCATGGAATCGAAAGTCGCCGATCCCGGCCGCCTCGAGCGCGGCGTACCAGTGCGCGTCGAAGTGCTCATAGGGCGCATCGAGCTGCGGCTTCCCGGTCTCGGGGCCGAGTACCACGGTCGGTGAGGGAAACAGGTACTCACTGCGCGCCGAGTTCTGAAGTTTGAGCTGCCGTAACGCTTCCAGCGCCTTGCCTGCGAGCGGCAGCGTCCGCTGCTCTCCGTTCTTCGTGTCGTGAATGGTTGCGCGGCCGGCCTTGAGATCCACGTCGGCCCATTTCAGCGACACGAGCTCGCCGCGACGCCCGCCGGTCGTGATCGCGAGCAGGACGAGGGCGTGAAGTGGCACCCATTCAGAGTTGGCGCACGCATGCAGCAGCGCAGCGCGCTCTTCGTCCGAGAGGAACCGAGTGCGGCCCCTCGGCTCCTTCTTGCGGCGGATGTCGCCGACCGGGTTGCGGTCGATCAGCCGGCGCTCTTTGACCGCGAAGGAGAACAGGTGCGAGAGCGTCGCGATGTAGCGGTTGACGGTCGCGCCGCTGCGCCGATATTCCTTGGGCGGGATGATCTCGCCGGTCTTCTTGTCCTTCCGCGGCTTGCCTCGGGTGAAGGTTTCCGCCCCGCAGGCGTCGCGCGCTTTCGAGACGGCATCGGCTGTTATCTCGGCGACGCTCTTGCCGGCAAACTGCTTGGACCACCAGTTGAGCTGAAGCGTGCGGGCGGCGCGCTGCACCTCGTCGAACTCCACCAGGACCGTCTCCGCGTAGTCCTTGGCGAGCGCGTCGAAACTGGTGCGCTTCGCGGCGGCGTGCGGAAAGTGCCGCCCTTCGCGGATCGCCGTTTCGATCGAGGCCGCCCACGCCTCTGCTTCCTTCCGGTTCGGGAATGTCGCCGACTCGGACGAGCGGCCCTTTACTCGGACCTGCGCACGATAGGAAATGTCCTTCGTGAGCGGCGAGACGATGCGCTGGATTGATGCCATGTGCGCCCCGGTGCACTGCGTGCAGCGATGAGTAAGTCGCTGCACGGAGTCTGCACTAAATAACGCACACAGTGAAGCTCGCGAGCCTGGCGTGCTCGCAAGTCACTGATATTAAAGGCTAAATGGTGGGCCGTGTAGGGATCGAACCTACGACCAAGAGATTAAGAGTCTCCTGCTCTACCAGCTGAGCTAACGGCCCATTCGAA